>CAJMQE010000004.1 GCA_905215405.1 uncultured bacterium
GATAGAACCCAACTGGTTGTTGGGGTATCTAAACCCTACACTTATATATTAGGAGAAGAAAAGGAACCAGAAGCAAAGATGTCAGCAGAAGCGATTCTTGTGGAACATGGAAGAGTGGCTGCCGTCGGTACAAAGGAAGAAATGATGAAGATGGCACCAGACGCTATATTACAGGATATGAATGGAGCAGTGATTCTACCAGGTTTTGTTGACGGTCATTCACACCTGGTATCGACATCCTATGACAGGATGCTTGCAAATGCAAGTCCGTCTCCAAAAGGAAACTGCGATAGTGTAGAGGAACTGGTGGAACAGCTGCATCTGCAATATGAGCAGAAAAAAGAGGAACTTGCACCAGGAGAATGGTTCATGGCTATGGGATATGATGAGTCTGCCTATCCGGATGGCAGAATTCCAACAAAGGCGGATATGGATCGTGTATGTTCAGATCGTCCAATGTGTTGTGTACATGCATCCGGTCATAATGCGGTATTTAATTCTCTTGCTTTAAAAGCCTGTAATATTACAGATGATTATGTGGTTCCGGAGGGAGGCGATATGCCTAAAATACCAGGGACGAATGAGTATTCAGGCCTGCTACGGGAAAATGCGTTCTTAAATCAGGCAGCCAATATCGTTCAGCCCGGGCCAGAAGCAATTTTTACAGCACTTGAAAAATGTGTTTATATGTATCTTTCCTATGGCATTACGACTGCCCAGGATGGAAAATCGACAGAACGTGATCTGGAGGTGCTTGAGCAGGCAGAAAAGAGAGGAATTTTAAAATTGGATGTCGTAAGTTATATTGATTATCCGATCTGTGACAAACATCTGCCGAAAACGGATCCGGAAAAAGAGGCTTATCATGGACATGTCAGATATGCAGGATGCAAGTTGATGCTGGACGGATCGCCACAGGCCAAGACTGCATGGCTGACCAAACCTTACTATATTATTCCAGAAGGCAAGGACAATGATTATTGTGGATTTGCAGCAATGTCAGACGAGGAGTTGCTCAAAAAAATTACGGAATGTCTTACCAGTCACTGGCAGATCAATGTCCATGTAAATGGTGATGCGGCCATTGATCAGTTCATTCGTTGTATGGAGATGGCGCAGAAAAATCTGCAAAGCGATGAAAATTATCGACCGGTGCTGATTCATGCGCAGACAGTCAGAGAAGATCAGTTGCAGAAAATTGCACAGGATAAAATTTTGATCAGTTTCTTTCTGGATCATGTATTTTACTGGGGTGACTTTCACTATGAATCAATACTGGGGCCAGAACGTGCACAGCATATTTCACCGCTTGCATCTGCAATCAAATACGGCATCAATTGTACATTTCATCAGGATACGCCGGTCGTAGAACCCAATATTCTGTTCGGAGTGCAAAATGCAGTGATTCGTAAAACGAAAAAAGGCCGTATCCTGGGTGAGGATCAAAGAGTATCGGTCTATGAGGCTTTGCGTGCTGTGACTATTCACGGAGCATATCAGATCTATGAAGAAAAGAATAAAGGAACGCTGGAACCTGGAAAATATGCAGATATGGTAGTACTGGACAGAAATCCATTAAAAACACAGGTGGATCAGATTGCAAATATTAAAGTACTGGAGACAATCTACCACGGGGAAAGTGTGTATCACTTATAGTACAAAAGTAATAGAAATAGCTAGGCCGCATTTTTTTAGCGGATTGTATAATAAGTACCATTGAAACAACTTAACTAACATGTTACTATGCAACTGTAAGTAACATGTTAGTCGAGTTGCTTTTTTGTTGCGAACAAAGATGCAGACTGGTTGCAAACGGAATATAGCAACCATGTTCTGCAGGATGCCCTGGGGGAGGTGATATAAAAATTTTCACATGATAGAAGGTGGAAAAAAGTATTACGGTAACTTTTAGACATAGTACATAGTTTGCAGGATCCAAATAGGGGGGCTAAGTTTAGGTGAAAAAGTTTATTTCATTATTTTTAGCAGTTGTGCTGGTGATTCAGTTCTTCCCGGCAACACAGTCCAGAGCAGAAAGTACAGTAGCAGTAACATCGGCTTCTATTGGCCAGAGCTATACTGCACCGGAGGCTGACACACAAACGTATAATATGAATCTGGATTGGCAGTTCCTTTTGCCAACACAAAGCAACACAATCCAGAATTCACTTGCATCTTCCGTGGATGCACAGGGGAAATACTTTTATGATACAGATTATGATGAAAGTACAGTAAAGGGAGCCGGATACTGTGATGCCGCAGGGAATCTGGTCGAAGGAGATGTCTGGACAACGGTCAGTATTCCACATTCTATAACGGCCGCACAGGCATTTGCACATAATGCAAAAGATGTAGGAGAGACAGGAGCTACGAGGAGTTGTCTTTTATATAGAAAAACATTTACAGTACCTGCCGGTTCTCAAAAAGTGTTCTTTGAACTTGAAGGCATTCGACAGGCTGCATACGTTTGGATCAATGGCAAAGCTGTCGGATATTACGAAGCTGGTATTACAGCCATGGGATTTGATATATCCAACTATGTAAATGCAGGAGAAGAAGCAGTGATTGCAATCGCTGAAGATGGTACCACGGCTCGAGGCGCAACGGAATATATGTCAGAAACAAAGCCGTCAGGAATTCTTTCTTCGATGGGAACAGAAGGATTTGACAGTTCCACATGGGCATTGAGAAATGGTGTTAATTATAAATGGAACGCGAGTGATTTTAATGAAGTACAGCTGGGGTTGGTGTATAACGCCTATCTGCATGTGACAGGAAGTGTATATCAGACATTGCCACTCTATAATAATCTGAAGACCACTGGAAATTACATTTATGCGGATAATTTTGATATCAATGCCAAAAAAGCAGATATTACAGTCGATGCGGAGGTAAGAAATGAATCGGATGCAGACAAAAATTTATCCCTACAAGTTGATGTGGTAGATGCCAATGGAAACCTGCAATGGTCATTTGAAAGCAGTAATCAGAAAGTCCCAAAAGCAAAGGATGCAGGAATTGTATATGAAACAGCAGTGGAGGGCGATGTATATGAGGATGGCCATGAGGATAACGGGATTGGGCTTACCAAAGTAAATACTGTGGATGTTACTCATATCCAGGCGACATACAGTGTAGAAGGAATGCGTTTCTGGAGTGTAGATGATCCATATCTCTATACGGTATATACGAGCTTAAAGGATAGCGATGGCAAGGTCATCGATGTACAGAAAAAAGAAACTGGATTCAGAAAAGTCAGCTATTCATTGGAAGATGGCTTGGAGATCAATGATGAAAATGTATGGCTGACGGGCTATGCACAACGCTCGACTGATGAGTGGGCAGTAGCAGGGACAGCAACTGACTGGTTGGCTGATTATGATATGTCACTTCTGAAATCCTCCAATGCAAATTTTATCCGCTGGATGCATGTCGCACCGAAGCCGGCTAATGTTCGTTCAGCAGATCGATACGGCGTGGTACTTGCATGTCCGGCCGGAGATAAAGAGGGCGTGGCACCGCAGAACAGGCAGTGGTCGCAGAGAACGGAAGCCATGAGAGATGTCATGATTTACTATCGGAACAGTCCGTCTGTGGTGTTCTGGGAAACAGGAAACAGTCAGACTGGCACGGCAGAGCAGGCGAATGAGATGAATGACTTAAGATTGCTTCTCGATCCCAAAGGGATGTGTTTTATTGGAGCAAGATCGACGCAGGCTGCCAGTGAAGTAAATTACCAGGGCAATTATATTGGAACCATGTTGGAACATTACGTTACCAGTGCAAAGGCAGCTATGGCCGAAAATGGAATCTATGGTCCGATCATGGAGACTGAGTATGAAAGAGAGGAAGCACCAAGAAGGGTATGGGATGACTATTCACCTCCAGATTATGATTATGTCAATAAATGGCTTGGTGGAGGAAGTAAAACAGATAATTACGATATTCATGATCTTACCCAGGAGGAGTTCTGCGTATCAAATGTAGAATCCTATGCAACGTATTTTAATAATCGGATCGGTGGCAGTGCGGGAACAGATTATTATTCCGCTGCAGCAATCTTGGTATGGTCCGATTCTAACCAGCACACAAGAAATTCAGGTACTGAGAATTGTCGTACATCCGGTCGTGTCGACCCGGTAAGACAGACAAAAGAGAGTTTCTATGCCATGCAGACGGCACAGGCAACGAAACCGGCCGTTCACATTATTGGACACTGGAGCTATCCACAGGTGACAGCAGATACATATAACTATTTCAATAAAGAAGCTGTAACTGTTAATGGAGTTACGTATTATCAGTACGACACATCCGAGACCTTAAAGAGAGATCCTACACAGAAAACAGTATATGTAGTCGGTTCAGCAGATGTGGAAAAAGTGGAATTATACAGGGTGGATCAGGGAACGGAAACACTGATCGGAACCTGTGATACACCAGACAGTTCTTTCATATATGCATTTGATGATATTGATGTAACCAAAGGTGATGCAGTAAAGGCAGTGGCTTATAATGCAAGACAGCAGGTAGTTGCGACTGATGATATTCAAAGAACATACAATGCCTACTCTTTAAAATTGACACCTGTGACAGCAGATGCAGGATGGAAAGCGGATGGATCAGATATTGCATTCTTTGATGTAGAGGTACTGGATCAGAATGGCAATGTCTGTGCACTGAATTATGACAAGATACAGTTCACATACAGTGGAAATGAAACATTTCTTGGTGGATATAATTCAGGAAGTGGTACCGGATGCTTTCAGAATAGTGAAGGTTCACAGGGAATATCCAATTATTTTGGTGGAAATAAAGATGGCGTATCTACGCTTGGACAGGATTATGTTTATGCTGAAAATGGCACAAATCGTGTATTTGTAAGAGCGGGTCGTGAGGCTGGAGATTTTAATCTGACAGCGACTCTTTGCGATGCAGATGGTAATCCGACCAGCATAACGACCAGTGCAATGATTTCTTCCAGCACGGTTTCCGAGGAAAATGGGTTAATGAAAGATATGCAGTCGATTAACAAGAACCAGCTTTCTGACAATGCACCAGAGACAGAGCATGTGGTACCGATGGGGGCACTGGCAGATCCATTTACCATAGATTGGAATCAGGCAGAAAAGGTAACAGAAGATGATCAGACAGTCTACTACACGATTTCTGTTAATGGAGAAGAGATGAAGTTTACTCATGGATATGCCTACGAAGGGCTGAGCAATAGTGTATTCGCACCGGTCATACCAGTTCTTGACAAATTAAAGAGCCTTGGGGCAGATATTGAATATCAGTATGACACACAGACAGCGCCAGAAGATCCATTGCTGACGATACAGATCGATGGTGGTCAGGATGCTGGAGGTACTACGCTCTGGTGTCATCCAAGTGAAAATATTCTGCATGTGAATGATCAGACCACGCTTCCAAATGATGTTCCTGCAATTGTAGATGGAGAGTTCTGTTTTGAGATTCCTATGATCATGGGATATATCAAAGGAGTCAGTGCAACGCAGGATAAGAACAGCAATACCTATACCATAACCTATACGGCACAGTAACTGGTCTGGTTCACTGGTATTTTGTTACGAAACAATTAAATGCGCAGCTGGAGGGGAAATATGGCGAATTTTAGAGTAAGAAATCGTGGAATTGCAATCTTTACAGCGGTAGTGTTGGCAATAACGACGATTCCAGATCCATTTTCAATATTTGCAGGCAGCAGTGATATGGAGGCAGACACATTATCTGCTGAGGAACAGGTTGCTGCTGGTGGTACCTATGATGAAACTTATGACGAACTGGTCGTAGATCATAAATTTGAAGATACAGATCCTGTTGGAAATACAGAAGGTGCAGGGGATAAGAGCAGGTACAATACGCTTGACAGCCAGTATTTATGCTGGGATGGAATCAGCTTCAATAAGAATTATTTTGCTTCCCTTGACTTTAAATACACGGACAAAGATCAGCTCATGCAGGTGGCAAATAAGGAGTCTGGTGGAAATGTCGGTCCGTTGTTCACAGTTGCAGAAAATAGAGATGGGACATATACATTCAGAACCAATACAGGCTCAAAGAGTTATCAGAACTTGTATGATAAGTTTGAACTGAATCAGTGGTATTCACTAGAACTGGAAGGACGAATGACAGTTACGGATGCAGTGACCGTATTCCGCCTCTATAAATATGATGTGGATGGAAATAAAGAACTGGTAAGTACAATTGAGAACCTGAATTTACGGAACTTTGCCGCAGGTGGAAGCTCCAGTGGAAAATATCTGCGTATTTCAAGTGGGGTGTGCATTGATAACGAGTACGCATTTCAGGAGAATGCAGATGCGGTCCAAATCACGGAGCAGGAGGACAGAAGCCAGGTACAGGGTGGAAAATCTTTGTATTTTACGGCAGAAGCACTTAGAAACGAAACAGCAGATGGACTGACACAGCCATCTATCAAGTGGTCACTGAGCGGTATCAAAGAGGGTGAAGAAGCGTATTTTACTATGGATCAGGGACATTTGAGCGTGGATGCAAATGCGGATGATCAGAATATCAAGGTGGTCGCTACGGCAGCCGGAAAAGGAAATCCATATGCAGAATATGAGGTCCATGTCATAAAAACTGATACATCAGCAGAAATATTTGATGCGGCGGTAGTGTCTGGTGAAGATGAGGTTCGTGTAGGAGATAGCAGTGCATATACATTTCAGGCAACCAAGAATGGCAGTGATGTGACAGAGGATCTTACAAAGTCGGATTATATCTGGAACATTTATGATGCTACAGGCGCAAGACCGCTGGGAAATCAGTATATTACGATTACAGATGGAGTACTTACAGTAGGACAGCAGGTACTTGGTCAGACAATTCGCGTCAGGGTTTCGACAACAGATGGAATCGTATACGGGGATCAGAAAGTAACAATAGAGAACCCATCAAAAGAGAGCGTCATTGCTTGTAATGCATGCGAAGACAAGACAGATAATGATGCAGCATTGGTAAAACAGGGGTCCTGGGATGGTTCTTCCTATTATCAGAGTGTAGAATCTGATTTTCTTGGAAAAGGAACAATAGGTGAGACAACACTCTCCAATGATACAACAGTTGATGTTATGTTGGATATCAAATTTACTGAGGCAAACTGCGGATTTACGACTATGAACCGTACAAATGGTGGTTCCCTGTTTCTCGTCAGACATAATGGAAAACTGGCATGTCAGACAGGAAGTTCATCATACAGCGATCTGACAGATTCCGATGGGAATGATTATGTGATCGAATCGGACAGCTGGTACCATATAGAACTTATGCTAAATGATCCAGAGGTGTCTTTAAAGATCGGAAAATATAGCACAGATGGAACGCTTACAGAGGAGCAGATCTTTACCAGGGAAACAGGAATGGCGTTCCGGGCATCAAAAGGATTTAACAGGATCACCATCAATAAAGATACCTGTATAGATAACTACTATGTAGTCTATCCAGAACCGACACAGCTAGAAGTAGCGGCAGTGGATGGCCAGAACACAGTTGCAGCGGGCACTTCCATGGAATTTAGTGTGGAAGGAAGAAGAAATGGTCTTCTGATTCCGAATATGGACAGCTCGAAGATCACATGGGCAGTGTATGACAGTGACAATCAGTTTCCTGTCGATGATGATACAATTAGTATCATAGCTGGCAAACTATCGTCATATGGGCTCACAAAGCCACAGACAGTCAACATCAGGGCAACAGTCGCAAAGGATAAAAGTGTCTATGCTTCTATACCTATTGCCATTGAAAAGGGTAATATAATGACGGTTACCAATATAGGAGTAGATCAGACAAATGACAGACATATTGAAAAGCTGTATGTAGAGAAAAATGCAGCTTATGACGATGAAATAGCATTTTTGATTGCACTGTATGACAAAGATGGAAGAATGACAGATTCCTATGTGAAGAAAGTATATGGCAAGAACTTTAAGACTGGTGCAAATGAAGTCTCAGTTGATTATACGCTTCCGGACACGTTTGATAAGGCAACAGGAAAAGCAGTAGTCTATGCATGGACCGGACTTGGTACAACAGAAGAGCCACAGGATATTTCAGGTGAATTTCATGCTAAATTTAAGAATGGTGAAGTAACAGTTGATAAAATGCCGGAGTTCACGGCAGACACGACGATTGCAATTTATGCACCTGATGTAAAGGATAGTGATCTCTCAGGCAATCTGCAGGGAAAATTGATCTATGCAGGGCAGACAGAAAATGGCGACTTTGGTGCAATTCCAGTGCCGGAACTGGCAGCTGGAACATATAAAGTTGCTGTTGGAGTGACTGTTAATGGAGAATTACGAGTCTATACGACAAGTTTTACCGTAACAGGCGCAGGTGAGAAGCCAACAGAAGAGCCAACAGAAGAGCCAACAGTAGTGCCAACACAGCCAGAAACATCGACCGAGGTACCAACCGATGTTCCGACAGAGGCACCAACACCGACGCAGGAGTCTACAGAGACACCGACCGAGGTGCCAACACAGCCAGAAGCATCGACCGAGGCGCCAACCAACGTTGTGACAGAAGCACCGACACAGGCGCAGGAGTCTACAGAGACGCCGACTGAGGCAACAACGAGGTCAGAAGCATCGACCCAGACATCGACGCAAGAATCGACACCTGCATTACAGCAGGAGACAACAACAGAGGCAGTGGGGATGCCAACGCAGGGACATACGCAGATGTCAGCAGCAAGTACAGCAGGAACATCCGGTCAAAAGGAAATTGGAGGTACCGCACAGAAAAATACAGATGCAGAGTCCGGAGAGCAGGCAGAATCAACAACTAAGACCGGTGATACAAATCATGTAGTTCTATATCTTTCGCTCATTATTCTGATCGCAGGAGGTTTGACAGTGGCAGAAGTCTATAGAAAAAAGAAAAGCAACCATATTAAATAATCGTTGACTACTTTTGCCGAGTGACAGAATTCGATAGAAGAAAGCAAAGAGGATAAAGGGCAGTAAAATCAGAGAAGCCACTATAGCTAAAAACTATAGTGGCTTCTTTTTTTCTGCCATTCATGTGGCAGTGATTTTTGTGATTATTATAAATAATTAAGCTTCAGCAGCTTCTCCAAAGAACTGGTTGTACCAAACGAGGAACATATAAACGGTCCAGATCTTTCTTGAATTATCAGCCTTACCATTTTTGTGATCATCAAGGAATTTAACGATTTCTTTTGTATTGAAATATTTTTCAGCTGCTTCACTTGTAAATGCGGCCTTTACCTTGTTGTAATATTTATCATCTTTTAACCAGATACGGATTGGTACTGGGAAACCTAACTTCTTCTTCTCAGCGACCATATCAGGCAGATATTTGTGAGCTGCCATTCTTAAAGCATATTTTGTATTCTGATTGTTTACTTTGTATTTTGTTGGAATATGTCTTGCAACTTCAAATACTTCTCTGTCGAGGAATGGAACACGAACTTCCAGTGAATGTGCCATACTCATTTTATCAGCTTTCAGTAAGATATCACCGATCAGCCAGAAGTTAATATCGATATACTGCATTCTTGTTACATCATCAAGACCCTTAACCTTGTCATAGAAAGGTTTTGTCAGTTCCTTATGGTTGAATTTACCAGTAGGGTTCTTTAAGATCTTTGCACGTTCTTTTTCATTGAACATAAATGCATTACCAATAAAACGTTCTTCCAGGTCTTTGCTGGCACGGATCAGGAAGTTCTTGCCCTTGAATTTAAATGGAATAGCAGAAGCAAGTTTTGCCATACCAACTCTGATTGGCTTTGGTACTTTCTGAATTGGTGCAAGTGAGAATGGTTCGTGGTAAATATTGTATCCACCGAAGAATTCATCAGCACCTTCACCGGAAAGTGCAACCTTTACATGCTTTGCAGCAGTCTGGCTTACGAAGTAAAGAGCGATAGCAGCTGGATCGGCAAGTGGTTCATCCATCTGATACTGGATGTGAGAAATTGCATCCCAGTATTCTTCTGTAGTGATCAGCTTACTGTAGTTATCGATCTTGATCTTTTCTGACAGAGCTTTTGCATAGTTGATTTCGTTATATTTTGCGTAGTCAAATCCAACCGTAAATGTCTTATCTCCGTTAAATGTTGCAGCAACATAACTTGAGTCAACACCACTGGAAAGGAATGATCCAACTTCAACATCACTGATTTTATGATGCTCGATCGAATCATGCATTGCTTTATCGATCTTTTCAACGGTTTCATCAAGTGTAGCATTTTCATCTGCTTCAAATTTTGGTTCCCAGTAACGTTCAACTTTTAGGTCACCATTTTTAAATGTGAGACAGTGGCTTGGCATCAATTTGTAGATGCCTTTGAAAAATGTTTCATCCAGTACGGAATACTGGAAAGTTAAGTAGTTTTCAAGTGCAGTATCGTTCACTGCTTTCTTGTATCCTGGGTATGCGAGAATACTCTTGATTTCTGAAGCAAATACCAGATTACCATCTACAACAGCATAGTAGAAAGGTTTGATACCGAAGAAATCACGGGCTCCAAAGATTGTTTCATTCTTGCTGTCCCAGATAACAAATGCGAACATACCACGTAATTTGTTCAGCATATCCTTGCCATATTCTTCATAGGCATGAATCAGAACCTCTGTATCAGAATGGTTCTTGAATACATGACCTGCTTTGACGAGTTCTTCTCTAAGTTCAAGATGGTTGTAGATTTCACCGTTAAATGTGATTACAACGTCATTATTTTCATTATACATTGGCTGGCTTCCGTTATCGAGATCGATGATGCTCAGTCGTCTGAATCCAAGGTAAGCTTTGCCATCGATGTGCTGTCCGGCACTGTCGGGACCCCTATGGATAATTTTATTCATCATATCTGTAAGAACCTGTTCACCGTTCTCCAGATGTCCTGTAAATCCTGCAAATCCACACATAAATTTTCCTCCTGGTGCGATATTCCGCGATTAGTTATTTATATTAAGATATAAGTAGCTAAAAACATAAATTATTTTCTATGGTATTTCGGTCAGAAAATCCGAGCCGAAAATGTAACCTAAAACAAAAGGATTATAGCAAAAATAACGAAAATCGTCAATTGAATTGGCATAAACAACCATGAAAATAGGGATTTTTCATATTACTCCTTACTATTTAAAAATTATTGCCAGATTTCCTCATTTATAGAAGTGAATTTGATAAAATGCTTTGAGCGTAAATAAAAACTGGAAAATGATAAAATGTGAAATTGACAAACCCCGGAACGCAAGGTATAATCGTGATGTTCATCGGAGGGTATATTTCATATAAATTGATATGCTGGATAAGATGGTAGTTCAAAAAAACTGCTGACTTGTCCAGCTTTTTTTATTCTATAGAAAAACTGGATCTGTAGGCAGGACAGAGATAGGAAAGTGAGGAAGAAACATGAACAACCTGACAGAAGGTAAAATTAGTACAACATTATTAAAATTTGCAATTCACTTTTTATTCGCAAGCTTATTGCAGGCACTTTATGGCGCTGCAGATTTGCTGGTGGTCGGTAAATTTGCAGATTCATCCGGCGTATCAGCCGTCGCAATTGGTAGCCAGGTCATGCAGACCATAACAGGAATTATTCTAGGAATATCGATGGGAGGAACGGTTCTGATCGGTAAAAAAGCAGGTGGAAAAGACGAAGAAGGAACTGCAAAAGCGATCGGTTCACTGACGATTCTTTTTATTTTATTTGCAGTGATTCTGACACCGCTGATGATGGCAGCCACAAATGGCGCCATTGCATTGATGCAGACACCGGCAGAAGCAATTTCATATACACGATATTACATACTCATCTGTGCGGCAGGAATACCATTTATTATTGGATATAATGCGGTTGGAGGCATATTCAGGGGATTGGGGGATTCCCGTACACCGGTCTACTTCGTGCTGATTGCCTGTATTATTAATATATTTGTAGACATTTTGCTGGTCGGAACATTTCATATGGGGGCAAAAGGTGCTGCAATTGCAACAGTTTCCTCGCAGGCAGTCAGTTTTCTGTCGGCGCTTATTTACATGATCAAAAAGGGCTTCTCATTTCCAATACAAAGACGGCATTTTCGTCTGGATGGACCATCGGTAAGACAGATCCTGATCGTGGGATTTCCACTTGCGATGCAGGATGCCCTTGTAAATGTGTCGTTTTTGGTGATTTCGACAATTATCAACACGATGGGACTGGTTGCATCAGCAGCGGTCGGTGTCGTAGAAAAAATAATCATATTCCTGATGTTGCCTCCTACGGCATTTGGTTCGGCTGTGTCTGCGATGACAGCACAGAATATTGGCGCGGAAAAAGCGGATCGTGCAAAGAAGATCCTTCGGTATGGCATCATTTATTCCCTGAGCTTTGGTGTGGCAGCTACACTGTATTGTCAGATCATGCCAGAAACACTGACAGGTCTGTTCTCAAATGATGTAGAGGTGGTACATGTTGCCGGACTATATCTGATGTCCTATTCGATCGACTGCATTATGGTCAGCTTTGTATTTTGTATGAATGGTTATTTTAGTGGACAGGGTAAATCACTGATCTCGCTAGTGCATAGTATGATTGCGACATTTGGATTTCGAATTCCGCTTACGATTTTGTTCAGCCATATGCAGGGGGTATCATTGCGTCAGCTGGGCTTTGCATCTCCACTGGCAACACTGGTCTCTATTATGATCTGTACGGGATATTTTGCATGGGAGAACCATAAAGAGAAAAGGAAAACGAAGTAGGGGACAGAAAGGATACCAGAAATTTGATATCTGAATGTAGATAGCAGAATTGAAATATAGGAATTAAATAAGAACCTAACTATAAGAATTTAGATATAAGAATTGTAATAGGAATACCGATAACTATAGAAATGTATTATAATGTAAAAATATCAATTGTTAGTTCCATATAACAATTGCTTCAACGAATGATAAAACAGGTGAAGAAAAGGAGTGTACAAATGAAGCAAATTACATATACAGTTTCCGACGGTTACGATTTTCTATCCTTTTTAAATGAGATTGCAAAGAAGGATTATTATACGCAAGCTGCCAGCATTCTGGTACAGGTATTTACCTCCAGATGTGAACAGCCTTATATCGAATATATTATCAAAATAATTACAAAATGTCTTCCAAAAGCAATGATTGCGGGACTGACTACAGTTGCTGAGATTTCGAACGGTGATAAGCAGAAAGATTCGACAGTACTTAGTATAAGTTTCTTTGAGGAATCAGAAGTGATTGTTGAAGAATATGACTGTGATGATACGAATTGTCAGGCTGCAGGGGCTAAGCTCAACGATAGAATACAACAATTAGAGAACCTTGCAGGAATTCAGTTGTTTGCAATCCCATCCAAATTAGATGTCAATACCTTTATGAGTGAAGTGAATGCGGATATTGAGCATGTACCGATCTTTGGAGCAGGTGCAGGAATCAAAAATTATGCGCAGGAAGGCATGTATATATTTGGAAAGCAAGTCTATGACAGAGGGCTTGTTGCCATTTTCTATGTAGGAAAAAATCTTCATATTCAGACGGAATACTGTCTGGGATGGATGCCAATAGGCAAAGAAATGGAGATTACAAAGACGCGTGGAAACTTATGCATTGAAGAAATTGATCATAAACCGGCTATTTCAATCTATCAAAAGTATCTGCATGTCGATCCCAATGAAATGTTCGTGTCGAATACATGTGAATTTCCATTGGTCATGAAAAGGAAAAATGTACTGATCGCAAGAACACCGCTGGAAGGAAGACAAACTGGAGAGATTATCTTTACTTCGGATGTAAGAACAGGTGAAAAAATCAGGTTCTCCTATGGTAATACAAAAGCACTGTTAGAGGAAGCAAAGAAATCCAGCAGGAAAATGAAGGATTTTCAGACACAGGCAATGTTTTTATTTGCATGTATTAATCGCGAGAAGTTCTTAAAGAATGACGAGAAACAGGAAATAGAATATTTTAAAAATGTATGTGGCTCTGTGGCAGGATGTTTTGCTTATTCAGAGATTCTTGCGAACCAGGACTGTGGAGGTGTTCTGAATAGTGCACTGGTAGCAGTTGGTATGCGGGAAGGCGAACTGGATGAGAACATTGAGGAGTTGCATGAAGAAGTGCTAGAAGCAAGATCTCCGGAAGAAAACAGTATTCCTTTACAGGAAAGACTCGTTACATTTCTGGAGGCGATCACGACTGAGTTGAATGAATCAAATAAAAGTCTAAAAAAACTGGCAACTACGGATGAATTAACAGGATTATTGAACCGTCACAGAACGGAACAGATCCTAAATTATGAGGTCAACAAAGACTATTCTGCAGGTAGACTTTCTGTTGTCATGTTTGATATAGATAATTTTAAAGGAATCAATGATACCTATGGACATGAAGCAGGAGATATGGTGCTTAGCAAACTGGCAGGCTGTGTAAAGCAAAAGATGCGGGAACAGTATTTGCTTGGCCGCTGGGGTGGAGAAGAGTTCATGTGCATTCTGCCGGATACCACACATGAGGATGCAATACAAATTGCACAGTTGATCTGTGATACGGTACGAAAGAATGACTTTGACAGGGTTGGAAATGTAACAATTAGTGTCGGGATTACGACAGCAGTGGAAAACGATAATTTGCAGTCGATTTATGAAAGAGTGGATCAGTTGCTGTATCACGCAAAAGAGACTGGAAAAAACAGAGTATGTGCAGAACTTGATGAAAAATAAATATTTTAATGGAATCGCTACAGGGGCGAAAGGTGTTCAGGAGACTTTTTCAGGAGACGAGTTCTTGAGATGATAGAACGGGCCGACCAGATCATGTACCAGCATAGTTTCTAATACAGATTGCAGTGCAAATAGTGGATACAGGGTGACATAATTGTGTACAAGTTGACAACTTTATCATGTTATAGTGGAAAAGTGAAAGATTTAATGGTATAATAAACTAAATTTGCCTAAATATGGGCATTAGAATATTTATCTAGAAGAGAATAACTGCAAAAGAGGAAAGTTTATCTAAGGTAAATAACATATCATCACACAATAGAAAGAGGTAAATGAATGAGTAACAATGTATGGATATTAGTTGCATTTGGCGTCTATCTTCTTATGATGCTGGGTGTCGGCGTTATGTATTCCAAGTCATCAAAAAATTCAGAAGATTATTTCCTTGGCGGTCGAGGAATGGGAGGCTGGGTCGTAGCACTTTCAGCACAGGCTTCTGATATGAGTGGCTGGCTCCTGATGGGACTGCCAGGCGCAATCTACGCAGCAGGAACGGGAGAAATCTGGATCGCAGTTGGACTGTTCCTCGGAACTGTATTTAACTGGGTGGTCATCTCCAAAAGATTATACAGATATACAATCAGAGCAAATAACTCTCTGACACTGCCAGAGTATTTTACGAACAGATTTCGTGATACAAAGAAAGTTTTACTGACAATTTCATCTGTCACAATTGTAATTTTCTTCCTTGTATACACTGCATCTGCACTGGCTTCAGGCGGAAAACTTTTTACAGTTGTATTTAATATTGATTATCATATTGCACTGACAATCGGCGCAGTGGTTATCCTTGGATACACATTTCTTGGTGGATTTAAAGCAGTATGTGTTACAGACTTTATTCAGGGTATGCTGATGCTCGTTGGTCTGATGCTGATTCCTATCATCGCTTATTTTATTGTTGGTGGCAGCAATGTGGGCGATATTCTGACAGCAAGTGGTGTGGCCGGTGGTGCAGCATCCTTTATGGATCCGTTACAGGACGGTGGAAAAGATCTGACACTCGTATCCATTATTTCCAGTCTTGCATGGGGACTTGGCTACTGTGGTATGCCTCATATCCTGACAAGATTCATGTCAGTAAAATCGGAAAAAGAGTTAAAGAAATCAAGAGTCATCGGTATTGTCTGGGTTGCAATTTCACTTGTATTCGCATGTGCAATCGGTATTCTTGGTAGAGCATATCTGTTCAATGAAAATGGAACAATCCTTGGACAGACAGGTGGTACTGCAGAAAATGTCTTCATCGAAATGATCAAGGGCATCTTCAGTAATAATATCGCAATTCCATTTATCGGTGGTATTTTCCTTTGCGGTATTCTTGCAGCTATCATGTCAACTGCAGATTCACAGCTTCTGGTTACAGCATCATCTGTATCACAGGATATTTACAAAGGTGTTATTAATACAAAAGCAAAAGATGAAACAATTATGAGATTCAGCCGTTGGACAGTTGTTGGCGTTGCTGTTCTCGCATACATAATCGCATGGGATCCTAACAGCAGTATCATGGGCCTTGTATCTGATGCATGGGCTGGCCTTGGCGCTGCATTTGGACCAATCGTCGTAATGTCTCTGTTCTGGAAACGTACGAATTTCGCAGGAGCTGTTTCAGGTATCGTTTCAGGTGCGCTGACAGTTCTGATCTGGGATTACATCCCATTTGGTGGTAAGACACTTGCAACAAGCACAGGCCTCTATTCACTGGTAGTAGGATTTGCACTTAGCATCATCTGCATCGTTGTCTTCAGCCTTGCAACAAAAGCTCCTTCAGAGGAAATGCTCACAGAGTTCTACGATGTGGCTTCTGATAAGGATGTTACAGAATTTATGAAATAGACAAAAGAGAAAAGATTAGTAAATATAGTTAAGTAGTATCTGGAAACAATTAATTGACCGGGTATTCGTCAGTAGGTAGTTGACTGACGGATGCCCGGTTTTTAATATTAATTACGTTTATTTTTATGTTATGGAGTAGTGAACAATAGGACAATAGGATAAGTAACAAAAGTACTTGCAGAGGAAAATCAAAATAGTACTGTAATATCTTAAATAAAAACGTTGGTTGTATTAAATGAGTAAAATCGGCAATAAACTGCTCTTGTTTGCATAAATGGTCGAAATATGGAAAACGAATTATGCTGAATAAAAGCGGATATAGCATTATAATAGAAAAAGATAACAAAGGGAGGGATAAAGATGGCATTAATGAAATGTCCTAAATGTAACAAAGAGATAAGTGATAAAGCAAAGTATTGTCCGAATTGTGGATGTGAAGTTTCAAATATGCAAGGTGATATACAATTGTTTTGCAAGGAATGTGGAAATCGTCTAACATCTGAAGATACTGTTTGTCCGAAGTGTGGTTGTCCAATTGAAGCTAGAAGCAAAATTTATAAAGAACCGCAAAAAGTGGAAGTGACAAGAATTAATGTTAACAAGCACAAGATTAAAAATATTGGAATAATATGTTCTTCGCTTGTGGCAATTATTATACTTGTAGTTATTAGTTATATTGTAATCAATACAAATAATGAAAAAAAACAATTTAATATTTATATTGATAAAGTAAATGAAATAACTGATGATATGCAGACTGGAGCATCCTCATCAGAGGATCTTTGTAATCTTACAAGCTCAGTTTGGTACAATTCAATTTATAAAAAATCTAGTTCAAGTACCAATAAATATTGCATAAATTCCAAATATTATAAATCTAGTAAAAGCGAATATTCTAAAAGTGAGTTTTATGATGATTTTAATTTAGCATTAACATCTATGGTAGTGGATAAAGAATCGGATATAAAAGATATTGAGCAAAATCAGAGTGATGTAGATGAGAAAATGAAAGAATTGCAAATGCCGCCCAAAGGAGCGGAAAATTGTTATTCTGCATTGTCTGACTTATATGGTAAATACCAAACACTTACAAATTTAGCAGTTGATCCAAGTGGAAATTTAACAACTTATCAAAGCAATGTAACAACTGCCGAGGAAGGTTATGATACTGGATATAGACAGATGAATGTTCAAATACCGCAGAAAAAATAATATAGAATATATCTGTTTGAATGCAATGAGGAGGCGTTTTATGAAGGTATTACTAACATCATGTGGTTTGGAAACCGAAAATATAAAGAATAAGTTCATGGAATTCCTGGATAAAGAGATATCTGAAGTTAAGGCCGTATTTATTCCGACTGCAGCAGTCAAGGTGGATGCAATTAATGTTCTGCCTAAATGCATGAATGATCTGTTAAAGTGTGGAATATCCAAGAATAACATATTTATTTATGATTTACATAGAGCTATGACAGAAAATGAGCTCCTGAATTATGACGTTGTTTATATTTGCGGTGGCGATATAAAATACTTATTGGACAGAGTGAATGAAAATGGATTTCGTCAGACTCTGCAGAAATATATAAATGCAGATAAAATTGTTGTCGGTGTAAGTGCTGGAAGCGTAATTTTTGCTGGCAACTTAGAGGATAATCTGGGATTTATAAAGCAACGCCTCGATGTTCATTGTGACGAAGGACAAAGTGATAAAACAGGAGATTTTGATTTAGCAGGTAACGAGGTAGTCAGATTAAGTAATCGGCAGGCACTTGTACTGGAGAGCAAAGAGAAAGCATATATTATAGGCTAGAAAATTCAATAAAAGCGGGGAGTTATCAGTGAATAGAAAAATTGGAATGATTGGTTCTTTGGTAAATGTTGCAATGGTAATTTTATTTGCCGTATTTATGTTACTAAAGTTTAACTTTGGAAGTTATATGGTATGCATGTTTCTTGCATTTGGATTTATTCTGATGATTTGCGCATTTTCTCAAGAATGTGCAAAAGACAGGAAAGTTGCAGCCAATGTATCAATGATTTTTACCAGTATCTATGTGGTGTTGATTTTAATAGTGTATTTTGCACAGACAACATCAGTAAGGTTGGATGGCCTAAGTGTTCAGGCATTTCAAATACTGGATTATTCAAAATCAGGACTGTTTTTCAATTATGATCTTTTAGGTTACGGAATGATGGCATTAGCAACCTTTTTCATTGGACTTACGATACAAGGAAAAGATGGAGTTGATAAATGGCTGAAATGGTTGTTACTTATCCATGGTATATTTTTCATTTCCTGTTTCTGTTTTCCGATGTTAGGGATGTTCTCAAGCAATACGGAAGGTGGGTATTGGACCGGAGTGATTGCGTTAGAATGCTGGTGTCTCTATTTTATTCCGGTAGGCGTGCTCTCTTTTATTCATTTTAAACGGAAGGTTTGAGTACATGAAAAAGGAGATTCATAGTAAAAATATTTATGTTAAATAGTATCGTTAAGTCCTAATCGTATTTATTACTTCAAATCTTTAAATATCGAATTAAAATCTACATGAAAGATTTCAACCAGAGCAACAAGTTCACTAATTCTAATATTGTAAGTTCCAGCTTCGATTTGTGAATATGTGCTTCTGGAGGTAGATAGATTTTTAAGCTGCAACTGCGCAACGACTTGTTCCTGCGTCATGTTTGCAGCTTTTCTTATTTTTCGTAGGTTTTGTCCGATTGAAAGATCATTGCATTGTTTGAGTTTTTGTGACATATTGATTTACCGCCCCATTTACATTTTGTTTATATTAATATTGATTCTATTATAATTATTATGTATAATTGCAATGAATACATTGCAAAACACATAGAGTATTAATTGTTATTATGGAGGGCGGATAAAATGGTGCAGAAACGAAAGTATAGGAAAGTTTTAAAGGAGATTGCCAGGCGTGAGGGGATTACAGAAAAACAAGTGGAATGTGAAATTCAAACAGCTATTAATATGGGATTTATAAGTGAGGATAGTCATGTTCAGGAACAATGGAAAAAAATTGTTTATCAGGGAAAATATCCAATGGTAGAAGAAGTCTTAAAAAGCCTGATTAGGCGTGTTGAGTAAGAGTGAGATATGCGATTTTATATGATATGGTAAAACAGCAGCTACTCAAACAGTCTCTGCCACTAGAATTTGATGAATCAAAAATACGTAATCAGACATTGTTCTTGCTTATGATAGAGGATACTGGAATGGAGTTCATTAGAATGGAATGGTGCTATCATGTCCTGTTTGTGTAAACTTGTATTACAAAGATTAGATCATACCAATCATATTAGACAGGCTTAGATATCTTCCTAAATTGCGTAGGGGTCACACCGACTCTTTTCCTGAATTGTGTAGATAAATAATCACCATTGCAGAACCCTGTTTCCATCGCGATTTCCATAATAGTTAGGTCACTATTGGCGAGAAGGTGTTTTGCACGTCCGAGGCGATAATCGGTCAGATAGTCCATAAAAGATTTTCCGATTTGAGAGTGAAAGGATCTGGATAAGTAGGCAGCAGAGAGTCCAACTGTTTTTGCAATCTTTTCAAGCGAAATATCCTGAGCATATTGGTTGCAGATAATAGAAAGGGAATTGATGATCGGTGTGGTAAGTGGAGCATTGGAAAAACGATTTTTATCGTTAAGGTGTTCTTCCCAGATCGTTGTAAACAAATAAAATAACATACCTTGTAGAATCACCTCTTTATAGGGGTGATTTTTTTGATATTCTTCATACATATTACGAAATATAGATTCTATTTTAGTCTGGACAGTTTCTGAAAAATGACAGATTTTTAGATCGTATAAAATATCAATGATTGGGTGACCAATTTTATCAAAGAATGGCTGTATGAAGGAAGGAGAAAATTTAATAAAATAACTATTATAGGGAGCATCACTCAGAGAGAGCGTACGGTGTAGCATAAAAGGCGGAGCCATAGCTACATCACCAGCATGGTAGTCATATGTTTGTGTCGTAGTAATGGTGCGGCGGTCACCAGAAGTGACATAGCAAATATTATAATGATCAGTAGCCATTTGCATAGTGGTCATACTAAATTTGCCAGAAAATGATTTCTTTTGGATAATGATTTGTGTATTTGCAGGTAGTTTATCGGGCATTTCAATGCTCCTTTACGTTTTTCTACAGACATACCCAAATTAGTATGATGCGTATAGTTATATTATGTCATAATTGCTAAGATATTTCAATGGATAAGTCATGGATAGAAATGCTTGTTACAGGTAAAATGCTGTAAAATATATTTGGATGCAAGGGCATGAAAAAAGTATGGATTAATGCTCAGAAAATTAGCGCCAAGAGCTGATAGACAGTTGGTTGTATGGATAGTCAGCAAAAGTAAATAGAAAGATAGGGGGGAGAGCTGTGCTGCAGATGGAAAATATACGGAAGAGTTATTTTAATGGGAAAATGTCCGAGGAGGTCCTGCATGGTGTGAATCTCAATATTGAAGATGGTGAAATGGTTGCAATTATGGGGGCGTCTGGTTCAGGAAAATCGACATTACTTGGCATTTTGGGATGTTTAGATTATGCAACGAGTGGCAGGTATGAGATGAATGGAATTGAAATCGATAAACGAAAAGACAAAAAAATGAATCGTTTGAGAAATGAAACAATTGGATTTGTATTTCAGAAGTTTCATTTATTTCCGAACAAGACAGCTTTGGAAAATGTAATGATGCCTGTTTATTATAATCAGAGCATTTCTAATGCAGAAGGAGAAAAAAGAGCAACAGAAATGCTAGAAAAAGTAAATATGGGGGAAAAAATCAATGAACTACCAATCGCCCTGTCGGGTGGCGAATGTCAGAGAATAGCAATCGCCAGAGCACTAGTGATGAATCCACCAGTGCTGCTCGCAGATGAACCGACTGGAAATTTGGATAGTAAGAATAGTAAAGATATCATGAAGCTTTTTTCGCAAATACATGAGGAACTTCACAATACAATGGTAATCGTGACCCATGATCCAGACATTGGTAAGGCTTGTCAACGCATATTAATGATGCATGATGGAAAAATCACGAACGATCATTATATACCATAAACTCAACATAACAGAAGCTATCAAAAAAGATTTAAAGGGGAGTCATATGAAAAGGAAAACAATAATAAAAATCGTAGTTTTGACAGTGCTAATAATACTAATGGTTGCTGGTATGCAGTATAAAATTTACAGCGAGAAAAAGGTTGTTACTTATCAGGTCAAGCTTGGAGAGATATCTGATGCAACATCTCTGGATGCAGCATATAACGTAAGTGGAAATCTAGTAGTAAGAAAAAATAATATTTATGCGGTTTCATTGGAATATAATGCAAAGCTGGATGAACTATATGTGGATGATGGTGAAAATGTAGAAGAGGGCCAGAAACTATTTCAGGTGACCAGACTCACTGATCGTGCAGAAATAACCATAACGGCTGATGTGGCAGGAACGATTGAGTTTAGCAAGGATTATTATAGCGGAAATATTGTTTCACAGTATTCATCAATACTAAGCATTTATCAATTATCAAGTTCTGATGATTTTTATATTCAGGCGATGGTTCCTGTCTCTGTATACGAAAAACTGAGTAATATCAGTTCTGCGGAAGTTACATTTTCAAATGTTCTGTCAGATAGTAAGCTAGATGGAACATTGGAAGACAGGGAATTATCTGTTCAAAAAATGAATAATATCGATTATTATAATCTGGCAATAAAAGTGGATGACAGTGAATCACAGTTGGATAATTATAAGTTGGTAAAAGGTATGGATGTTAATGTAACATTGTGTTCTTCACAGAAACTGGAAAATGACACACAAAATCAGGACAGATATTATACAGTGCCATTTAGTGCAATTGTGTCCAGAGATGAAAAGAATGCGATTTTTACATACAAGCAGAGTGGAGACGAAGCACATGCAAAGATGGTAATCGTGGATGTGATCAGTACGAATGGAGATACTGCGGTGATTAGAGCGGACAATGGCACGTTAAGTAAAAATGATAAAGTAATTACAGAGGGCAATTACAAACTCAGTGGGAACGAATTGATAAGTGTGAGCGAGGGGATATAGTATGATTTTAAGAAATATAAAATTTTCCTGGGAGTCCATAGTTGAAGAAAAATTCAAATCTTTACTGACTATCGTTAGTATTGCAATTAGTATTGCAACATTGATTGTGATCCTTTCACTCAGTCAGGCATTTTATAATTACATAGTAGCACAGTTTCAGAAAACCGGAACTGATTTGATGTGGATTCAGACGGAATCTTCTGGCTTGAGCGCACAAAAAAGTTTTCAAATGGATTATGTCGAGAAATTAAAGAATCTTGCATTTGTAAAAAATGCGAGTCCGAACTTTGTAAAATCAGAGTCGGTCTATGTGGATGCAACTGTTGGAAATGTCTCTGTTAATGGTGTAAATCAAGAGTATGCTTCGATAAAAAATATGGATATAGAGGGGCAATTTCTGTCTCTGGCTGATTGTAATCATAATAATTGTACCTGTGTGATTTCAGATGATGTCAGAAAAAAGTATGTGTATAAAAATATTAATCCAATTGGGCAGCAGATTAATATTTCAGGAATCAATTATACCATTATTGGATATGTTGCACCGTCCGACAATGACAGGGATTATGAGATTTCAATTGAACAGGACAATGCAGTTTATATTCCATATACAACATTTCAAAATAATTATGGCAGTGAGAGTTTAAATTTGATCGTATTTACCGTGAATAATGTAAAGAACGTGGATCAGTATAAAGAGCGAATCGATGCATTAATGAGTGACTACAGAGCACATGGTGGAAGTTACGATATGATAAGTGTGGAAAATGTCATGAGTGAGTATTTGAGCATGGCTGATAAAATAAATATATTTTTTGTAATATTTATTGTGATCACGATGATAATCAGTGGAATTGGAATTATGAATGTGCTGATGATGTCCACGATGGAGAAAAAATGGGAGATTGGTCTTAGAAAGTCTTTTGGAGCCAGCAGAATTGATATTTTACGACAGATCATAGCAGGCATATTAATACAATCTTTCTTTGGAATGTTACTTGGTATACTTGTAGGAATATTTGCAGTTACGTTACTTGGCGCATTTATAGATTCCAGCTTAATGGTAATCTCAAAAAAAGGGATTCTCCTGAGCGTTGTATTTTGTTTCATAATAGCATTTGTATTTGGCTCAGTTCCAGCAATCAAGGCGTCGAAGATGCTACCGCTGGATTGTCTTGAGAGAGATTAAAATGAATAGAAATATGGACATTATGGATTAAGTACGAAGCCCTCCCACCTCAGCGAAAGCAGAGGGAGGGCTTTGTTACGTTAGTGACATATCAGGTAAATAAATGTAAGGATTGCAATAATGAACATTCCGAAAGACATGAGGTCCTTAAAATCAAATTTATTCACCATAACATCACCTCCATTCCATTCTGAATGAAGGAAAAATAATCAGTATCTGAAGTTTTTTTTCTTTTGGTACCAGGCAAGTATAACACAATAAGGTATCGAACACAAGTTCGATTTAATAATATAGCTATGTTACTGTTCCTGGATATAAAAATTAGAATCGTCAATGGCCTTGTCATATTGCCTACAGTTCGTAAAAAATGTATTGAATATACATTAAATGGATAATAAATACCATATGCTGGCATTAAACTTACGCTTTTATTAAAAATTGTTAAGAATACCAATATTTACACCGGAAAATATTGACTTATACTGACCATTTATTGTAACATAGCAAATACGTGTCGCGGTTTTCGGTTAATACGGTTAGTAGTTTTACGGGAGGATATGAAATTGAAAAGTCTTAAGACAAAAATCAGTCTTATCATTGTTGGTGTGATCGTTGTAATCTGTAGTGGATTACTTACAGCGGCTTATTTTAGCAGCAGCAGTGCACTGGAAGGAAGTACGAATGAAAGTCTGGTTGTTATTACAGACCAGGTGGAGAAGGTTTTAAATAAAGAGTTAACAGGCGATCTGGCAGAATTGAGTGCAATTGCATCAAATGATATTATCACAGATCCGGATGCAACATTTGATGAAAAAATGGCTGTGATCCAGCGTGAAGTTAAGCGGATCGGTGCAGTCAGAATGGGAATTTCTGATCTTACAGGAAATCTTAGAAATCATGATGGGACATCAGCGGAAGTCAGTCAGAGGGAATATTTCCTGAATGCCAAAGCTGGTGGTACAGGTATTTCTGACCCGATTATAAGTAAGGCAGATGGCTCTCTGGTTATCATGTATGCGGTTCCAATCATGAACGATGGAAAAGTGATCGGAGTATTGACGGAAGCCAGAGATGGAAATAATCTGAGCGCAATTCTGAGTGAAATTGAATTTGGCGAAACAGGCACTGCGTTTATGCTGAATAAAGAAGGAACTATAATTGCAAGTGATAATGAGCAGGATGTAAAAGAAATGCGCAATATCATAAAGGAGCAGACGGAAAAGTCGGCTTCATCAGACCTTGCTGCACTGCATAGTGCAATGATAGCTGGAAATAGCGGTACAGCTACATATAAAGAAGATGGACATACCTATTATGCAGGATATAGTCCAATTGAAGGCACATCCTGGTCTCTTGCAGTTGGAATCCAGAAAAATGAAGCACTTTCAAGTGCAACAGATCTTGCAGTATTTCAGGGTGCAATTCTTGTAGCAGCAATTGTTATTGCATCAATTGCAGGATATTTTATGGCACGTTTTATTGTTAGAAAAATCAGTCATTCAGGCAATTATCTGACACAGATCTCAGAAGGTGTTCTGAACTTTGAATTTAATGAGAAGGATCTGAACAGCAAAGATGAAATTGGCGATATGGTGCGTTCTCTGAACCAGACAAGAAATGCACTGAAAGAAACAATTACCGGAATCAGAGAAAATTCTGTTAAGGTTGACGGTAGTTCCCGTGTGTTATCCGAGACATCAAGGAATATTACGGTAATGTCACAGAATGTTACGGAGACGATCGCTGAGATCGCAAAAGGCACGACACTGCAGAGTGAAGAGTTGACAAATGTCTCTATTATTGTAAATGACTTTGGACAGCGTCTGGAAAATGTGGTATCGAACGTGAGTGAAGTAGAAAATCATACAAAAGTCATCAATAGTATGGCGAACAGAAGCACAGAGGAAATGAATCAGCTCAACGAATCTGTCATTAAAGTTGGTGATGTATTCCAGGAATTTAATCAGAAAATTCAGATGCTGACTAGACGAATCGAGACAGTGAATGAAATCACATCGCTGATCAATGAGGTGTCTGCACAGACTAATCTGTTAGCTTTAAATGCTTCGATTGAGGCAGCAAGAGCTGGAGATGCCGGAAGGGGCTTTGCCGTTGTTGCAACGGAAATAGGAAATCTTGCAGAACAGTCCAGAAGTTCTTCAGAAGAAATTACAAAACTGATCACAGGAGTTTCAAAAGAGACAGAAGTGATCAGCCAAAGTGCGATAGAAATGAATCAGGAACTGGAAGGACAGATGGCAGTCATTAAAACAGCTATCGGTTCATTTAGTGAAATCATTACAATGGTAGAAGAGGTGATTCCAAATATTCAGGGTGTGAAAAAGGCAGTTGGTGTTGTTCAGAATGACAAAAATGATATTTTGAACAGGGTCGGCGATATCACAGCGGTATCAGAAGAAATCTCAGCATCGACAGAGGAAATTGCAACATCTGCAAAAAATATGAATCAGTCGATGGAAGAAGTAGCACAACATGCGATAGCACTGGCAGATCAGGCAAAAGATATGCTGGATGGAGTAGAATCTTTCAAGATTTAGGGAAGAGGGAATTGGCATCAGATGCGTATTACGTTCTGGTTGCTGATAGCAAAAAATATTTTATATAAGAATAACAAAAAAAGACAATTATGTAGTGCACGTCTGTTGGATGACTTGCATTACATGAATTGTCTTTTTTATTGAATCAAATTTATCTGTTTGTAACAGAAAATGTGCAGTATCTTCTGAGATTACAGCATGGCATTTTTTGCCCAGGATGAATCTTTTAAGATGGCACGTCCTACACCGATCAGATCAGCTTTCTTTTCGGACAGCAGTTCTTCAGCACTATCAGCGTCAGTGATTCCACCGGTCAGGATGACTGGAATTGAAACGACCTGTTTGATTGCCTCTGTCAATTCCCCAAAATAACCAGGCTCTGTATGACCTGGACGGATGAATCCGCACATGCCACCGGAAATATCGAGAAGATCGACACCTGCCTGTTCAAATGCTTTTGCAGCTTCCATGCTATCTGCAAGGGTACTGCCGCCTTCAGTGTAGTCACTGGCACCGAGACGAAGGGCAACTAAGAAATCATTGCCGACAGTAGCACGGACAGCTTTGATGACTTCTAAATGCAGACGTATTCTGTTCTGTACAGAGCCACCATAGGAATCAGTACGGATATTTGTCAGAGGAGAATAGAACTGGTTCAAAAGGTATCCGTGGGCACTGTGAAGTTCCACACCATCGAATCCAGCTTCTTTTGCACGTCTGGCAGCATCTGCATATTTCTGAACCAGAGTTTGAATTTCTTCCGTAGTAAGCTGTTGTGGAACAACACCGTTTCCGCCTGTCAGGCCGTTATTAACGACAGCACTGGCACTAACGGATTGCATTCCTGTAATCTGTTCTGTTGTTGAACTACCAGCATGATTGATCTGCGCAACGATCTTTGAACCGTTTTTGTGCACGACTTCCGTTATTTTACGCAGTCCTTCTACATCAGAATCTCTGGAAATAGACACCTGATGTGCATCTGCCATACCTTCCTGGCTGATATATTCATGTTCCATAATAATCAGGCCGATTGCACCACCTTTTGATTTTTCATCATAATAATCGACCAGTTTATCTGATACAACACCATCGATTGCACTGGATTTTGCCATCGGTGGCATGACCAGACGGTTTTTTAGGGTTACTTTATTAATTTGTATTGGTTGATTGAATAATTCCATAAATAAAAACCTCCTTATAGGTACTTGTCATAGATACAGTTACGATTTAGAATAACAGTAAATGAGAATATTGCATAGTATGCACTTTTTAGTAAGATACTAACAAAAAGGAGAGTATTAAATGACAGCAAAAGAAAAAAATGAATGTTCCCAGATCGATGCAAGGCCATTTGAATATGCACTGTCACTGATCGGAGGAAAATGGAAACTGAATATATTGTTCTGGTTGTGGCGATGTGACATTATGCGTTATAGCGAACTGAAAAGGTCAATTCAGGGAATTACCCACAAAATGCTGAGCAACCAGCTCAAGGAACTTGAAAAAGATGAACTGATCATCAGACATGAATACCCACAGGTACCGCCCAAAGTGGAATATTATCTGTCAAAACGTGGAGAGTCTTTGATGCCGATCATGCATGAATTATGCAAGTGGGGTGGCACTCAGCTCGGTAATAATTGTGAAGATGTGAAAAAGTGAATGGAGTAAAGGTATGTTAATTACTGTAAATGGAGTCAATATTTATTATGAAGTACATGGAAATGACAGTAACAGGGCGTTGATCCTTTTACATGGCAACGGCGAGGACCATCATATTTTCGATGAGGCAGTGGAGCTTCTACGTAAGAAATACTGTGTGTATGCCATCGATACAAGAGGGCATGGGCAGAGTTCGCCGATCACGGAATTTCATTATGATGATTTTATGGAAGATCTGTATCAGTTCATTATGGAATTAGGGCTGAAGACACCGATTGTCTATGGATTCAGTGATGGAGGTATCATCGGTCTTCTTCTGGCGGCAAAATATCCACAGCTTTTGTCTGCACTTGTGGTCAGTGGCGCTAATACAAGACCGCAGGGATTAAAAAAAGGATGGCTCAGATGGTTTCGTCTTACGTACTTTTTTAAAAGAAAACCTCTTTATAAGCTGATGCTGGAAGAACCGGATATTACACAACAGATGCTTCAAAAGATTCAGGTACCGACCTTTATAACGGCAGGTAGTAACGACCTGATCAGAGATGAAGAGACACAGAAAATCCATCAGAATATTAAAGGAAGCACATTAAAGATATTCGAGGGAGAAGATCATGGCAGCTATATCGTGCATAATGAAAAAATTGGAAGTTATCTGCTTGAAGTCCTGAATGTAATGAATTAAACTGTAAATAGAAAATGCTGATAAAAGCAATTCAAACTGGCAACAGAAAAACTGATCAATAGAAAGGGTCCAGAGAATATGAAATCAAGAATAGAAGAGACGATAGAGAGAAGAAATAAAGGCTATAACTGCGCACAGGCGGTGGCCTGTACATATTGTGATCTGGTCGGTGTGGATGAAGAAACGATGTTCCGTATGACAGAGGGGCTCGGTGTTGGTATGGGAAATATGGAAGGAACCTGCGGTGCTGTAACCGGAGCGTGCGTTCTTGCTGGCCTCAAAAAGAGTACGGGAAATCTTGAAAATCCTGACAGTAAGGCTGCATCCAGCAGATTATCAAGAGCAATCATTGAACACTTTGAAGACAGAAATTCAACAATAACATGTAAAGATCTTAAGGGAATGGAGACCGGAAAAATGATCCGTTCCTGTCCAGATTGTATCAGAGATGCTTCTGAGTTCATAGAAAAACTTATTTTCGAAGAAGAAAATAAAAATCAGAGTGAAAAATAGGGAAAAGCGAGGTAAGATATGAAGACAGTAATCTTATATTATACATTTGGCGGCAGTTCCAGGAAAGAAGCAGAGAAGCTGGCAAAACAGTACAAAGCAGATGAAGTAAAGATCTGTGAGGTCAAAGAAAAGAAGAGAAGAAATATTTTTGGTGCATTTCTTTCGGGATGTCCGAAAGCAATGAAAAGAGCTGCATCTGAAATACAGCCACTACCATGCGATTTAAAGGAATTTGAAAAAATAATCCTGGTCGCTCCAATTTGGGCTGGTTTTCCTGCTCCTGCATTCAATGCAATGGTAGAGCTGCTTCCAGAGAACAAGGATGTAGAGCTCTATTTGTGTTCTGGAGGCGGTGAAACACCAAAGAGCATAGAGGGTACCTGTCAGCTGATTACAGATAAAAAATGCAGGGTACTTGTGTACCAGGATGTAAAAACACAGGCATCTGCACAAAAATCAAAGTAAAATGCTTGTATTTTTATTAAAATAATATGAAATTTTCTTTTTCTATAGCACATTTGGTTTGAATCATATATGATAGTAGATATGGTATTTCATGGGTGGAAAGCTGTTTTACGTGCTGATCTGGGGAGTCAGAGAAAGACGAAAGAGAAATTATTATGAAAAAATATGAGGAATTAAAATTAATAGACGAAAGAAGACGCCTGTTCCGGGATCCGGATAGAGAGCAACAACAGCAGATTGAAGAGGTGAGAGGCCTTTTTCTTAGAAAAAGAAAAAAGATGTTTCAGCTGTTAGTCGGTCTTAGTGCAGTTCTTTTGATCATGATGGTTCTTGTAATTCTGTTAAATTTTAAAATAGCAAATCAGGCAGATGATGCAGGGTTCGACAAGATCTTTATGGCTATCGGAATATGGGTGTTCTTTGAAGTCGCATGCTGGACGGTCCATCTGGTCTATCTGATCAAGTGGGATATTGTCGGAAGAAAAAGGGATATTGTTGTAGCAGAAGGCTCCTATCTTGCAACATTTATTCGAAAAGGAAGAAGTGGAAGCGCCATTGTAGGCTATCTGGTGCAGTTAGAGGACGGAACGAAGATGATCATTCCGGATGGAAGTATTCCACATCAGAAAAATGAGCGTGAAGTGGATGTTTCATTTAGTAGTATGAAATATCATATGGAACATGATTCATTTGTCAAAAGGGAGAAAGTGGTCATATTGGCAGATAGAAGACGATATAAGCCATGGTATGTAGTAGAAAAAAGATAGTATGACAGATATATGATATAGAAAAGAACCGGGCTCCAAAAGCGAGAAAATGCTTTTGTGGCTCGGTTCTTTTTGTGGTGTCAAGTGCATTCTATGGAAGAACCATTAGTTGCTGCTTTTTGTGATTGCTTTCTTAGGACATGTATAAACACATTTTTCACACAGAATACAATCATCGGAATCAACAGCATTTCCCTTTGCTTTTGATGGCTGCAGTTCCATTGGACATTTTGTGTTACAGATGCCACAGCCGACACAGGATTGTGATACTGTTATTACAGTATTTCTGCCACGAAGTTTTGCAATGAAGTAGGAAAGAGATCCCATAGGGCAGAAATGACACCAGGTTCTTGGCTGATAAAAAATAGCAAGGAAGATGGCAACAAGTGTTGTGATGATAATAATCCGGTAGAACACAAATCCAATACCCGCTAAGTTGCCCCAGTTCTTTACAATGCCGAGTGCGAAGTTGGTCATTATAAAGAGAATCATAAAGATTCTTAAAAATAAGCTACTAAAGAATTTTGGAACCGGGCGCTTTCGTGAGATATGTGGAAGAATGTGATCATAAAAATTTCCGCGGGGACAGAAATTTCCACACCAGTAACGGCCCTTCTTAAATGCTGCGAAAATGAGTGGTGCAAGCATACAGATTATTGCGATTACGCCAAGCGGCATATAAAAATATGCGGCAATCAGATAGGCTATCAGTATGACCCATCCATATTTCTGATATAATTTTTTCATAATGTAACTCCTTTAATTTTAAGTTTTCGTTGTTTTGATTTGCAGCTCTTTCAGGTGGACCTGTGTTGGAGTAGAATGCTGCATCTGGAAGTAACTGCATTGTAGCAGGAAAGTTTTTCTCTCTCAGTGATGAAGTCACATTAAATGAAAATGATGACCATGGATAATATTACCATAGTAAAATTATAGGAATACTGTTATATTTTGTCTTATAATGTCGAAGAATATATCAAATATTGAACAGGGAGAGAGAATATAGGTGAGTAACTTAAAGGTAAGAGTCAAAATATTAGTTTTAGCTATCTTGATGGCAATAGGAATGATAACAATTTCCTTTCAGGGATTGTATAATGTCGATCAGACAATGGAGAGTGTGGACGCTTTATATAATGAAAATCTGGTTGGCGTTGATATCAGTGGCGATATGAGAACGCAAACAAGAGCCATCACAGTGAGAATGCTTGAGATGATCATCGTTAGTGATGATGCGGAGCTGAAAGTAAAACAGGCAGATATTGCAGAGCGTTTTAACAAGATCGAAGATGAAATTAAGACACTGGAAAAGTATAGCGAATCAGGGGAAGCAAAGGAAATCTATAATCAGATCGTATCCAGACTGATCGCATTTAAAAATGTGGTCACAGAGGTTGAAAAGTATATTGTAAATGATGACAAAGCTACAGCATTTGCATATTACAAACAAAATTCCAATGTAGTGGAAGAATATCAGGATGCTTGTCGTTCAATGAATACAATGATCAAAGAAGCGTCAGAAGAATTATATCAGACTGTGGAAAGTGAACACAAGAGAACTGAGATGATCTCTATTATTTCGCTGATCGCGATCGGTATAATTTCAGCAGTGATGGTAACATTGATTTCAAACAATATTGTTTCTGGCTTTAAAAAAGCAGTGAAATATATTAAAGTGCTTGCAACAGGTGACTTTTCTACAGATTATTCCGGAGAAAAGAAACGTAAGGATGAAGTAGGGGAACTGCTTGAATCAATCGTAATTATGCAGGATTCCATTAGAAATTTGCTTGAAAATTCATAGGGAGAGGTCAGATCAATTGGGGCTGATGTCGGTCAGGTAAAGATCAGATGTGATGAGCTGAATTCAAATGTGGAGGAAGTAACTGCGATGACAGAAGAACTTGCAGCTGGTATGGAAGAGACAGCAGCATTGAGCACAGAAATGCTTGATATTTCTGAGTCGATGGAAACGACAGTCGGAGCAATTACACGCAAAACAGTGGAAGGTGCAAAGAAGGCTGTGGATATCGAACATCGTGCACTGGAAACAAAACAACATATTGTCGAGTCACAGGATAGTGTCAGAGAAATGCTCGGCAGCACAAAAGAACAGCTTTCCAAGGCAATCGAAGAAGCGAAAGTCGTGGAAAAGATCAATGTTCTGTCCGATGGTATCATGCAGATCACGCAACAGACCAATCTTCTCGCTTTAAATGCTTCAATTGAAGCGGCAAGAGAAGGGGAGACAGGCAAGGGATTTGCAGTCGTTGCAAATGAAATCGGTGAACTTGCATCTCAGTCCAAAAAGACGGTAGAGCAGATTCAGAGTGTGACAGAGAATGTTATGTCAGCAGTGGATAACCTGATTGGAAATGCAACGTCTCTGATGAATTATGTTGATCAGGATGTTGTAAGCAGCTTTGATGAAATTATGCAGGTATCTGAAAATTATCAGCAGGATGCAATATTTGTAAAAGAACTGGTAAGCCAGTTCAATGAGGCATCTACAGAGATCCATGAATCCGTTGATCAGATCGTACAGTCCATCAAAGGGGTATCCCAGGCAGCTAATGAAGGTGCAGATGGCACAACTTATGCGGCAAATGCGTTGACGAATATTAATATGACAACGAAAGAAGTTCTGGAGATCGTTAATAAGACAAATGAATCCAAGGAAAATTTAGAAGATGAAATCATGAAATTCCAGTTATAGGAAAAAAAGACAGTAGCATTTTTCTGCCAATCGTGTATGATGTTAAGGAAACGTTTGAGGAGAGGCAGAGAGAGTGACGATGATGAATAGAAAATATAGAATTTGTCTGATAGCACTAATGGCATTTGTGACAATGCTACTGGCTGGCTGCGGCAATAGTATGGCGGAAAAGGCAGAGATGCGTAAGTATGAGGCAACGGCAACGGATAATGCGATCAAATACGTACAGAAAAAGTATGGTTTTGAGGCTGAAGTTAAAGATACACAGCTCGAGAAAGCAGATCCAGGCTGTGTTCCGCAATTCAAATTTGTACCGACCGGTTATGCCTACGTAAAGGTGCTGACAGAGGATAAAGAATTTAATGTTTACATAACCGGAGAAGAGGAAAGTACAGAGGGATATGACGATTACCAGTCACAGCTGATTACAGATGCATTTCTTTCCTATGTCAAAAAGAGTACGGGAGTTTCACCTAAAGCAGCGACGATTCGCTATGGAAGGGACAATCAGGACGCTACCATTACTAATTTGACAGAATACTATTATGATGGTACTAATTTCGATGATATTTTACAAAAGGAATCATTCTCCGGCGTACTGGAGTATGTTGATGGAATCCAGCTGTCGCAGCTGAACACCTATCATGCAATGGATTCGTTGAGACAGACAGCGGATGTCGATCTGCTCCTGGTTAAGTATCGCAGTCAGGATGCTTTTGAAAAGGTACCAACGCATATTTACAATCTGGATGGAACACCTGTGGAGTTTGAATCGGATGATTATGCAGTGTACATGCAGGAAAAGCTTGTGGTAACAACGCAGGAAGTTAATTATGAGAGTTTTGCACTTACTGAAAGCGGGCCGTTTTCGTATTTTACAAAAAATCATGAAAATGTGCTGATGCGAAAGACGAAACCAATGGATATAACAAATTTGTCAGGCTATGGAGAAGGCGATGGAATCAAATCGTTAAGCGATACATTTACCATTGAAACAGAAGCAGATACCGTATATATCTATGTTCCAGCAGCTATAGTGAAATCGGCGGGAACAGATGCTGATGTGAAGATAGCCCTTCAGTACAATTATGCAGATGGAAGCAGCGAGTACCTGAGCCAGACAGTGGATTATGAGCAAGTCGTCAGTGATTATCTTTTCACTGTGAATCTGAAAGATCACAGGGATGTAGCATTTACCGTTATAGCGGATTAATTTCATATAGTAGTTCGTAGAAGGCGCCAGTTGCAGTTGATGATCTGCAGCTGGTTCTTTTTTATATAGCATGATTATCCAGTTCAGGTATGGTATAATAAATGTAATATTCTGTCAAATAATACGTTTTTGTAATTTGGAAATGTTACACGTTCCAATCGTATCAAGCAAAGAAAAATGACAGGATCCGGTTGGGATTACTTAAGATGGACGAACCGGGAAAAAAGTCGTATGATAGGAAATGAAAAAAAGTTAAGGGGCCTGGCTTGGTTCAGGTGTTAGGAGGAAAAATGAAAAAGTTTGTAAGGATTTTACTTGCAGTTCTTATGATCTGCACAGTATCACTGTCAACTGCGCTGTCAGCTACATCACTGACAACAACAGCACAGGCAGCAGAATACAGTGGGCTGAATTACAAGTTCGTTTATGATACGGACTATTATTATGAACATAATCCGGATGTGGCAGCGGCACTGGGATATCATTCAACAGCACTGTATAAGCATTTTCTTCAGTTTGGTATGAAGGAAGGCAGAGTCGCAAGTGCGAACTTCAATGTTCAGGTTTATAAAGCCTGCAACAAAGATCTGCAGGAAGCATTTGGCGATAATTATGCGGATTACTTTACACATTATCTTACATTTGGTAAAGATGAAGGACGTAAAGTCAATGGCTACTTTTATGATGGACTTGAATATTCTGCAGTATTTGATCCGGAATATTACTATGCCCATAACGCAGATGTGGCAGCAGCCTATGGAAATGATCCGGACCAGATGTGGTTCCATTTCCTGAATTTTGGTATTAATGAAGGTAGAAGCGGAAATGCTGATTTTGATGTACTGGCTTATAAAGCAGCAAATGCAGATCTGAGAACTGCATTTGGCAATGATCTGAGCAGCTATGTCAGACATTATATTGTGTTCGGACAGTATGAGAACCGTGTGACACAGGCACAGGGTGCGGTATATCATGATGGTATGGACTATTCTGCAATTTATAATAAAGACTATTATCTTGCAAATAACCCTGATGTAGAAGAAGCATTTGGTAGCGATGACGCAGCTGTGTTCAGTCATTTCCTGAATTTTGGTATGAACGAAGCAAGAAAGAGCAGCGGCAATTTTGATGTATTCAGCTACAGAGATAAATATCAGGATCTGCAGGATGCCTATGGAACAGACTGGAAAATGTATTATCTGCACTATCTGAATTTTGGTAAGGCGGAAGGAAGAAATGCGAGTGCAGAGAGCAGCAGTCATGTACATCACTATGTTGTGACGGCACATACAGACCCAACATGTACAAGTGAAGGTTCTACTACATATCGTTGTGACTGTGGAAATGAATATACAGAGGCAATACCTGCAAGTGAACATGACTGGCAGTTGATCAGCGGAAATGGATCAACGGTCAAGACACTCATTTATCAGTGCAGTGTCTGCAAAGAACAGAAGACAGAACCAAATCCAAACTATGTGGCTCCTGGAATTTCCTGCTGGGGCGATAGTATGACTTATGGCCAGTACGGCAACGGAACGACTTATCCGAACACACTGGAATCATTGACTGGTATTGATACTTATAATCTGGGTGTCAGCGGAGAGACCTCTGTTCAGATCGTGACCAGACAGGGCGGAATTGCCATGGTAACCGGAGAAGATATTACGATTCCGAAGGGCGGAAGTACAGAATTCAGTCTAATCAATACCTATACTGGGGAAGAAGCATATATTGATCCGAACCATGATGGAGAAGGCGATTACAGCGGATATAATTATGCAGAATATTTTGATAACATGTGTTACATCAATGGGCAGGCATATGAAATCCAGTATATCGATGGCAGACATTATATTATTGATTCCTATAACGCGGACAGTGACTCTAATACGATTCATATAGCTGCGGGCACAAGAGTATTTACCAAGGCATCGGTCGATCGTGCAAATGATATTCTGGTACTTGAGATCGGCAGCAATGGTGGATGGAACAATGATTATGACACATTAGTGGATCAGTATAGAATGATGATCGATAGTGTAGGATGTGATAATTATATTATCCTCGGTGATACCGATGATCCTGGTGAATCAGCTGATGCGAACCAGGATGAATTCGAACCTGGAGATGGAATGGATGATACACTTTGGGAATCAGCACTTAGTGGAGCATTTGGCCGTCACTTCCTGAATGTCAGAACATATCTGATCGAAAATGGATTGAGTGACAATGGACTGACTCCAACAGAGGAAGATGAAGAACGAGCTTCCATCGGCAAGATTTCGCTTCAGTTAAGAACAGATTATGATAATACACATCTGTGTGGGGCTGGATACTATTCAAAGGGTCTGGCTGTATATAAGAAAGGTGTTTCACTCGGATACTGGTAGAAGTTATGTGATCTGATATGTTCGGTGAATGAATGGGCGTGATAAGGTTTTTACATGAGAAAACTAATGGTCACGGAATAATACTGAAACGGACTTACAGACAGACAGATAGATAGATAGATAGATAGATGAGGTATTGCCGACGGCAGTATCTCATCTTTTTTGTATAAATTTGAGTGAATATAAGAATACTAAAAAAATAAAAAAGAAAGATTGACAAAAGAGAATGAAGTGGATATAATGACATTAAATTAATTGCGTTCAATTTAATTGAAATAAACAATATTTAATTAAATAGTATTTTGACTTTGTTAAAATGCGTTTAGCGGGGATGCAATTAAGGAAGCAGCAAATAGGAGTGGAAGAATGGAAGACAAATATGAGAGCCTGAAACTGGATAATCAGTTGTGTTTCTCTTTTTATGCAATATCAAGAGAAATTATAAAAATGTACAAGCCTGTACTGGATCAGTTTCATCTGACTTATACCCAGTATATTTTAATGCTTGTATTATGGGAAGAAAAAGTAACGACCTGCAAGAGACTTGGTGAAAGGCTGCATCTCGATTCCGGCACAATTACACCAGTTATAAAAAAACTACAGTCCATGGAACTTTTGACAAAATATCGTTCTAGAGAAGATGATCGTGTAGTCAAAGTAGAATTGACGGATAAGGGAAAAGCATTGCAGGAAGAAATGCTTGTCGTACCACAACAGATTCAGTGTGCATGTTGTCTGCATCTGACAGCAGAAGAACTGATCCAGTTAAAGCCGATTCTGGACAAGATTCTTTCATCCATGTAATAGTTTTTTGAATGGATATCAGTAAAAAACGAATTATCAATCAAAAATGAGATAAATCATACAATAGTCCCCCGGAATGAAAAAGAAAATTTACGGCAGACTAGATAATACTAAGGAAAATGAGGTGAAAATTTATGGGCGAAAGATTGGATATTGCGATCATAGGAAGCGGGCCAGCGGGACTCTCAGCGGCAATCAATGCAAAGATCAGAAATAAGAAGTTTGTGCTTTTCGGTAGTAAGAATCTGAGCAACAAGCTTGCAAAAGCTCAGAAGGTCAATAATTATCTTGGCTTTTATGGAAAAAGTGGAAAAGAAGTTGCAGATGAGTTTCAAAGACATCTGGATGCGATGGATATTTCGGTTACAGAGAAAAGGGTAACTAATATTTATTCGATGGGCGATTATTATTCGATTCTTGCAAATAATGAAATGTATGAGGCGACTTCAGTAATCTTGACGACAGGAGTCAACTTTGGAAAACCTTTAAAAGGAGAAGAAGAATTTCTTGGAAAAGGTGTTGGCTATTGTGCGACCTGTGATGCACCGCTCTACAGGGGCAGAACAGTGACAATCATAGCTTATAGCAGACAGGAAGAGGCAGAAGCTGATTTCGTTGCTGAAATGGCTGCGAAAGTCTACTATGTGCCGATGTATAAAGGTGATGTGGATGTAAATCAATCAGTAGAAGTGATTCGTGATACACCAGTTGAAATCGTCGGTGATGGTAAAGTGGAAAAACTGATTTTATCAAATCAGGAAATCCAGACAGATGGAGTTTTTGTTATGAGAGAAAGTGTTGCTCCAGGTCAACTGCTTCCGGGTCTTCAGATTGAGGAAAATTCTGTTCTTGTTGACCGGAAAATGGCTACAAATCTTGCGGGCTGTTTCGCAGCAGGAGATATTGTCGGAGCACCTTATCAGTATATCAAAGCGGCAGGTGAAGGAAATATAGCGGCACTGTCAGCAGTCTCTTATGTAGACGCAAAGAAAAAGCAGACAGAGCTTAAGGCACAATAGGTAGAATGAGAAATTATTGAAATAACAGGAGGAAAAAATAATGGCAAAAATAGTAAATGCATCAGAATTTTATGAAACAATTAAAGAAGGAGTAGTTGTAGCAGATTTCTTCGCTACATGGTGTGGCCCATGCAAGATGATGGCACCTGCTTTTGAAGAACTGGGAACAGAGATGGAAGGCAAAGCAGAATTTGTTAAAGTGGATATCGATAATAGTCCGGAAGTTGCACAGGAATATGGTGTGACAATGGTTCCAACACTTGCAGTATTTAAAGATGGAAAAATCGTGGATACAATGATTGGACTTACTCCAAAAGAAACACTGAAAGCAGCAGTTGAGAAGCAGTTATAAAAATGATGTATTTTGGATCACCGGTTTTATGTAAAAATAATACCGGTGGTCTTTTTTTATCTGTCCGATTTGGCGAAAGAGTGGTAAAATAGACAGAAAAGATACGGTTAGAAATGGAAAGGGGAAACTATGAACAAAAGTGATTTGAGCAGAGATTATTTCATGCTGAAGGGACCACTGGGACGGCAGGGGTATGACTGGTGGTGGCATTCATTTACCGGAATCAGCGAGAAGACAGGAGAAGAAAAATCGTTCTTTATTGAATTCTTTACCTGTAATCCACAGCTGGCAGAAAAAGAACCGGTACTTGGGCAGCTGCCTGAGAATAGAATGGCTGGCAAGAAGCCTTCGTATGTCATGGTCAAGGCAGGCTGGTGGGGCAAAGATGCCACACAGCTTCATCGCTTTTTCCCCTGGAAAACGGGAATCATTGAAAATAGTCCGTCATTTACCATTCAGGTCGACGACTGCTGGCTGTCAGAGCATCATACCAGAGGTAGTGTGTCGGTAAGCAGAACGCAGGCGGAGCAGGTTGCCTATATGTCAGATAGCGGATCAATGGAATGGGATCTGATGATTCATAAACAGGTGGCTTTTCATGTGGGATATGGAGCAGGCAGGCTGTTTCGAGGCTTGAACGCATTTGAAATGTACTGGCATGCACAGGGCATGAAGACCCGGTATGAAGGAACGATTACTGCAAATGGGGAAAAGTTCGTGGTTAAGCCGGATTGTTCGTATGGATATGCAGATAAGAACTGGGGCAGTGATTTTACTAGTCCATGGGTATGGCTTTCATCCAACGATCTCTACAGCAGAAAGTATCAGAAACAATTGAAAAATAGTGTATTTGACATAGGTGGAGGAAGACCGAAGGTATTTGGTATTCCGCTGAATCGTAAGTTGCTCGGAGCATTTTACTATGAGGGTCGGAATTTTGAGTTTAATTTCTCTAAATTCTGGACACATGCAAAGACAGAATTTCAATGTAAAGAAACAAATGAACTGCTGATCTGGAAAGTACGTATGGAAACGGACAAAGCATTAATGAAATTGGAGATCCATTGCAGAAAAGAGCAGATGCTGCTGGTCAATTATGAAGCACCGGATGGAACGAAGCGGCACGATCGTCTGTGGAATGGTGGAACTGGTACAGGGCGAATCAAACTCTATGAAAAACGAGATGGAAAACTACATCTGATCGACGACATGGATGTGCGCCATACCGGTTGTGAATTCGGCGAATACGCCCATGCGCATGAATAATTCCCTTTAAATTCGTCCATTATTATTGGTAGGTAATAATGGAGGAGAAATGGTTATGAATGCAAAGTATCAGGATATGTATAAAGGGCTGATAAAGGCTTACTATGACAGAACATTTGAGACGGAACTTGCAAAAATATTGGAAGAAGCAGATGATCGACAGGAAGTATTACAGGTCATTGCAACGCTTAGCGGAATCGAAGATATACCAGAGGAACTTTCCGCAAACGATCATCAGTTCATAAATGCGGTGATAAGCGCAATTACCAGAAATGAGGTACGCGAAAAGATAGTCAGAAAGGTCGGCACCTGTAGTAAGGACTGTGAAACAAAGGATGGCCGGAGCAAATGTATGAATGTTTGCCCATTTGATGCCATTGTCAGAGTGGATGAAACTTCGGACAAAAAAATAGATGAAGAACTCTGCATGTCATGCGGCCGATGTGTCAATGTATGTGAGAACGGACACTTTCAGGATGTACCACAGGCACTGCCATTAGTCGAAATGATGAAACAGCATAAAAAAGTCTATGCAATCGTAGCACCTGCAATTGCAGGTCAGTTCGGAAAAGACGTGACACTGGATCAGTTGCGTGAAGCATTTATTAAGATTGGATTTACGGATATGGTAGAGGTGGCTATGGCTGCCGATGTCCTCAGTATGAAAGAGGCTATGGAATATAACGAGCTGGTTACAGAAGAAGGCGATTTTATGATCACTTCCTGTTGCTGTCCAATGTGGATCGCAATGTTAAGGAAACTCTATAATGATTTGATTCCAGAAATCAGTCCTTCCGTTTCACCGATGGTTGCAATGGGAAGAATCCTGAAAAAACTGGAGTCGGAGGCAAAGGTGGTATTTGTCGGACCGTGTATTGCAAAGAAGGCAGAGGCCAAGGAGCCAGATATCTGTGATGCGGTGGATCATGTACTGACATTTGAGGAAACAAAACTACTGTTTGAGGCATATCACATTGATGTCACGAAATTGCATGGAGTACCTACTGTAGATTATGCGTCTGCAGGTGGTAGACTGTATGCAAGAGCCGGAGGAGTCAGCCAGGCAATCTGGGATATTATCGATGAAATGTATCCGGAAAAGAGAAAATTATTCAGTTCGGTACATGTGGATGGAATTCCTGATTGCAAAAAGATCTTAAAGGAACTCGAGGATGGAACGGTAAGAGCTAGTTTTATTGAAGGAATGGGCTGCAAAGGTGGTTGTGTTGGTGGACCTAAAAGAATTATTCCTGTCGAAGAGGGAACACAGTGCGTGAACAATAAGGCAAGGGATTCAGCAATCAAGATGCCAATGCACAGCGCGGTGATCATCCGGCTTTTGAATGAAATCGGAATACGCGACCTGCAGGCATTGCGGGATGATCATTCCATGTTCGAACGCAAATTCTGACTTTTTATAACAAATCTGTACATTTTTCATAAGAATGTTATGGTAAATTAGTGCTTTAATACAGAAAAGTATGCTGTATGGTTTACAAAGTCTTCCAAATGCATTATAATAAGAAACTATAAAATTTAAGGAAGAGGAGATATCACATGGCAAAAATTAAAATGACGACACCACTTGTTGAGATGGACGGAGACGAAATGACAAGAATTCTCTGGAAGATGATCAAAGACGAACTTTTGACACCTTTTATCGATCTGAAAACAGAGTATTATGATCTTGGTCTTAAGTACAGAAATGAAACAAACGATCAGGTTACGATTGATTCAGCAGAAGCAACGAAGAAATATGGCGTTGCTGTAAAATGTGCGACAATCACACCTAATACAGCCAGAATGACCGAATACGATCTGAAAGAAATGTATAAGAGTCCAAATGGTACAATCAGAGCTATTCTTGACGGTACAGTTTTCCGTGCACCAATTATCGTAAAAGGTATTGAACCACTTGTTAAGAACTGGAAAAAGCCAATTACGATCGCAAGACATGCTTATGGCGACGTTTATAAGGGCGTGGAAATGAAGATCCCTGCTGCTGGTAAGACTGAACTGGTCTATACTGCAGAAGATGGAACACAGACAAAAGAACTGATCCATGACTTTAAGAGTGCCGGAATCATTCAGGGTATGCATAATATCAATGATTCAATTGAAAGCTTTGCAAGAAGCTGCTTTAATTTTGCCATTGATACAAAACAGGATCTGTGGTTCGCGACAAAAGATACCATCTCCAAAAAATACGACCATACATTCAAAGATATCTTCCAGGAGATCTTTGATAAAGAATATGCAGATAAATTCAAAGAACTTGGAATTGTATATTTCTACACACTGATCGATGATGCCGTAGCAAGAGTTATGCGTTCAGAAGGTGGTTATATCTGGGCATGTAAGAACTATGATGGTGATGTCATGTCCGATATGGTCGCAACAGCATTTGGTTCACTTGCCATGATGACTTCTGTACTGGTTTCTCCTCACGGATATTATGAATATGAGGCTGCACATGGTACTGTTCAGCGTCATTATTACAAACATCTGAAAGGAGAGGAAACTTCTACAAATTCAGTTGCAACAATCTTTGCATGGACCGGAGCACTTAGAAAACGTGGTGAGATCGATGGAATCAAAGAGCTGGAAGAATTTGCAGATAAGTTAGAGCAGGCTTCTATCAGAACAATTGAAGAAGGTAAGATGACAAAGGATCTTGCCCTTATTACAACAATTGATAATCCAACTGTACTGAACAGTGAGGATTTCATTAAGGCAATCAGAGCAACCATTGAAGGCATGCTTGCTTAATTTAAAAAAGATAAAGTGATTTATTTCGGAGGTTATAGTAATGAAATTTGAAATACGGGATTTATTTAAAATTCCCAACATCCTATGTTATATCAGAATAATTCTTGTCCCGGTGTTCTGCTGGTTATTCTTTTCGGCTGATGAATCCGGAGACTATCTGCTTGCAGCAGGAATTGTTATAATCTCCGGAATAACGGACTTTTTAGATGGACAGATCGCAAGAAGATGTCATATGATCACAGACCTGGGGAAGATAATCGATCCATTTGCGGACAAGCTGATGCAGTTCGCAATGCTGGTCTGTCTGACACTCAAGGTACGGTATATGTATGTTCTTGTTATCTACCTGGTCATCAAGGAAGTTACTATGGCAGTAACGGGACTTGTTGTCTATAAAAAATACAATAAAAGGCTCAATGGTGCAAAGTGGTATGGAAAAGTCTGTACGGCAGTATTGTATCTGGTCATGATCTCAATGGTAGCAATTCCGGAAATGGGCGCACGTATGCAGGCAATCCTTCTTACGTTATGTGCAGCAGTACTGACGCTGGCGTTTTTCATGTATATCAGGATCTACATAAAGATGATTCGTGACACGAAGGCTGGAAAAAAGGAATTCGCAATCTACTAAAAGCATTTATAAATGTACAGACTGACAATTGGTTAAATTTTTCAATATAAAAAAATATATTGTAATTTACACTCTTATGTAATAAAATAACAATAAACGCTTTATAAAATTTTTATATTTATTGTTGAGGAGAGTTTCTATGTTAGGGTATTATTTTCATGGTATGAATGTGAATCAGTTCGCATTATGGTTCTTTATATATAGTTTCCTTGGTTGGTGTATGGAATGTGTTGTAATCAGACACGAACTGGGAAGATGGGAAAATCGTGGCTTTGCCAAGATGCCATTTTGCGTTATTTATGGTTTTGGCGTATTTATTGCCTATCATCTTTTTGCGCCAATACAGAATAATTTTGTAGCGATCTTTGTTGCAGGCGCAATCTGTGCAACAATATTTGAATATATCGTTGCTCAAGTTATGCTCAGACTTTTTGGCGAAGTCTGGTGGAATTATGATCACAAAAAAATTAATTATAAAGGGATACTTTGTCTGGATTCTACAATCGGATGGGGTGTACTTGCATTATTTATTTTTGGATTCCTGAATCACGTGATTGAAGGATTTGTTATGAATCTGAACAATAATTTTGTAGTGGTAGTCAGCACTATACTTGTTATTAGCTATGTACTGGATTTTACTTATCACTTTACAAAATCAATTCTTGCAAAGAAAAATATATCTGGAATTGAAAAGAGTTTTGAATAGAATTTTACATGAGCGCAAGGAGGATGTCTCTTAGAGGGACATCCTTTTTTGCCACAATGAGAGAATATATGCATGAAGGTGCAATTAAGGTGGTTATATGAACAGATTGTTTGGTGAGGACTGGGAGTTATTTAAAAATGGTGGCAGAAAACTGGTCCTGTTCGAAGTGGCATATAAAATGATCGTAACAACAATTCTTTATCCGTTATTGTTGTTATTGCTATATGCAGGGTTAAAGATCGCAGGGGTACACTATCTGACAAATGAATATATAGCGAGATTTGCCACGAACCCGTTTGTGATTTTAACACTTTTGGCAGGCATTCTTCTTGCAGGAGCATATCTGATCTATGAAATGATATTTATATCTTTGTGTTATGAATTTAAAATGAAGGATAAGGATGTATCATTTCTTGAAAATATTGTTACATCTGCACGTATCTTTAAGGGGATTTTTAACAGAAAGAACTGGCTACTAGCTCCATTTGCAGTGCTATCCTGTTTTACATTAAATATTGTAGTTGTAATTAATGTTATTTTTTCTGGCGCGAACAATCAGTTATGGAAGACTTATGCATCACAGATACCGTTTGAAATCTGGATTCTGATTATTCTTCTTGGAGCTGGAGTTCTTTTCTTGGTAATCGCCGGATGCTTTTCAATCAACGAGTTCGTTCTGGAAGGCAAGACATTTCGAAAGTCATTTAAGAAGAGCTGCCAGTTGGTTAGACAGAATCTGTTTCGCGTTGTATTTACACTGATCTTTTATAATCTGTGTATTCTGGCACTGATCGGGGTAATCTATGTAGTGCTGTCCGTGATTCTGATTGCGGGTGTCAGATTGCTGAATCTTGCATACATAGGAAGTGCGGTTTACCTTTCAACGCTCAGAACAATCCGGGCAGGCATAAAATTACTTCTTTGCTATCTGGCGGTGCCATGCTCGTATACGGTTGTCAGTCGTTTGTATTACAGAGTATGTAAAGATGATGAATATCAGTTTGAACCAGTTCGGATAGTGGAAAAGAGACCGATAAGAAATAGGTTGGTATGCACCTGGATTCTAATATTTTCAATTATTATCAATATAGTGTATGTGATATCAGCATTTAATCTGAATCCATTTGATAAAGTGGCAATATTCAGTGGGGTTCAGATCTCGTCTCATCGTGGTAATTCAAAGGATGCACCAGAGAATACGATGGCTGCGTTTGAAAAGGCGATTCAGGATATGACGGATTATATTGAGCTGGATGTGCAGCAGACAAGTGACGGTGCGGTCATTGTTATGCATGATTCTAGCGTGAAACGTACGACTGGTGTTGATAAAGAGGTCTGGGAGCTGACACTCGACGAGGTGAAACAGCTTGATGCAGGTTCGTCATTTTCACCGGAATATGCAGGAGAACCGGTCCCTACACTTGATGAAGTGATTAAAATGGTCAAGGGCAAAGCGAAGCTCAACATTGAGATAAAACCGAATAGTCATGATGTGAATATGGCGGAAAGTGTTGCTCAGATTATTGAAGATAATGATTTTACCGGAGAGTGTGTCGTGACTTCGTTCGATTATCAGACGCTTAAGGAGATCAAACAGATCAATCCGGATATTGAAGTCGGGTATATTCTGTCTGTAGCGTATGGAGATTTTTACAATATGGATGATGTTGATGTGTTCAGTGTAAATGCATCCTTCCTTACGAAGCGAACGATTGATGCCATTCATAAATCTGGCAAGCGGGTATTTGCATGGACGGTCAACAATGAGACATCTATGAAGAATCTGGCAAATAAGGGAGTGGATAATATTATTACGGATGATCCAATTACTGCCAGGGAAGTAATTTACTCGAGGAATACGAGCGAGACTTTGAGGAATATGCTGAATTATGTCTTCAACAAGTAAAATTTTGCGAAAGTTTATGGCGACACGCTTTCGCTCTGCTGCGGCGCAACGGGTACATAAAGCTGCATAGGACGCAGCTTAAGTACCGGCGTCCTCGCGAAGGTCGCCAGAAGCTTTAGCAAAATTTTTATAAGGATACGACGGCTGAAGGGAGACGGGCTCGCTTTTCCCAGAGGGAAAAGCATTGCCGGGTGGAAGAGGCGCATGAAGCGCATGAAGCGCTCTTCCTACCCTAAGGTGGTAGAGAGTGTGTGATAGAGATGGGATTGGTTTGAATGTTGATGTAATGTGGGTACGACGGCTGAAGGGAGATGGGCTCGCTTTCCCCAGAGGAAAAAGCATTGCCGGGTGGAAGAGGCGCATGAAGCGCTCTTCCTACCCTAAGGTGGTAGAGAGAGTGTGTGATAGAGATGGGATTGGTTTGAATGTTGATGTAATGTGGATACGACGGCTGAAGGGAGACGGGCTCGCTTTTCCCAGAGGAAAAAGCATTGCCGGGTGGAAGAGGCGCATGAAGCGCTCTTCCTACCCTAAGGTGGTAGAGAGAGTGTGTGATAGAGATGGGATTGGTTTGAATGTTGATGTAATGTGGATACGACGGCTGAAGGGAGACGGGCTCGCTTTTCCCAGAGGAAAAAGCATTGCCGGGTGGAAGAGGCGCATGAAGCGCTCTTCCTACCCTAAGGTGGTAGAGAGTGTGTGTGATAGAGATGGGTTATAGATGTTGGTAGAGAATGAGGTGTGATGATGCAGATTGGAATTGGGACTTCTAAGGGAATTGGTATTGGAACGGCACTGGTGCTGAAGCAGAGAGATGTTGAGGTGAAGGTGACGAAGATTACGGATACTGTGGCTGAGAAGGCGAGATTTGAGAAGGCACGGGATTTTCTGGTAGAGAGAACCAAGAAGATGACGGCTGATATGACGGATAAGCTTGGAAAGACAGCTGAAATTTTAAGAAACCAGATCTTACTGGCTGGAGATCAGGAGCTGGTAAGTGGTGTGGAGTCTCTGATCGATACGGAAAATCTGTGTGCAGAAGCTGCGGTCGATGAGACATGTAATCTTTTTATTAAGATTTTTCAGGGCATGGATGATATGGATATGGCGCAGCGGGCTGTTGATGTTGAAGATCTGAAGAATCGGCTCATTCGTATCCTGATGAATATCGAAGAGGTCGATCTGTCGGAAATTCCACCGGATACGGTAATCGTTGCTGAGGAGATCGTACCATCTATGACAGCGTTGATGAATACGGATCATATCGTTGGAATTGTAGCTGAAAAAGGTGGAGATACTTCTCATGCAGCTATTCTTGCAAGAGCAATGGAACTGCCAGCGGTCCTGAGCGTGAAAAACGCAGTTTCTCTGATAAAAAATGGTGATTCTGTTATTGTAGATGGAGACTATGGAGAGATATTTATCAATCCAATACAAAAAACGGTTGAAATATATCAACGAAAACAGGCGCAGTTCGTAGAGAAGATGAATGAACTTAAAAAATTTGTGGGACGTAGAACACTGACAAAAGAAGGGCATGAGGTCGAGCTGGTCGCAAATGTTGGCGGCGTACGTGATGTCGCAAAGGCGATGGAAGCCGGCGCTGAAGGAATTGGTCTTTTTCGAACAGAATTTTTATTTATGAATGTGACAAAATTGCCAGGTGAGGATGAACAGTTCGAGGTATACAGGAATGCGGCAATTATGAGCAGAGGTAAGCCAGTTATTATCAGGACAATTGATATTGGCGGGGATAAAGATGTTCCCTATCTGGGACTGACCAAAGAAACCAATCCATTTCTTGGGTATCGTGGAATCAGATATTGTCTCGACCGGTGTGATATTTTCATGACACAGCTGACAGCAATATTGAGAGCGAGTGCATACGGGGATATTCGAATCATGCTTCCTTTGATCACATCGTTGAACGAAGTCGTAGCAGTAAAAAAATATATCGATCTTGCCAAGCGTAAGTTGGATGAAGAAGAAATCGAATATAACAAAGAAATCAAGCTTGGTGTTATGATAGAAACACCAGCAGCGAGCCTGATTGCGGATATTTTGGCAAAAGAAGTTGATTTTTTTAGTATTGGGACCAATGATCTGATTCAATATACAGTTGCAGTGGACAGGGGAAATGAAAATGTATCTTACCTGTATACACCATTTCATCCTTCGGTGCTGCGTTCTATCAGACATATCATAGCATGTGCAAAAGCAGAGCATATTCCAGTTGGTATGTGTGGGGAAGCAGCAGGAAATCCGTATATGGTGCCACTGTTACTTGCTTTTGGGCTTGAAGAATTTAGTGTGACACCGTCCAATGTTCTTGAAACGCGTAAAAATATTGCATCCTGGACATTAAGGGAAGCACAGGAAGTCACGGATAAGGTCATGGGGCTATGGACGCACAGAGAAATTATGAATTATCTGGATGAGGTCATAGATCACCATAATAATGCAAAGACTGATAAGAGTGCCAAGATAAAATAACTGTAAGACTTATCATAAAAAGATGTTCAGTAAAGGTAACATAGAAATAGTAAACAGAAAAAAGTAACGTAGAAGTAGTGAACAGAAAAAGTAACATATAAATAGCAAACAGGAAATCAGTATTACAGTATAGAAATTAAAACAGCAGGACAATTACATGGATTGTTGCAGAGGAGGATTAGATGGCAGAGACTTATAAAGTGGAAGAAGAAAAAGAACGGGTCATTCTCATCGGCGTTTGTCTGAATGATAGTGATGATACAAAAGAATCGCTTGAAGAACTTGGAGAATTGATTCAGACTGCAGGTGCACAGCCAGTGGCTATGGTAATACAGAACAGAGAATTCATTCATCCGGGAACCTATATTGGCAAAGGAAAAATAGAAGAAGTGCGGGAGCTGATTGCACAGACAGATGCAACAGGTGTTGTATGTGATGATGAACTTTCACCAGCACAGTTGAAAAATCTCGAAGATGAGTTGAATACGAAAGTTATGGACCGAACACTGGTCATTCTCGATATCTTTGCTTCCAGAGCATCTACAAGAGAAGGTAAGATTCAGGTCGAACTCGCACAGCTTAAATATAGAAAATCCAGACTTGCAGGACTTGGAAGTTCCCTTTCAAGACTTGGTGGTGGTATTGGAACAAGAGGTCCAGGTGAAAAGAAGATCGAAATGGATCGTCGTCTGATCGGAGACAGAATCGCACAGCTTGGAAGAGAGCTGGAAGTAGTGAAGAATCACAGAGAGGTCACAAGACAGAGCCGTAGCAAGAATTTTACAACGGTTGCAGCGATTGTTGGATATACAAATGCTGGAAAATCTACACTTTTAAATACACTGACAGGCGCAGGTGTGTTGTCAGAAGACAAACTGTTTGCAACACTGGATCCTACAACAAGAAATCTAGCACTTTCCGGAAAAGAAGAGATTTTGATTACGGATACAGTTGGATTTATCAGAAAGCTGCCGCATAATCTGATCGATGCCTTCCGAAGTACATTGGAAGAAGCGAAATATGCAGATATTATCATTCATGTTGTGGATTGCTCTAATCCGGATATGGACCTGCAGATGGCAGTCGTTTATGATACACTGGCTGAACTGGGAGTGGAGGACAAGCCGGTCATCACACTCTTTAATAAAGTGGACAAACTGGAAAATGTTCCGGTACTCAGAGATTTTAAAGCGGATAAGACATTACAGATCTCAGCGAAGACAGGACAGGGACTTGAAGAATTGAAGGCTGTCATTCAGGAAGTTATGCGCGAGAGCAAAATGTATCTGGAATATATATTTCCATTTCAGGATGCAGCAAAGATTCAGCTGATTCGTAAATATGGACAGCTCCTGAGTGAAGAGTATACGGCAGAAGGAATTGAAGTAAAGGCATATGTGCCTGGAGAAGTCTATGGCAAGGTCATGGACAATTAGAACTGGAAATTATTTTACAGATTACGTTTAAAATCATGAATACTGGCTGATAATGTAGGTATGGCAGTATTGTGGTTTCTTAAATGTACAAAAGGTAAGGAGTTAAGAACTATGAATATTATTGTTGCAGTAGATAATAACTGGTCAATTGGTCTGAAAGGAAAAGTACTTGTTAATATTCCTGAGGACATGCAGTTGTTCAGAAAAGAGACAATCGGAAAAGTCGTTATCCTGGGAAGGAAGACACTGGAAAGCTTTCCTAACGGACTGCCATTGCATGACAGAATCAATATTGTTCTGACAAGCGATAAAACAAAAAAGATAAAAGATGCCATTTGTTGTCATAGTGTTGAGGAAGTGTTGGAAGAGACAAAGAAATACAATCAAGAAGACATTTACGTAATAGGTGGAGAACAGATTTATCGCGAGTTCCTGCCATATTGCGATGTAGCACATGTGACAAAGATTAATTATTCCTATCAGGCAGATACCAAGTGTCCAAATCTTGATGAACTGCCAGAATGGAAGATTACAGAAACCAGTGAAGAAAAGACATATTTTGATCTGGAGTATGAATTCGTGAAATATGAAAAAGAAAAACGTTAGAAAAGATAGTTAGCGCGTTTTAGGTAAGGAGGTATATCTGTGCTTTGTTCAAAATGCCATGAAGAAGCAGGAAACGGAAACTTCTGTCCTAATTGCGGTGCCAGGCTGAAAAAAAGCAGGGAGAGCAATGCAAAGAACAGAAGTAGATCTGTTTCATCAGATACAGAGAAAGACAAACCGGTACAATCGGCAGAACTGACAGATGATATGGAAACAGCAGATGTTACCAAAGTGACAGAAATGCCAGAAATGGAAAATGTGACTGCAGATAACGAAGATCTGGAAGAAATGCAGGAACAACCGGCGGAAAATACCATTTATGATAAGACCTCATTTGGACTTGAAAGACCTCCAAAAAATAAGAAAAAATGGGGCAGGGTCGTGGCAATTGTTGCGGTAGTACTGGCTTTTGTTGGATGTGGAAGTTATTTTGCATATCCATATGTGCGTGAGGCACTTAGTCCAAAGGCCTATGCAGTTTCCGCGTTGAAAAAAACGACCGGACAGATACAAAGTAGCATGCAGACAGTCTTTTCCGGATTGAATCTGGAAGAAGAAACAGGTCCAAAAGAAATATCCATGTCCTTTGATCTGGACAAAATGGATGTTAATAACATCAGTTATTTAGCAGATTTAAATGAAAGAAACGTTACCGTTACAATGGAAAGCTCCATCAAGGATGATATTATAGCAGGATCGATCCAGTTCGGGGCTGATAAGGAATCCGCATTACAGCTGGATTTTTATATTACAGCAGATAAGTGTAAGATTCGTGTTCCACAGCTCGCAAGCGAAACGATTTCTGTGAGCATGGATCAGATTATGAATGCGACTGGATTGTCATTCGGACAGTTAAAACAGATATTTGTACTGCTGTCGAATTCACAGATCCAGGCATATCTGCAACAGTATACAGATGTATGTAACGCACTGATGAGTGATGTGATGTCGGGTGTGGCAACACTGATTGATGAGTGCGAGTATACAAAGGAAGGGAATAGTACCTATCAGTCTGAAAATGGAGACTTTAAAATCTCTGAGTATACAGTGAAGATAACCGATACAGCTGTCAGAAAATGTCTTGATTCCATAGTAGACAGTATTTATGCTGACGGTAGTCTGAGTGGATACAGATCAATGCTTAAAATGTACTCCAATCTGTCACAGGACAAGTTGAAAGAAAAAATTGATACAATGCCACTGAATTTTACTGAAATACCGGTAACACTCTATATTAACAGTGATAAAGTGATTATTAAGGCAATGGCTTCCATGGTAGATGCACAAGGACACTCTGCTAATCTGTCCGCTGAATTTATTGGAAAAGACAATCCCTATACCTATATGGTATTTGAAGGAGCAATCGACCATGAATCAACAGTCAGAGAAGTTGTCAAAAAAGAAGGAGAAAATTTCAGTACTTCGGTTTCTGTTATTCCGAGCGGTTCTGAAAATGGAATACTGTTTCAGGTAACTGGAACAATTTCAGCTACAGAAGATAAGACCAGTGTCGATTTTGAAAAAGTGGAATTGTCTTCGGATATTCCAAATCAGAAACTTGATTTTATGATATCGGGTAATTATACGGTCGAAGATATTGATGAGATCACGATAAAAGATACCAATTTTTCTAATGAGGCAGATCTGTTGACGATGCCGGCAGAACAAAAGAATGCAATAAAAGATGAGATTAACAGTAATCTTGGAAAGATGAATTCCAGATTATCACCTGGACTGATTTTGAAAATACAAAAATGTGTGGAAGTGTTATTCCGTAATAACGGAGTCTGAGTCAGTGTGGTGATATATTTGCAAGGGCCTTTTTGAGAAAAGGGTACAGATAGTTGAAGAGGAAAAATAGTTACAAGTATAGGTACAATAATTAAATATAAAAATTCATCAAACAGAGATCGCACCGGCTAATGAATAGCTGGTGCGATTTTTTTAATACCATGAACCGAAATTCGATTAGATTTGTAGAAAGAAAGCTCAGAATCTAGTGTGAAAATACAGCTTTTCAGACCAGTTCAGCAATGCCACTTACCCGTACATAAATATCGGATATTTTATACCATGTCGGATAATCAATAATTCCGGTCTGTGGTAATTTGAAGATTTTCTGGAAGGCACGGACTGCTTCAGCAGTGGCTTCACCAAAGATTCCATCAGGAACGACAGATGGAATTGCAGTATATGTTTCAGAAATGGTGTTCAGTTCTTCCTGTATCTGTCTTACTTTTTGTCCGGATGAACCGATGTCTAAGTCTGCTCCCGGCCAGGAAGAAGGGATTCCTTCGATTTCTTCCGCTGTATTTATATAGATCGTATCACCATAGTAGTACTGCAGGATCTGGATCGGTGTATAATTCTGGTCACCAAGAGTCTTGCTGCCCCACTGGCTCAGCCAGTTCGGACATGAAACACGGTTGCCATCACAATACTGAGTCAGTATCGGCTGCTTTACATTTGGACGTGACAGATAATTTGTAAAGATTTCATCAACGAGAACAGAGATGTTTTCGAAAATATTACGTCCATTGACATATTTGTGGTCAAATGCCGTACTGGAGGTGATGGTGAAATTATAGCCTTGATTTCTGTACCATTCTGTGTAGACTCTGTTCAATGTAAAAGACATAATTGCAAGGATGTTGGCACGAATCGTGTTTTCAGGCCATGTGGAATATATTTCGCTGCTTGCAACATTTTTGATGTAATCCCGGTAACGTTCATAATAATTAGCTGCGGTGGTATCGGTTGGTACACCGTCATGAACAACAACGAACTCTGGTACAACGACACGGCTTAAAACAATTTCACCGGGTTCGTTGACCGGTTTGATTTCTGCTTCGGCGATTTTGGGTGGAAAATTACCATAGAGCGTATGAGCCGGAACAACGATGTTGGAAGCTGTTTCAGGATTCAGAGAAATGCTCTGCAGAGCCGTTTCAAGGGCCAGGACCTGAGAACCTGATACATTGAATGGCTGAAATCCGTCGGCTGAAACACTGACTGTATATTCAGAATACGGCTGATTGATATTTGGTTCCTGACTGTATTCCAGTGGAGGAGTAGGAAGAGAAATGGTTTCTGTCTGTCCGTTGCTATCGGTCGTCAGCTGGTCTACGATGTTTTCCGGATCGCCTGAAAAAGAAATCGTTACTCTGGCATCTGGAATTGGCTCGTTGGTCTCTTTGGAGATGACGCTGACCTGCATGGAACCTTTGTCAACGGAATTAGCAGGAACTTCAAGTGTGTGTACATATGAAAAGCTCATAATTAACCTCAGATATTTATTCTATATTAATATATGTATGGATGTGTGGAATGTAACATTTTATTTACAGTATTTCAGGAACCTTTTCCAATCATTTACATTTTAAGTATCATTTTATGACACTGTGCATAAATTAATGTGAGAATATATTTATTATTAAGGTGAGGTTATGGCTCAATATAGAGTGGCAATTGACGCTGGGCATGGAGGAAGTGATCCAGGTGCTGTATATGGCAGTAGAAGAGAGAAAGATGATACGCTGCGTCTCGCAAATGCAGTAGGAAGAATCTTAGAGCAGAATGGAGTAGATGTATTTTATGTAAGAACAGATGATGAATATGAGACTCCATTTAAGAAGGCAACTGATGCAAATAATGCAGGAGTGGATTATTTTGTGTCAATCCACAGAAATTCGTCAGAGGAACCTAATCAGTATGATGGAATTGAGACCCTTGTGTATAATGATGATGGCGTAAAGGCAACCATGGCAAGGAATATCAACGCAGAGCTTGAAAAGGTCGGATTTAGAAATCTCGGAGTGGATGAGAGACCGAATCTGGTCGTTTTAAGAAGAACACAGATGCCAGCAGTGCTTGTAGAAGCTGGATTTATCAACAGTGATAAGGATAACAGGATCTTTGACGATAATTTCGAAACAATTGCACAGGGAATTGCCGATGGAATCCTGGATACATTGTACGATAACAGAAATATGACTCAATCCGTAAAATCAACATTTTATGATGATTTTGATGCCAGAAACAGTGACAAAAACAGAAATGCGAATCGCTCAGCTGATGCTGTCAGAAGGAATATGGATGATGCAGACAGCGGAATGGATAATGGAATGAACAGAAATATGAATGATGACATGATGAATAACAGAATGAGTCGTGATATGGATGATTCGAGCGATGGAATGAACGAAAATATGAATGATGACATGATGGATAATAGAATGAACGGAAACATGGGTGACATGAATAACGGAATGAGTGGAAACATGGGTGACATGAATAGCGGAATGAACGGAACTATGGGCGACATGAATAACGGAATGAGTGGAAACATGGGCGACATGAATAACGGAATGAACGGAAATATGGATATGCCAACGCGAGACAGAAGTCAGGATATGGATGCGGACAGAACCAGGGAAGTACCGCAGACCAATGGAAACTGGACCTATGAGGACAGCAATGATACAGAAGAGCAACCACAGAAACTCTATCGTGTTCAGGTCGGCGCATACCGTAACAAAGAATCAGCAGATCGAATGCTCAATGGACTTTTGATTGAAGGATTCCCTGCATTTGTCATACTTGACAATGGTATCTATAAAGTTCAGGTCGGAGCGTTCTGTTTCCTTGCCAATGCAATCAAAATGGAAGAAAAACTGAGAAGGTATCGGTATAATACATTTATTACGATCTAAAAGAATTATCATTTATGATGGATTTAACATTTGAGCAGAAGTAGAGATACAGTTACGTTTGGTGACTGTGTCTTTATTTCTGCTTTTTTTAACGAAAATATCAATACCCTTATTCCGACTCTTTTCTACATTTTTCTTCCAGCAAATTCCTACGTTATTTTGTAAAAATAAGTCGGAGATGGTTGACGATAGGGGATTTCTCTCCTATAATTAATTTAACTATAGCAAGTAGAAAACAGCATGTAAAAATGCAGGCATTTCAGTAGGACGACAGAGTCCGGATTACAGATAGGAGTAAGAAAATTGAAACACAAACGGAGTATAAAAATCAGGGGAATCCTGATGCTGTTCATATTTTGTGTAACGAGTGCGGTTTCCTTTGCAGCAGGAACTGCGATCGGGACAGAAAATGTCTATGCAGCAGAAAAGACTGGAACACTTACAGGTACGAATGTAAATGTCAGAACTGGACCAGGGACATCCTATTCCAGAATCACTAGACTGAATACGGGAGATCAGGTGACGATTCTGGATACAGTCAGCACGAGTGATACTTATTCCTGGTATAAGATCGGATTTTATCTGGATGGAACTTATACAGAGGGCTACATAACAAGTCAGTACGTTTCTGTCAATGACAGTGATGTGGACTATGATGAAGATACAGATTTCGAAAGTTATCTGAATGAACAGGGGTTCCCGGAATCTTATAAAGCTGGGTTAAGAGAACTGCATGCAATGTATCCGAAATGGGTATTTGTTGCAGATTATGTGAATTATGACTGGAATACAGTACTGGAAGCGGAAAATGTGACTGGACGAAGCCTGATTTATGGTACAGCTGCAAGTTCATGGAAATCTCTTGCAGATGATGCCTATAACTGGGAGACAGGAGAGTGGTACGAATACGATTCAGGTGGATGGGTAGCCGCGTCGAAATCATTGATCGCCTACGCACTTGATCCAAGAAATTTCCTCAATAGCACGAATATATTTATGTTCGAATCACTTTCTTATAATGGCAGTCTGCAGAATAAAGATGGTGTCAGTCAGATTATTGGAAATTCCTTTATGAAGTCGACAGGAACAGTTGGAGATGGCTCAGGCCTTAGTTACGACGGTGATTCCTATACATATCCGGAGGCTTTGATGAAAGCTGGACAGATTTCCGGAGTAAGCCCATACCATCTTGCGACAAGAATTATACAGGAGATCGGTAGCAATGGAGCCAGTGATAGTATTTCTGGTACGGTCAGTGGCTATGGCGGTCTGTATAATTATTACAACCAGGGTGCGTATAAGACAAGCACGGCCAGTGCAATCATCAACGGTCTGATTTATGCATCCAAAACAGACAGTGCAACGATGCGCCCATGGAATACAAGAATGAAATCCATTATCGGTGGGGCTATCAAACTTGGTTCCAGTTATATTAATAAAGGACAGGATACGCTCTATTATGAGAAATTTGATTTGATTTCTCCATATACGCACCAGTATATGACCAACATTCTGGCACCAAGAAGTGAATCCGTAACCACGGCAAAGGCATATGATGAAAGTACAAGAACTTCAACAGGTCTTGTATTTAAGATTCCTGTATACAAAAATATGCCATCGTCGGTATGTGAATTACCACAGGGTAACGGCAGTCCAAATAATTTGCTGAAATCACTTAGTGTCGGTGATACAACGCTCACTCCAACATTTGATGGTTTTACAACACAGTATGATGTTATTGTTGGAAATGGTGTTTCCTCAGTATCTGTTAACGCAGAAGCTGTCAGCGGCAGTGCAAGTGTTAGTGGAACAGGCAGCTACAGTCTGAATGTGGGATCAAATACAATTACGATCAGGGTTACATCAGAAAGTGGGGATACAAGAACTTATACAATCAATGTTGTTAGAGAAGATGGAGGCAGTACGCCAGAACCGGATCACAGTGATGAAGGCAGTATGAGTACGAACTACAGGATCGATAGCACGAAAAATTATATCTCTGCAGTTGGTGTAGGAAGTCAGGCAACTGACGTGCTTGGCAATGTGTCTTGTACTGGTAGCTATCAGGCATCGATTACAGATGCAGACGGAACACAGATCAGTGGCGTGGTAAAGACGGGCGATCATCTGATCATAAAAAATGGATCTGGAAATGTTGTCTATGATTATACATTTGTTATTTATGGTGATGTGGATGGCGACGGAGCAGTTACAAGTATGGATCTTCTCTATGTGAAACGACATGTTCTTGGAGTTCGCAAACTGAGTGGAGCTTATGAAGAAGCAGCAGATGCAAATCACAATGGAAGTGCAGAATCACTGGATCTGCTCTATATTAAACGACATATTCTGGATATCAGATACATCATACAGAAATAGGGTCTGGATTAGAATAAGTAGACTGCCAAAAATCAGATAGATATCTTATCTGGATTGTGAAGCGGGATAACGATAGAAAGAGGTAAGTTATGAAACAAACGATAAGAAGAACAGGTGCATGGATACTTGCACCTGTCCTGGTACTGGGAATGCAGCTGATAACTGCATATCCGGTGCAGGCAGCGGAAACTGCAAATGTATCGGTCAGTTCGGTAAGTGGTGATGTTGGAGATCAGATAACGGTCAACATTAGTGTGTCAGGAAGTGGCAGTGAAATCTATATGTGCGATTTATATGTAACATATGATGCATCTGTACTGCAGATCGTTTCCGGACATAGTGGTGGTGGCGGTGGAACCGTAAGAGTTCTTTCAACGGATTCTACTTCGTTTTCACTTGTGTTTAAGGCGTTAAAACCAGGTACCTCATCAATCAAACTGGCTTCAAACAGTATTGTCAGTTCAGAGCTCGAGGATAAATTAACAATTAGCGGAGGAAATGGTTCTGTTACGGTCAATTCTTCTGCCAATTTATCATCAAATAATAATCTGTCATCTTTGAAAATAGCAGAATCAGCTTTGTCACCAGAATTTTCTTCAGATGTGACCAGTTATACAGCGGCTATTGGGCAAGATGTTTCAAGGCTGACAGTAAGTGCAGTGCCGGAAGATGCTGCAGCGACAGTCAGAGTAACAGGTACAACGATGGATCCAGGCAGAAACACGACAACCATAACGGTTACTGCTGAAAATGGAAGTACAAGATCTTATATAATTTATACCACGAAAGAGTCGGCGGCAGACGGTGAAACCGCAGGCAAAGAAGAAGCGGATAATGAATCAGCCAGCCAGGATATAGCGGATATAGAAGTACAGCAGAAAGCAATAGCAACTATCGATGGTACTGAGTATTATATTATCAGTGATTTTGATAGTAATCCATTACCAGCAGGATATGAGACGGAAGTATTTGAGTATAAAGGGCAAAAGATACTTGCAGGTAAGGAAATTCATACAAAACTTACCATTATGTATCTGGAGCCTGTCAATGGATCACAGGATGGTGCATTTTATGTGTATGATACGGTCAATGATACATTTTATCGTCTGAATGTGGTTATTTCTCCGGAACTTCGTTATACAATTCTGCCAATTACAGATGATATGGAATTGCCAGATGGCTATGCGAAGGCAACCAGAGTCATAAATGATGAAAATGCTGATGTACTTGTAAAACTTGGTGCAGGTTCCGATTATTGTCTGTTCTATGGTATGGATGATGAAGGAAATACAGGATGGTATCGTTATGATTATACCAATGGAACAGTTCAGAAATTTACAGATCTTGATGAAGCAGGAGTTGGAGCTTTGGGTACAACAGTCATGCAGGAGCAGGACGAAGTCAAAATGTGGAGAATGATGACAGTTTGTATTGCGGCCGGTGCATTGATACTGCTTGTTATGGTCATTGTATTACTTATCAAAGATAAGAAGCGTTTAAATGGTGAGCAGGATCAGAACAACGACAGCGATGGTTCTGATAAACTCAAGAAGGATGGAAGAACTGGTAACACTGAAAGAAGCAAAAAATTCGGGATAACAGGAAAAGCAGGCAAAGCAGAGAAATCTAAAAAGTCTGGTAAGTCAGGTGCATCGGGAAAAGCTAGTCAAAATGATTTTGATGAGGATTTATCTGAGTTAGACGAAGATGTGATCAGTGGTGATATTCTCGATGATGAAGATGATAAAAAGAATAGAAAGAAAAAGAAGAAGCAGAAGGAGTTGGAAAAGGCAAGCCTAGAGGATATCGCGGATGATATAGCAGATGATGCACAGTATCGAGATATTGAAGATGGCTCGGCATTTGAAGATGACGATGAGGAAAGTGACTTTGAATTTCTTGATATAGAGGAAACTGATATCGAAGATTAGGAAACACGTTTGCACTCTGCAAAAGCGTAGCGGATACCAGGGGCTGCCCAGAACGCAGCCCTGGTACCGGCGCATTTGCAAAGGTTTCCAAATCTTAGATAGCAGTTTCTTTTTTTGCACTGAAGCTGGAAATGATAACGAAGATTAGGAAACACGTTTGCACTCTGCAAAAGCGTGTTCCGAAATTTTTTTCTGCTGTTTCATTTATAGTTCTTCAGGCATCTTCCATTGTTCGGCCTGTTTTTTGTATTCGTTGGCATTATAAGAGTAGGTGTTGTACAGTTCGTAATCGCCAGTTTTTCTTGCAATCATAGAAAGGCGTTCATAGCAGGCAGAAAGCATTTTTAAAGGCTTGTCTCCGCTAGTGTGAATGTCCAAGATACTTGGTGTTTCTGTTGAGGCATTGATGAACCAAAGAACGGCTTCTTCATAGTCTTCTTTGTCATAAAAATACTGTCCCAGTTCCATGCAGATCTCTGCACATGGCGAACCACCAGCCATATCTTTCAGGGCAATCTTAAAGAAGTCATCTGACTTGTTTTCGAGCCGGTAAATACGGGCAAGTACACAGCTGATAGCCTGGCTGATATCCAGAGGACGATCCTCTTTTGCAAGAACATCAGTGAACATATTCTTGCACATCATAAAATCATCGGAAGTGCCGGAAATGAACAATTCTTTGCAAAACATTGTGACTACATAATTTTCAAGGCGCGTACCCTGCTGGAGTGCGCGGATAAATGTATGGAAGTCGCGTCCGGCATGTGTATTAAGTGGACGGTGTAAAATCTCAATATCGCTGTCAAATACGACCGGATCCAGACGTACGGTTTCGTGAATCGGAGACTGCCAGGTAAAAGAACGCATCCGTTTGAACAGTTTTGGACGATATTCTTTTTCAGAATTATAAACCGTATTGAACTGCATATCATTGACATATTTCATCTGTACCAGTTCAATTTCAGGAAGAAGAGACTCTTTTAAATGCTGAAAGCGAATGAGGTTGGTGGCATCCAGAATCTCATCAGCATCACAGGAGTAAATGTAGTCGCAGGATGCTTTTGAAAATGCGAAATTTCTGGCATCTGCAAAATCATCCTTCCACTGATAATCATATATTTGATCTGTATATTTTGCTGCAATTTGTTTTGTGTCATCGGTAGAACCTGTATCTACAATCACAATTTCATCAGCAATTGTTCTGAAACTGTCCAGGCAGCGTGCAAGAATTGCACTTTCATTTTTCACAATCATGCATAAGCTGATAGTAAGCATAAAAACCTCCCGCTAATTAAAAGGCTCCATTGCAACTGCATATTTGATCGTTTGATCGGATAGAGTTGTATGTAGTTTTGCAGCTATCAATGGATCTATTTAACTATAACTATAATAATCAATTAAAATTCTTTTCGTTTACCAGAGTCAACAGCAACCATTCACATTGTCGAGAAAAAAATGAAAAAAGGCCTGTATCTGATAAAGCGTTGTTGCTTTATTTTAGCATGCAGAGACGACAATTACAATTGACAGAAAGTCGAATTGGAAAGAGTTTTGACACATGCGAAGTGCTATGATACTATTTACAGGATAAAATGGGCAATGGAGTAGATAATGTTAAGAGAAGAAATCGATCAGACTGCGTTTGAGGCAGCGAGGGATAAAATAATTGGAAAAAAGCATAATGACAATGGTATTGGTACATTGAGTGAAAAGACAGTGCACGCGATCATGAAGAACTATTTTGAACCGGATAAAGATAAACAGGAAGTCGCATTGGAGGGATATGTGGCAGACATTTATAATGAAAATGGTGTGATTGAAATTCAGACCAGAAATTTTAATAAATTGCGGGAAAAACTTGCTGTGTTCTTGAATCTATACCCAGTTACACTGGTCTATCCGATGCCTTGTAATAAATGGCTCATGTGGATCGATCAGGAGACTGGAGAAATCAGTAAAAAAAGAAAATCACCTAAAAAATGGAACCCTTATGATGCATTTTATGAGCTGTACAAAATCAGACCTTTTTTGACAAATCCAAATCTCCATATCAGGCTGGAATTAATGGATATGGAAGAGTACAGAATGCTAAATGGATGGAGCTATGACAAAAAAAGAGGGTCGACAAGACATGACCGGATTCCAGTTGCAATCAGACAGGAAGTTATAATCGATCAGGTCGAAGATTATGTTCAGTTTGTTCCGTATGAACTCAGTGGACAATTTACATCGAAAGAGTTTGCTAAAGCAGCTGGCATCCATATTGATACGGCACGTCAGGTGCTTCAGATCTTGAACGATGTAAAAGCGGTAAAAAGAGTGGGAAAACAGAGTCGTAGTTATCTGTACGAAGTTGGTGATCTGGCTTAGTGAAAATTTTGTCACTTTGGATTGCACGGATATTAAAAATGAAGTAAAATAAAAGAGAAGAATTAGAACGAAAAGATGTGTGAAGTTTGGCCGGAAGCGCAAAACACACTTGGAAATGGAGTTTTATATGGGATTTAGAAAAGAACAGACAGTCGAAAAAACATATATACAGAAAATTAAATCAGCCTATTCGCTGGTTTCAGTTATTTATATCGTATTTGGACTTAGTCTTCTGCTTTGGCCGGAGACATCGACGAGAACAATCTGCTATGCAATTGGAGCGCTTTTATTCATTTACGCATTGACAGCATTTATTAAATATTTCACAACGAGCGGAGAGAAGAATTTCTACCAGCTTGATTTTATCAGTGGCGTTGTTACACTGATTTTGGGCCTGATCATTGTGTTGAAGCCTGGAATTATAGTTTCTATCGTTCCAATGATCCTCGGGATTATTCTTGTTATCAGTGGAATTATAAAAGTACAGGATGCAACAGAATTAAAGAGAATTGGGTATCAGAAATGGGTCATGGTCATGGTATTTGCAGCAGGTTCCTTATTACTCGGAATTTTAATGATCATTAATCCATTTGGCACAGGGCTTCTTTTTACCAGATTTATTGGTGCCAGCTTTGTAATTGATGGCATATTAAATGTTACAAGCAGTACGATGGTAAGATTTAAATCAAGATAGACAAAAGTATTGCAGGCAGAACCTGCAAAGGCTTAAGATAGCCTGCAGAAAATTTAATAGAGAATATGACAGGAAAAGATTCATATTACTTTTTTTGGTTTTTGTGACATTAATTACCATCCATAACGAGACAGGTTTTTGGTAAAATATACATAGATAAGAGAGATGGCAGACAAATCAAATGTCTGTTTATAAATATACATTTCTACATAAAATAAAGATAAGTGTTTAAAGGAGGACGAAGAAATGCATTGTACCAGAAAAGTGACAGAAAGCATTTACTGGATTGGAGCGAGCGACAGAAGACTTGCCCTGTTCGAAAATATTTTTCCTATTAAAAGAGGGGTTTCCTACAATTCCTATTTTATCGATGATGAGAAGACTGCGGTTGTAGACACCGTGGATGCTGCAGTATCAAAACAATTCTATGAAAATATTGAATATCTTCTAAATGGAAGAGCACTTGATTATCTGATCGTTAATCACATGGAGCCGGATCACAGCGCTAATATTGAAGAATTATTTAGAAGATTTCCAGATGTGAAGATCGTGTGCAGTCTCAAGGCTATGCATATGATCAGCGCGTTTTTTAGAGAGGATATCACGGAAAAATGTATTGCAGTCAAAGAAGGTGATACTTTGTCACTGGGAACACATGAACTGTATTTTGTTATGGCACCAATGGTTCACTGGCCTGAATGTATGGTGTCTTATGAAAGTAGTGAAAAGGTTCTATTTTCTGCAGATGCATTTGGAACATTTGGCGCATTGAACGGAAATATTTTCGATGACGAAGCAGCCTTTGATTCTGAGGCAATGCAGGACGCCAGAAGATATTATACAAATATTGTTGGAAAATATGGAATGCCGGTACAAACGCTTTTAAAGAAGGCAGCAACACTTGAAATCGAAGTGATTGCACCGCTTCATGGTCTTGTATGGAGAAAAAATCCAGGTGTGCTGATCGAAAAGTACGATAAATGGTCCCGTTATGAGGCTGAAGAGCAGGCAGTTATGATCGTTTATGCTTCTATGTATGGAAATACTGCGAATGCGGCAGATGTAATGGCTGTAAGGCTGGCGGAGGAAGGCATAAAGGATATAGCAGTGTATGATGTGTCAAATACCGATCTTTCAGAACTGATAGCAGAAACATTTCGCTGCAGTCATATTGTGCTTGCCTGTCCTACGTATAATAGTGGCATTTATCCACTCATGGAACATTATCTGCTGGATATGAAAGCACTGAATGTACAAAATAAAGTGGTGGGCCTGATTGAAAATGGAAGTTGGGCAGTCACGAGCGGAACTCAGATGAGAAAGATCCTTGAAGAAATGAAGAACATGACAATTTTGGATCCCGTCGTAACGATGGATTCTTCATTAAAGAAGGAAAATGAAGAAACAATGGAAAAATTAAAGGAAGAAATCTGCAGAACTCTGAATCCTGCAGAATAAATAGTAGGAAAAGCGTTTGCACAGAAAAATATCTTTACGGGATAAAGCTCTGAGGCAGGCGCTTTTTTTCAGTTGAAGCTTGCAGGATGAGGGATGTAGGATATCTGGAACAACGAAACGCAGTGGAATGCCTGAAATCACAGGATTAGATGGAATACCTGAAATTAGTGAAATGCCTGAAATTAGTGAAATGCCTGTAATCAATGAAATGACTGTAATCAATGAAATGCTTGAAATCGATGAAATGACAGGAATAAGTGAAAAGATTGAAATACAGAAATGACATCAGCATGTGAAAAAATTGAAATAACACCAGAAATAACTGAAATAACTGGTACTGGTGGAATATGTGCAATAAGTGTAAATACGTAATAAATGTAAATACGTAATAAATGTAAACATGTAATAAATGTAAAACTGTAATAATAGGACTCAGTAGTAAAGAAACGGTATGATTGATTTTGATTGTTTTTTACGAAATACATGATTATTTATGACTGAAAATGATTGACAATGAATGAAAATGAATGTATGATGGGATTATGAAAAAGAAATGAAATAATTTAATCAGTTGAGGATGCATTTTGGGAGGTGCCTTTCATGTTAACACAGGAGCGACAGAATTTGATCTTACAGATACTACAGCAGCGAAAAGCAGTTACAGTGTCTGAACTTACACAGGAACTTGAATCTTCGGAATCAACAATCAGAAGAGACTTGATCACACTGGAAAAGATGGGCAGACTCAACAAGGTGCACGGTGGTGCAACTGCAGTAGAAGAAGGTTTTTCTACATTAGAAGAAGATGTTGCAACAAAGTCGATCATGCATGTAGATGAAAAGAACCAGCTTGGCATATACGCAGCATCACTGATCAATGATGATGATTTCATTTATATTGATGCAGGAACAACGACAGAAAAACTGATTGATGCGATTACAAATACGAAAGCAATCTTTGTAACAAATGGAATTGTTCATGCAAGAAAACTGACACAGAAAGGTTGTCGCGCCTATATGATAGGCGGAGAACTGAAACTAAAGACAGAGGCAATCGTTGGTGCAGATGGAATCAGCAATCTGAAAAAGTACAATTTCAGTAAATGCTTTATTGGTACAAACGGAATCAGTCTGGAGCATGGGTTTACAACACCTGATCTCGAAGAAGCACTGATGAAGAAAGAAGCCATGAAAAGAAGCTATATCAGATATGTGCTGGCGGATCATTCCAAGTTTGGAAAAGTTACTTCCGTTACATTTGCTGATATGAAGGAAGCATGCATAATTACTGATTATGTTGCTCAAGATAAGTTTAAGAGCGCTACGATTGTTAAGGAAGTACAGGGAGGTGCAAAAGGATGATTTACACAGTAACATTCAATCCGGCACTGGATTATGTGGTTCAGGTAGATGATCTGAGAGCCGGAGAAGTGAACAGGACAGCATCAGAAGAGGTGTTCTGTGGCGGAAAAGGAATTAATGTTTCCATGATCTTAAAAGAGCTTTCTATTGAAAGTGTTGCACTCGGTTTTATTGCTGGATTTACAGGTAGTGCAGTAGAAAAAGGTGTTAGAGATCGCGGAATTGCATCAGATTTTATCAGGCTGGAAGAGGGAATGACAAGAATTAATGTCAAGATCAAAGGCCAGCAGGAAACAGAAATCAATGGACAGGGACCAGCGATAACAGCAGAAGCAATTCAGACATTATTTGACAAGATAGACAAAATACAGGATGGTGACACCCTGGTGCTTGCTGGAAGCATTCCATCCACACTTCCGGATGATATTTATGAAAAAATAATGGAACGTGTTTCAGATAAAAATATTATGGTTGTAGTTGACGCTACAAAGGATCTTTTAAGAAAAGTATTAAAATATAAACCATTTCTTATCAAACCGAACAATCATGAATTGGGAGAAATGTTCGGCGTAGAATTAAAGAGTGAAGACGAGATCATCACTTATGCAAGAAAACTGCAGGAGCAGGGGGCTGTGAATGTATTGGTTTCGATGGCAGGTGATGGGGCAATCCTGATCGATGAAACAGGTGCATTTACAAAGATCGGTGTACCAAAAGGAAAAGTGTTAAATTCAGTTGGAGCCGGAGACTCCATGGTAGCAGGATTTATAGCTGGTTACAGCCAGACAAAGGATTATGCATATGCATTAAAGCTTGGAACAGCAGCTGGCAGTGCAACAGCATTTTCAAAGGGGCTTGCAGATAAGAAAACAATTGAGAATTTGATTGGGCTGATTTAATGAGACGGAAAAGGGAAAATAAAATTCTTGAGCAAAGGAGGAGTTTTATATGAGAATCACAGACTTACTGAAAAAAGAAGGAATTGCATTAGGAATTGATGCAGCAGACAGAGAGGAAGCATTTGACAAGCTGATCGACCTGCAGGTCGTATCAGGAAATGTTTCAGACAGAGAAGAATATAAAAGAGGAATCATGGCCAGAGAGGAACAGTTCTCTACCGCAATCGGAGAGGGGCTCGCTATTCCTCACGCAAAGAATAAAGCAGTTATCAAACCGGGCCTGGCAGCAGTTACGGTACCAGCAGGGATTGATTGTAACTCTATGGATGGAGCACCTACAAAACTGATATTTATGATTGCAGCACCAGAAAAAGGTGGAGATGTTCATCTTGATGTACTTGCAAATCTGAATGTGATCCTGATGGATGCAGCATTTCGCGAAAGACTGATGAATGCAGCTTCTCCAGAAGAATTCTTAAAAATAGTAGATGAAAAAGAAACAGAAAAGGTTGGTGCAGCTAAGGAAAAAGCTGATGAGGGCAAAGAGGCTGAGGCACATAAGGAACAGGCATACAGAATCCTGGCTGTTACAGCGTGTCCGACCGGTATTGCACATACATTTATGGCAGCAGAAGCTCTTGAACAGAAGGCAAAAGAGATGGGACTTACGCTCAAAGCGGAAACAAATGGTTCAGGCGGAGCAAAAAATATTCTGACTGCAAAAGAAATTGAAGAGGCAGACGGTATTATTGTTGCTGCTGATAAAAAGGTAGAAATGGCCAGATTTAATGGCAAACAAGTACTGAGCGTCAAAGTGGCTGATGGTATTCACAAGCCAGAAGAACTGATCAATAAGATCGTAAATGGAGAAGCTCCTGTATATCATCATGAGGGTGCAGTACAGGAAACAAGTTCTGGGGATGATGAAGGTCTGGGCAGAAAATTATACAAACATCTGATGAATGGTGTATCCAATATGCTTCCATTTGTTATTGGTGGCGGTATTCTGATCGCAATTGCGTTCCTGCTGGATGATTATTCAATCGATCCATCACATTTCGGTACAAATACACCACTCGCAGCATTCTTTAAACATGTAGGTGATACAGCATTTGGCTTTATGTTACCAATTCTTGCAGGATATATTGCAATGAGTATAGCCGATCGTCCAGGACTTGCAGTTGGTTTTGTCGGTGGAGCAATTGCATCCAGCGGTATGACACTTACAAGTGCCGATGGAATTCCAGCTGGTTTCCTTGGTGCATTGATTGCCGGTTTCGTTGGTGGCTGGATCGTTCTGAAATTAGAAAAGATCTGTGATCATTTACCAGACAGTCTGGAAGGTATTAAACCAGTATTGATTTATCCATTAGCCGGAATTTTATTAATTGGATTTATCATGTGTGCGATTAATCCTGCAGTATCCAGCCTGAATACACTTCTTACCAATGGCCTGAATTCTATGGGTGGAACAAGTAAAGTTTTATTGGGCTGTATCGTAGCCGGAATGATGTCAATTGATATGGGTGGTCCTTTTAATAAGGCAGCTTATGTATTTGGTACAGCATCAATCGCAAGTGGCAATTATGATATTATGGCAGCAGTTATGATCGGTGGTATGATCCCACCACTCGCAATTGCACTTTCAACAACATTTTTCAAGAGCAGATGGACATCTGAACAGAGAAAATCAGGTTTGGTCAACTACATAATGGGCTTATGCTTCATTTCTGAAGGCGCAATTCCATATGCAGCAGCTGAACCATTAAAGATTATTCCATCCTGTATTGTAGGCTCAGCAGTAGCTGGCGGTATTTCAATGTTCATGGGATGTACTTTAAGAGCTCCTCACGGTGGAATCTTCGTATTCCCTGTAGTTGGTAATATCTTTGGGTATGTGATCGCACTGGTAGCTGGCTCAGTAGTTGGCATGCTGATGATCGCACTTTTAAAGAAACCTCTTAAAAAAGCAGAATAATAAGCAATAATTAATAATTTTATATATGAAATAAAATAAGAAAAAATAAAAATGAAAAGAGACAAAAGGAGAAAAAATTATGGTAGCAAAAAAATTAACAATTAAGAACGCACAGGGACTTCATATGAGACCAGCAGGAATGCTGACAAAAGAAATGGCTGTATTCGATTGTGATGTAACAATCAAAAAGAACAATGAAAAGATCAATGCAAAGAGCATTATGCATGTAATGGCTGCTTGCTTAAAATTCGGACAGGAAATCGAAGTTGAATGTGAAGGAGCTGACGAACAGGCAGCACTTGATAAATTCACAGAACTTGTTGAAAGTGGATTTGGCGAAGAATAAGAAAAAATACGGGGTTTTAAAGGTATAGAAATATACGGGGGTAGCATAAGGAGGCAGATAGCATGACTTCAGGTAAGAATAAGGACAGTTATAATGGAATCGGTGCATCCAGAGGAATAGGAATAGGTAAAATAGTTGTAATCAGGGAATGCTCCATTGATTATAAATCCTATCAGCCGGAGAGCGCAGATCTGGAATTAGAAAGATTTGAACAGGCAAAACAGAAATTCCTGGATAAGACAATGCAGATGGCGGATAAGATCCGTGAGAACATTGGCGCAAAGGAAGCAGAAATTCTGGAAGGACAGATTGCAATGTTATCTGACCCAATGGTTTCTTCAGAAATGGAAAATGCAGTAAAGGGCGGCGCATGCGCTGAGGATGCAGTTTCCAATGTCTGTGATACATTTATTGCCATGTTTTCCAGTGTGGAAGACGAAATGATGCGTCAGCGTGCAACAGATATCGCAGATATTAAGACTAGAATGCTGCAGATCCTGCTTGGCAGAGAAATGGTTGATATTAGCAGTGTAGCACCGGGAACAGTTCTGGTAGCGAAAGATCTGACACCATCTATGACTTCAGCAATTGTTAGGGAAAATGTAGCGGGAATCATTACAGAAGTCGGCGGTCGTACATCCCACTCTGCAATTCTTGCAAGAGCACTGGAAATCCCAGCGGTTCTTAGTGTTGAAAATATTCATAGCATTGTTGAAGATGGGCAGGATGTTATTATTGATGGAGAATATGGTTCAGTTCTGTTGAATCCAACAGAAGGGGAAATAGAACTTTATCGTGCAAAAGCTGTCGACTATGAAGAATACAGACGCAGTCTGTTACAGTTCGTTGGAAAGCCAACAGTAACAGCAGATGGCAAACAGGTAGAGTTATTTGGAAATATTGGAAATCCAAAGGATGCAGCTGGTGTGATTGAACACGATGGTGAGGGCATTGGATTATTCCGTTCCGAATTTTTATTCATGGATAAAACAGAAGTGCCATCTGAAGAAGAACAGTTTCAGGCATATCGCGCAGTTGTAGAAAAGATGGGTGGAAGAACAGTAATCATACGTACACTGGATGTCGGTGGTGATAAAGAGATCCCATATCTGAATCTGGAGAAAGAACAGAATCCATTCCTTGGATATCGTGCGATCCGTGTATGCTTGGATAAGGAAGAGGTGTACAAGCCACAGCTTCGTGCATTACTTCGTGCCAGTGCATTTGGTGACATTCGTATCATGATTCCAATGGTAACCTGTGTAGATGAATTGCGAAGCGTTAAGAAGCTCGTACATGACTACATGTTGGAACTGGATTGTGAAAAGAAAGCATATAATCCTGAGATTAAGATCGGTATTATGATTGAAACGCCTGCGGCTTGTGCAATGGCAGATATTCTTGCCAAAGAAGCAGATTTCTTTAGTATTGGAACCAATGATCTGACACAGTATATGATGGCAGTCGACAGAGGAAATGCAAAGGTGGCTTATTTATATTCTGCCTACAATCCAGCTGTCATCCGTATGATACAGAGAGTCATTGCCTGCGGTAATCAGGCGGGTATCCCTGTTGGAATGTGTGGAGAAGCTGCAGCAGATCCTTTACTGGTACCAGTTCTGCTTGGATTTGGACTCGATGAATTTTCAGTTAGTGCAACTTCAATTCTTGGCGTAAGAAAGACAATCGCTGGAATTGACAGAAAGGATGCAAAAGAGCTGGCTGAACGTGTTATGAAAGCAGATACAAGAGAAGCTGTCTATGATATTTTAAGGACCTGCTAGGCATTAGGCAAGAGTTCGAATACAGCATTTTCCTAGATATAATAATGCAAAATTAGTAAAAAATTCTTCTTTAAAAATATGATTGTAAAAAATAGATAGATTTTAAATATTATAAAAAAGCAATCGTGATTGAAAAAGATTGCTATATAAGTAATAAAATATCGTCAAAAAAGTAATAAAAAGATTGTTATAAAAGTAATAAAAGATTGTTATAAATTTAATAAAATGATTGTTATAAAAAAGTAAAAAGATAGTAATAAATGATTGTTATAAGAAAAATCGTCTGCATGGATTACAGGATCACTGAAATACCAGTTCATCCTGTGATTCTGCCAGATGATTTTTTTGAGCCTAAAAGTGCTTACTGAAATTTACAGTTTATGCAGTAAAAAGAAGTTTCACTATTTCAAAAATCTGTTATAATAATATGCGGATAGGAAATAATAGTGCTGCACATTGAGGCAGATACGGGACAAGGAAAGTCCTGTAGGACAAAAGCTTTTTTGTCAGAAGAAAATACAGATACGATATATAAGGAGAAAAAAATGTATATAGACAGATTTAAACACGAGGATAACTGGCAGGATGTAAAAGATGCCACAATGACTACAATTGGAAAATCTACAGGAAAGTATCCAGATTCAGAATGGAAATTGAAGCTGATCCGTTCCGAACATTCCCCAATTAGAAAGATGAAGTTCTCTTGGAGATGGAAAGACCTTCCATACTGGGTGTCAGTACATATTGTTAGACACAAAATTGGTATTGAACATTTTGTTAAGACACAGAGATCTGACAGAACCGGAGTAGATCGTAGTGATCTTCCACAGGGAGCACCTGTCACACATGAATGTGAAGCAGACGCACAGGCTTTGATCACGATCAGCAGAAAGAGATTATGTCATTGCGCCAGCCCAGAAACAACAAAAGCTTGGCAGCTTGTGAAAGATGAAGTAGCTAAGGTAGAACCAGAACTTGCACATTGCATGGTAAAAGAATGTGTATACAGAGGATTCTGTCCGGAAATGTTTAGCTGTGGATTTGTAAAGACACCTAAATTCCAGGAAGAACTGGAAGCTTATAGATCAAATGAAGTTAAGATTTCAAAAGATGAACAGTAGGCAGAGAGATGAATATTTTGATCAGTGCCTGTCTTTTAGGGCTGCAATGCAGATATGATGGACAGGAGAAAGAATATGAACAGATCGAACAATTGAAAAAGAAACATCATTTGCTTCCAGTTTGTCCAGAAATCTATGGAGGATTGGCGACACCACGATGTCCATCGGAAAGGGTTGGCGGACGAGTGTTGACAAAGGATGGCGTGGATGTGACCAGACAGTATGAAAAGGGAGCCAGAGAGGCGCTCAGACTGGCACAGATGTTTGACTGTCAATATGCGGTTCTGAAGGAAAAAAGCCCTAGTTGCGGCCATGGATTGATTTATGATGGTTCATTTAGTAGAAATTTAACAGAAGGAAATGGGGTAACGGCAGAGTTGCTGTTGACCAATGGAATCCAAGTATTTGGAGAAAATGAACTTGAACAGCTTATAGTTGCACTGAAAGATTGCAGGTAGCAGACAAAGTAAAGTAGACAGAGTGGATCAGACAGGAAGGAGAACTTGTGATGAGTGATAACAGACAGGAAGTATTAAATAACATTTTAACAAGAAGAAGCTGTAGAAAATATACAGATCAGCCAGTTAGTAAAGAGGATCTGGATACAATCTTAAAAGCAGGAATTTATGCACCAAGTGGCATGAACAAACAGAGCTGGCAGTTTACAGTAATCAGAAATAAAGACAACATTCAGAAACTTGCAGATGTTGTCAGAGTAGCAGCAAACAGGGCAGAGGGGTATAACTTTTATGCACCTGCAGCAGTCATACTGGTGTCCAATGATCGTGACAACACGAATGGACTTGCTGATACAGCTTGTGCAATGGAAAACATGTTTCTGATGGCACATGCATTGGGGATTTCATCCTGTTGGATCAATCAGCTCAAAGGTAACTGTGATCAGCCAGAAGTACGTAAAATGCTGGATTCCTATGGCATTCCATCCAATCATGTTGTATGGGGAATGGTCGATCTTGGATATGCGGCTGATGCTCCAAAAGAAGCAGTGAAAAATGACCAGGTCATTCATTTTGTTGATTAAGATAAAGAATAGGTAAAACTGATCAGATTAGAATAAAAAGCTCTTTTACGGAAGAAACAGGTATCCGTAAAAGGGCTTTTTTGTATGTGTTGGATCAGCCGCTTTCATGCTATTTAGAAATACATCTAAATAGTTATTGACATTGGACAGAAGATGAAGTATATTCTATTTAGAAATATTTCTAAATAGGTAACTCCCTGATAAAAGTTTATAGGTAATACAGGGGCAGAGGTAAAAATAACAGAAATAGCCAGGTAAGGGCATAGTAGATTAGGAGGGATTGTTTTGTTAAGAATAGAACATTTAACAAAAAAATATGGGGAGAAATACGCAGTAGAGGATTTATCACTGCATATCAGATCTGGAGAAATTTATGGATTTATCGGACATAATGGTGCGGGTAAAACAACAACGATTAAATCCTGTTGTGGTATTTTACAATTTGAAAAAGGAGAGATTTATATAGATGGAATCTCAGTAAAAAAGAATCCGCTGGAATGTAAGAAAAAACTGGCCTATATCCCAGATAACCCAGATCTGTATGAATTCATGTCAGGAATCAAATATTTGAATTTTATTGCTGATATATACGGCGTAGGGAAAAAAGAAAGAGAAGAGCGAATTAAGAAGTATGCAGGGATGTTTGAACTGACACAGGATCTTGCACAGCCGGTATCTGCATATTCTCATGGTATGAAGCAGAAACTTGCAATTATAGCAGCGCTGATCCATATGCCAAAACTGCTGATTATGGATGAGCCATTTGTCGGACTCGATCCAAAGGCTGCACATCAGCTGAAGGTCCTTATGAGAGAAATGTGTGATGCAGGTGCTGCAATTTTCTTCTCAACACATGTTCTGGAAGTCGCAGAAAAGTTATGTGATAAGGTTGCAATTATAAAAGAAGGAAAGCTGATCGTGTCAGGCAGTATGGACGAAGTGAAAGGCAATACTTCTCTGGAAGATGTTTTCCTTGAACTGGAGGGTGATGAAAATGATGCAAACATTTAAAGCGCTTCTGAGATCACAGGGATTGGCGTTGGCCTCTAATATTATAAAAGGTTCAAAAAATAAAAAATCTCCACTCATAAAAGTATTGATCGGGCTGCTTGTACTCTATGTAATTGGTGCTGCGGCTGCAATGTTTGGTTATTTCTTTATGCAGATCTGTGAACCATTCCATTTGTTCGGAATTGACTGGCTCTACTTTGCGATGGCGGGACTGCTCGCATTGGTCATTATGTTTGTTTTCAGCGTATTCATGACAGCGGCGCAGCTATTTGAGGCAAAGGATAATGAATTATTGTTGGCAATGCCAATACCGACTTCATTTATTCTGGCGAGCAGAATGATTGTATTATATGCTTTTAATTTTGCAATGGAACTGTTTATAGTTGTTCCGGCAGCAGTTATTTATATTAGCAAATTTGGATTTGATATATCAAAATTTATCATTGCATGCTTGATATTTCTGACATTACCATTTTTGTCATTGACACTTTCTGGTTTGATGGGATGGATCATTGCATCAATCAGTTCTCGTGTACGCAACAAATCTCTGATGACAATGCTATTTTCACTGGTTTTCCTGGGACTTTACTTTTGGGGATACAGCCAGATGAATTCGTATATACAGAAGTTGATTGCAAATGGAGATGTCATTGCCAAAAATGTTAAGGGTGCGGCAGTACCGGTGTTCTGGTTCGGTAATGCCATTGCACAGGGCAATTGGGGACATTTGGTGTTCATGCTGATTTGTGAATTGGTTCCGTTCATGATTCTCTACATTCTGTTATCCAGAAGCTTTATTAAGATTGCAACCACCAAACGTGGATTTGCCAAAGTTGAATATAAGGAAAAAGAGATGAAAGTGGGGACGACCGGTTCTGCACTTCTGACAAAGGAACTCAGACATTTTGTAAATTCACCTATGTATATGTTAAATGGTGCGTTGGGAACGGTCTTTATACTTGTTGCGGCTGGTGCACTCGTTGTGAAAAAAGAACTGATTATAGATTATGTTGCAAGGATTCCACAGTTGGGAAATTCACTAGGCAGTATGATTATAATTTTACTCAGTGTGATGTCTACAATTAATATAGTATCGGCACCTTCGATATCACTGGAAGGAAAAAATCTTTGGATCGTAAGATCAATGCCGATTAGAACGCGTGATATTCTGATGTCTAAGGTATATTTGCATCTGGTAGTAACCATTCCAGCATTGCTGATTGCTGAAATCGTTGCTGCATTTACACTTGATATGGATGTGGCAAATCTGGTCCTTCTGTTTGTATTGCCAAATATTGTTTGTACTTTCTGCGCATTATTTGGAGTGGTAGTAAATCTGAAGTTCCCAAAGTTCGGCTGGATATCAGAGACAGTGGCTGTAAAACAGAGCGCGAGCACAATGATTTCTATGTTCGGTGCATTTGCTATATTTTTGATTCCGGCAGTCTTGTATATTGTAATGCTGAATGATATGATATCTATTATATGGTTTTTAGGAATTCTTAGTGTGATTTATATTATGGTATGTGCAGGCTTATATGAATATTTAATTCATAAAGGTTGTAAAGTGCTTGAAAGTCTGTAAATATCTTTATTAGAACAAAATCAGAGGAAGAGGTGTAGGCATATGGGATTCGCAGAAACATTTAAAGCCTTATCTGACCCCGTCCGACGAGAAATCCTTGTGATGCTAAAATCAGGAAAGATGTCAGCTGGACAGATTGCTGAACATTTTGATATGACAGGAGCGACCGTATCTTATCACTTGTCTCAATTAAAGAAGTCAGGACTTATTTTTGAAACGAAGTATAAAAATTACGTATATTATGAAATAAATGTATCTGTTTTTGAGGAAGTTATGTTATGGTTTTCTCAGTTTGGAGAGGACAAAAACAAGCAACAGGGAGGAAAAGAAGGCGATGAGTAGTGAAGAAAAAAGAACAATGGTGATCACAGCGCTGATCTGTATGATTCCGGTGGCTTTCGGAATCCTTGTGTATCATAAATTACCTGAGAAGGTACCGATCCATTATAACACATCGTGGGAACCAGATCAGTATGCGCCCAAACTCATTGGAATTATCGCGTTGCCTTTTATTCTTATTGTTGTAAATTGTCTGGTACAGAAAATGCTTTATATGGATCAGAAAAAAGAAAATATCACGAAAGCGATGAGAAGAATCGTAGTTTGGATGATTCCTTTGATTTGTGTGGTTGTGCAGTGCACGATTTTATTTCAGACACTTGGATATCAAACAGAAATACAAATGATAGTGCCTTCGATCATAGGCGTACTGTTCATTGCAATTGGAAATTACTTTCCAAAGTGCAGACAGAACAGGTTGGTTGGAATACGTGTCCCATGGACGCTCCAGGATGAAGATATTTGGAATAAGACGCATCATATGGCAGGATATCTGTGGATCGTAGGAGGATTTATCATGTTATTCTATGGTGTGCTCGCAGTCCAGCTGGTACCACTGATCGTGTGCGATATTGCCGTTTTATGTGTGCTTCCAGTGCTTTATTCGTTCTTTCTTTCTATGAAAAAGAGTAAAAATAACTAAAAAATCTGAAAATTTAGCAATGAACTCTTGTTATACTTGGTAATTTGTGCTATATTTTTGGGTATGAATATTTTTTATGAACCTAACGGTTTTCCGAATTGTTTCCGGATAAATAATAATTAGATTCTTAGAATTAATTTATTATATTACGAAAGGAAGTAAGAATTATGGCAAAGAAAGATATCGATTGGGCAAATCTTGGATTCGGTTATGTTCAGACTGATAAGAGATACGTATCCAATTTCAAAAATGGTGCATGGGATAATGGAACACTTACATCTGATGCAAATGTAACAATTAGTGAGTGTGCTGGTGTTTTACAGTACTCACAGGCTTGCTTTGAAGGACTCAAAGCTTATACAACATCAGACGGACATATTGTAACATTCCGTCCTGATTTAAACGCACAGAGAATGGCTGATTCAGCAAAGAGACTTGAAATGCCTGTATTCCCTGAAGATTGTTTTATCGAAGCTGTTCAGCAGGTAGTTGAAGCCAATGCTGATTTTGTTCCACCTTATGGTTCAGGTGCAACATTATACATTCGTCCTTATATGTTCGGTAGCAGTCCTGTAATTGGTGTTAAGCCAGCTGATGAATATCAGTTCAGAATGTTTGCTACACCAGTTGGTCCTTACTTCAAAGGTGGCGCTAAGCCAATGACTATTAAAGTAAGTGATTTCGATCGTGCAGCTCCTAATGGAACAGGTAATATCAAAGCAGGTCTTAACTATGCAATGAGTTTACATGCAATTGTAACTGCTCATGAAGAAGGATTTGCAGAAAATATGTATCTTGATCCTAAGACAAGAACAAAGGTTGAAGAGACAGGCGGTGCAAACTTTATCTTCGTAACAAAGGATAATACAGTTGTAACACCTAAGTCAGACAGTATTCTTCCATCAATCACACGTCGTTCTCTGATGTATGTTGCAGAACACTATCTTGGTCTGAAAGTAGAACACAGAGAAGTAATGTTCGACGAGATCAAAGATTTCGCAGAATGTGGTCTTTGTGGTACAGCAGCAGTTATCTCACCAGTCGGCAAAGTCGTTGATCATGGTAAAGAAATCTGTTTCTCAGCAGGTATGGAAGAAATGGGACCTGTTACAAAGAAATTACGTGAGACTCTGACAGGTATTCAGATGGGTTCAATTGAAGCACCTGAAGGATGGATCAAAGTTATTAAATAACACAAATAAATAAGTAATTCATATGTATTGTAATAATACTATTACATACGACATGATAGGAAAGTGCAGATAACATTTAAAAAAGAGTGTTATCTGCACTTTTTTTCTTTTTATGTATAAATTTGCCACCATCAGGAATACTATTACGGATAGTTAAGAAAGGGAGGTAACTCACATGAAAGCACATGTTGATCCAGATATCTGCATTGGATGTGGTCTTTGTACAAGTATTGCATCCGAAGTTTTTGAGATGAATGATGAAATCGATAAAGCACAGGCAAAAGCAGATGGTGTGGTACCGGATGGCGAGGAAGAAAATGCACAGGATGCAATCGACCAATGTCCAGTATCTGCAATCAGTGGAGAATAAAAAAAGAATTTCATAGGCAGAGAAAGCCGTTTCCAGACTTGCAACTTAAAAATTCTGGATCCGGCTTTTTATTTTACATAGCATTTGTAGCATGACTATTTTGATTTTGATGTAAAGCTTGCTTGACATAGAATAAAGAAAGTGTTATCTTACTTGTAAAGGTAACTTTACATTTTAAAAATAGGTCAGAAGCGAAAGGAGATGCAGCAGATGAAAAACCGCCTGGAATTTATTAGAAAAGAACAGGGGATAAGTCAGGAAGAATTGGCAAACACACTTGAAGTATCCAGACAAACAATTATATCGCTGGAGAAGGGACGATATAATCCATCCATTATTCTGGCATTTAAGATCGCTCGATATTTCCATATGACAATTGAAGAGATCTTTCTTTATGAGGAAACAGAGCAGTAACGGATAAGTAACCAATAACATTTAATAGTCATAAAAAAGTGACTGAATCATGAAAGGAGCATGTAATATGAAAGTAGGAAGAAGTCTGGCGCATAATTTAATTAATCTTGTAGTAAGTCTGTGTATTGTCATAGTAGGTGCAATGCTTTGCAAGGAAACAAGGCAGGATGATAGCATACTATCATCACTACCATATATTCTGATCGGAATTGGTTCTGGCGTATTTGGAAAAAGTCTGGATCATGTGATCAAAGTTCTGATCAATAGGAAAACGGACACAGCAAATCAGATTCTGATTGAAGAAAATGACGAGAGAAATGTGATGTTGGCGGATAAGGCAAAAGCAAAAGCATTTGATCTGATGTTGTTGATGTATGGTGGATTGATGCTCGCGTTTGGTATTATGAAGGAAGATATCAGGCTGATCGTGGCAATGGTCGCTGTCTATATTGTGATTTGTGGAGCGGTGATTGCATATAGAGCTTATTACGATAAAAGAATCTGATGAAGATTATTTCAGTGTAAATGTGACAAAAAGACAAAAAAAGGACTATTATAACTGTTTTTTTATGCTATACTACTATTAGATATAAGATTATCCTTATAAATGTTATGAAAGGCGAATGATAATAGTCCATGAATTATAATTTTGTAAGAACAGATGATATTTTAATAGAACGGGTTCGGAGGGATGCGCATTATACATCTCAGCCATTCCATTTACACCCTTATTTTGAGATCGGTTTTTTTCTCAGTGGTAATAGAAATATGACAATCAACCATTCGATTTATCACTTACGAAAGGGAAAGGCAGTTTTTATTTCAACAGGAGAGCTGCATAAAGGCTATCCAAATGAGAAAAATCCATCGGCAATCGAGATCGTGAATTTATATTTTACAGATCAGTATATGGAGCCGTTTTATCAGATCTTCGGAAAAAAGACAATGCTTGGCTTCTTTGAAACACATGAAATTGAAATTCCGGTAGGACGAAGAGAGTATCTGGAAGAATTACTGCAGAATATGATTGATGAATATTCGAAAATAGATGAAATGTCAGGTGAGATGCTAAAATGTTATTTTTGTGAGCTTATGACATTTCTGGTACGTTGTCAGAGAAACAGTGCCGGTAATATTCTGGAGCTGGATGAAAACGATAAGATAATTGCGGAGGCAGCGGAATATATTTATTTTAATTATGATAAAAATATTACGCTCGAACAAGTCGCAGATAAGTTCAACATGAGTAAATCACATTTCTCCAAGCGATTTAAGATTGTCACAGGCTTCGGTTATAAAGAGTATTTGATCAGCGTTCGTATAAAGGAAGCCTGTGATATGTTGTTGAATACAGATAAGACGATTACAGATATTGCATTTGAATGTGGATTTAATGACAGTAATTATTTTGGAGATGCATTTCGCAAAGCCAAAGGCGTGTCTCCTCATAAGTACAGAAAAAATAAAGGACTTATTTGATAAATTTGCCAGTGAAAAAAGCAAAGAGCAACAGCATGACAATGAACATGCCGACACCAAGTGAGTCATAGTCAGAAAATAGTTTCTTTTTTTCCAACCGGTCACTAATGAAAAAAGTGATAAGTACACTGATATAGAATAATGAAATATCAATGACTGGATAACTGGTACCTGTTATTGCGGTATAAGTATAGAAGACTGCCGGAATAAAGATCAGACCTGCAAGAACGCCGAAGAATCGGGCGAGATACATGTTCGCAGGAGCTTTTTCGGTCAGATAACCTTCCAGAAGTGTGAATACAAAGACAGGTGTAAACAGTAGCTTTAGATGTTCAAAAACACTTTCATTTACCGGAGCGATAAAGGAAATGATACTGTTCTGCCCACTCCATTCATACGCGAAATGGAGAAGGGTGCCAATGATAGATGTAAAAATGATACCAGCAATCGTTGCCTGACTAAGTCTGAGTGATTTCATAAACCTCCCCCTTGTCTGAGTGAATCACCAATGGGTTATGTAGTGATTTTACTTCATTTGGTATAGTATATGCAACACATCTAGTATTGTTACCTGAAGATGGAAAAATATTCGTATCAGGTCGCATCCAATGGTTACATTTAGTACTTTACAATCGTGTGGAATCTTCTTATAATAGGGAATGTTGGCATTTGGCCAATCAATAAAAATTAGATGCAGAAATGGCGTTATGATGCAGGCAAAGCATGGTTCAAAAAAATATAATCTGTTATTTATAAGACAGTTATTTATAAAGAAAATTACAAATCCGGCATTCATATTCATTTATAGTATTGTCTGGATTTTTGTATATAAATTGTGTAAATATGGGATGTTAAATAAGAATTTCCCAGTGATCTATGGATGCATTTTACTGATGATGTTTTATTTCATATTCAGTACGATCGAGTATATTCTATATTATAAACAGGAAAAAGACAGCATGAAAAAGGGAGTTTCGTGCGAGTTTTTCTTCGATATTACAAATGAAATACAGATTCAGGATGAAATCATCTGTTGTACAACTGACAGTGGTAAGTTTCAGTTCAATTTAAATGAAATAACTGATATATCAGCCAGCAGAAATTGGCTTTATATCTTTCTAAATAGAAAACGATTCGTGGTCGTGCAGCGGACGGCTGCGGATGAAGAGCAGTGGAAACTCTTATACAAAATTTTGAATATTACGAATCGAATTTCCAGTCATAGGAACAGACTTCTGATGGCGGTACTTGTTCTGGCAATTACGATATCCGGGTTTATGAGTGTGTATTCAACGACTCGTAATTATAGCGGTAAACTCGCGTGGATACTGGATGGATTGAATACGAACAGAAGTGTGACACTGGAGAATCAAAATGTATATCAGACAAAATTCAGCGTAATGTTTGAAGAAATCAGGCAGAAGGCGGATCTTCCATATGAACTGATGCTGGTAAATGGATTTGAAATGGATTTTAATGCGGATGGCGAACTGGAGAATCTAGATACGGAGCTGTATGGATTTGATTCTTATGGAACTTATGTCAATACTTACGTGATATCCTATGACAGAAGTCAGAGCGAGGAAATCAGTGTGAAGCTGACAAAGACCAGAGGTGTTGTATATCAGGATGAACGGGATTTTGACAAGTTCAGGGAAATGATGGACCTGATTCCATTGAAAGAGACAGTACAGCCTTGGAACAAGGAAAAATACGGAGTTCTCTATTATGGTGTCCGAGAATGGAAGAATTCCGACCAGGGGTTCCGCTTCATGGATGAGAATGGTACGATTATGGAAGAACTGGCAGAGGATAAGACCAGAAAAGCAGAAAGTGGAAAAGGACAGGAGACATTTCGTGGATTGACAATTTCAGTATTTTGTCCGGATAATGATCGGGAAGTACCTCCAATCAGATATGTATTCCCTCAGTAACTTTGTGGGTTTACGGAGTGCAAATGTGTAATGATGGATACATTTGTACAGATATGTAAAATTGGATATCAGAAATATGAATGGGAAAAGTATAAACTTTTGTAATGATTTGTGCAATATTACTAAAAGTTTATACTTTTTTATAGTTTGTTAATTGCAACTAACGCGAAAAAAAATTTATACTGTATATAACAGGAAAAGGAATACTGAATGAAAAAAGATACAGTCAGCGAGGCTGGTATTCAGGGAGAGGTGTATATGGATTTACCAATGATCCTTGAGGATGAGAATCCATGGGAAAGATTAATGATGGTCTATGAGGCCGGATTGAAGGAAATAAATACAAAGATTGAAATATTAAATACAGAATTTAAGATGACACATCAGTACAATCCAATTGAGCATGTTTCATCAAGAATCAAATCGCCCAATAGTATTATGAAAAAGTTGAGACACAACGGGCGGGACCTGACAATTGAGAATGTATTGAAATATATTAATGATGTAGCGGGAATCCGAATTATTTGCTCGTTCACATCGGATATTTTCAGAATCGCTGATCTGATTGCTGGACAAAGTGATGTGGAAGTGTTAAAAATCAAGGATTATATTACGCAACCCAAAGAAAATGGCTATATGAGTTATCATATGATCGTCTCAGTACCTGTGTTTTTATCGAACAGAACAGTCAATACTAAGGTCGAAATACAGATTCGTACGATTGCAATGGATTTCTGGGCCAGTCTGGAGCATAAGATGTATTACAAATTCGAGGGTAATTCACCGGAGCATATCAGACGGGAATTAAAAGAATGCGCAGATATTGTTGCATTTCTTGACAGAAAGATGCTTGCAATTAATGATGAAATTCAGACCTACAAAGACAGGGATTTGGCAGTGCAGTCCCAGGTAGAAGAAATCAATGGCAATTTTGAGGAAGAAGTTGTCTATGATTACAGTTATGTCAGTCAGGAATAGATGTTTGAGATAATAAATTAAATAGAATAGGAACAGGTAAAAAAGCAGTTGTTTTATGACGACTGCTTTTTTTATTGTGCGCCTGGCGGCGCACGTTTCTAATGGGTGAAAGTCCTT
>CAJMQE010000005.1 GCA_905215405.1 uncultured bacterium
CTGCCCATTCTCACAGCCCTTTATTTATTTGCTTCGTGGACATCGAAATTAATTCCTTTTACTCCGTCATAGTTTATGTTTTTTTATTTTCAGATTTGTATTGTCTAATTCTACCTAAAAGTGTACAAAATAGCAATGACAAATTTATTTTATTATATTATAATGAAAATAACTATAGATAAATTTTTCCATATTGTAAATGTTTTACTTAAATTTACGATATAGTATATAGCCTAAAGTACACAAAAGCAGAAAAGGATTTCTTTTTTTGTGCTACTATCCCAGAATTCTAATCTAATTACATACTATGAAAAGCACCGGACATTTATAAAAATGGGCCTCTGGTCTTCTCATACTATTATTTATTTTACTATTAACCAATAACAGACAAGGAGGTGACTGTTAGTGATTAGCAGTGTTTATAATTATTACCTATCACAATATGCGCACAGAACAAATGCGCGCTACGACTCACACAAAAAAGACGAACTGAAAAATACGTACAGCAAAATGATGAAAATCAATCGGCAGACTCCATTTTATAAGGTAGATGTTTCTGAAGCTGCCCAGCGCTATGCGATCGATCTGAAAGAAAACGCACGTGAATTTACCAATATAGCAAATGATATCTCTGAAAACGAGGTCGGTCTGCTCTCATTTAAAAAGACCGCAGAATCCAGCGATAGTGACAGCGTCGAGGTTGAATTTACAGGAGACAGTAATTGTCCACCATCAAATGCTTTTTCTATCAATGTTAGCCAGCTTGCTCAATCCCAGATCAATACCGGTAATTATCTACAACCAAATTCAAAGCACATCAAAGCCGGCGATTATAAATTTGATCTGAAAATATCTGATCTGACTTATGAATTTGAATTCAATGTAAAAAGCAGTGAATCGACCAGCGATGTCCAGCAGAAACTATCTCGCCTGATCAACAGAGCCAACATCGGACTGAGCTCCAGTGTTCTTACCGATAGTCTTGGAAATACTGCATTATCTATCGAATCAGAGAATACCGGTATCATCAGTAACAAACCGACGATCTTTGAAGTCAGTAACAGTGGCAGTGGATCAGAGGCTCAGACAACAGAGTGCTCAGAATCCGCCACGACCAGCAGTGAGAATATCAATGAAGTTGACGTGTCTGACAGTACCCAGGCCGCATCAGAAAATACCACTTCAACGCACAGTGACAATTTTGATGCTTCTGACGTCGTAACGATGCTTGGATTGAATCGTGTCACACAGTATCCTGCAAATGCGATTTTTTCTGTTGATGGAAACGAACGTGTATCAACGACCAACTATTTTACAGTGAATAATGCATTTGACATCGATTTAAAAAAGACAACTGACGGCAACCCCGTCACAATCAGCCTGAATGATGATAACGATGATATCATCAACAGTATCGAAGAACTGGTCGGTTCCTATAACCAGTTGGTCAATGTCACCAACCAGGATGCAAATAACGTATTTTCCGGCAATGCCAAATTAAAAAATACATTTTTGAATCTGGCTCATTCCAATCACTCAAAACTTGAGAGCAGTGGATTATCGCTCTCCGATGATGGCACACTCAAAGTTGACCAAGACACAGTCCGAGATATTGCATCAAATGGAAATCTTGTCGATGCATTAAAGAATATCAAAGATTTTAAGACTTCGGTTCAGGAAAAAGCTGAAATGGTCTATCTGAATCCAATGGACTATGTCAACAACACAATTATTGCTTACCGAAATCCTATAAAAGGATATTCTAATCCTTACCTGACTTCTCTGTATTCCGGTATGATGTTCAACGGATATATTTAACATGACTCATTACTATAGATCTGTTGATTCAGATAAAACGTCAGCCGAAGTGCATAGCTGTAATACATGCCCTGTTTTACTGTTGTGTACTTCGGCTGACATTTTTATGAACTGAGTCATTTCTATTTGCCAATACAATTGATACTAAATTTTTGTTATATTCCCGATTCCTTTCTCTGCATCATATTTTCTGTTCCAAACAGTATTTTCATTCTGTCTTCAAAGGAGAACTTTTCCCGTATTGTCTGCTGCCCATGGGCTGCAATGCATTTTCGCTCTTCCTCATGTGTCAGATAATACTCTGCCTTTCGCACCATGTCTTCCATATCTTCGTAGATTACCAGATCTACCCCCGGTTCAAAGTATTCCATGATCTCCTGCTGATAATTCGTTAGCAAAAATCCTCCACATGCAAGAATATCCAACACACGAAGTGGAATTCCAGTTCGAATCGTCTTGAGTGAAATATTCAGATTGATCTTACTATTGTGGAAAATAAGCGGCATTTTCTCATAATAATCCGCATATCCACAGTATCGTACGTTATTCAGGCGCTTATCAACACTTCCCGAATAGAAATCCACCTGATATCTGCGAGATAATAGTGCGAGTGCCATAAAACGCTCTCTTCCTGTAACTTCGCAGGCCATGGTGTATTCCAGTTCCGGTCTGGTGATCTGGAATTTTCCACCCGACGCCCTTTCATAGGTCTGATTTACGCAGGTAATAAATGTATCCGGAACAACTTCCGGAATGATAAATGCGCCATACAACTGCTGCTGTGCATGGATTACGCCTTCCAGGTACCCTGTCTGATACTGGTCGAGCGGACTGCACAAATACGCAAAATCAGACTGGTAGAGTTGACCTACAAAACTGATTTCCGCTTCATATTCCTGAATTGCATGATCTCTTCCCTTCAGAAACACATCACAATCTGCTGCAAGAGGAAGATAAAATGCCGTTGTAATCCCCATTTTCTGATATTCTTCTGCCTGCCCTCTGTCAAAAAAATAAATCCGGTTACAGTCGTTATTCATGGACGATATATCTCTGATATGAATCGGTGAATCATAGACCCATGAGATATAAGTAATATTTAACCTCTCACATACATCTGAAATCAGTGGAAGATAATCCACAGAAAAAACAACATCATAATTCGCATTTTCTCCGGCCAGCTTCTCCGTAAGTATTTGCACGAATGCGGGATCATTTTCCCAGGCTTCCCTACTTTCAAGCTGATAGTACAGCACATCATAATCCATTTTCATCTTCTGCAGCGCTTTCTCGATCCCCTTCTGCATAAATGCATTCCATTCATAGAATAGTATTTTCATTGGCTCCTCCCTTTCTGTCGCCCCTTTTCCTTTGTTCAACGGTCATCACGTTAGTACATACCTATCTCTATTATAATGAATTTACAATTGTAAAACAATCTTAACCTTGCTATAATTTTGTTATATTTTACCATATTTTATAAATGAGAGGAAGAATAATGTCAGAGGAATCAATCAAATTACTATTGAAAAATCTAGAAAAAGAAACAGCTCTTTACGAAAATTATGTTTCAGAGCAACTTGTCGATATATGTAAAGCATTAGCACAAGCAATGGAAGAACCCGATTACAGACAGCCTATAACCGATTTTGTTATGGACCTGATTCATAAATGCAATGAAACAGGATTCTACATCACAGTCTATCTTTATTCCTTTTTGGTGCAAGTCACCACAAGTGCATCCTGCGCCTACGAATTTCTAAAATACATCACCCAAAATCCACACATTTCAAAAGAATCCCAATACTATCTGTACTATCAGCTCAGCCACCTGTTCTTTACCACAGAAGCACTGAATACTCCTGAAAATAAAGGCGCTTTATGGAATTTATTCAATCACATCTTTGCTGAATACAAAAAAATCTATGAGTGTAAATTTCCACTTATTCCACAGACCGAACGAAATGAAAATTTGATTGTCGTATTAACTGCACAATACCTCACCACTGAGCATGGACCGACCAAAACGGCTCTTGACCGCTGCCATACTATCGTTGAGAGCATGCACAAGCAGGTGCTGCTGATCAATACTGCCGAATGTCTTACCAAAGTTGGATGCATTCCATTTTTTAATGCTAACTATGCCAATTATGCATCCGCATTTCTCCAAAAAGAAAGCGAGGAATGGAAAGGCGTCACAGTTCCATTTTTCCAGTGTGACCAGATCATGCCTGATTCCAATTATCTCGACACCCTGCTTGGTGATCTCTACCGTATGAAGCCGGCTTATATAGTAGATATCGGTGGCTCCAGTATTCTGGGGAATCTATGTACCCTCTTTACGACTACCCTGGGTATCGGTCTCTGCCCTTCTGAACTAACCTGTTGCTGCGAAACATATCAGGCACTCGGCAAACCAGTAGATGCGAATGACAGAACGATTCTGTCCGCTGCAGATATTCCTGAAGACAGAATTATAGAAAGTATTTTTACCAGTGGGCTGAAATCACAGCAACATACACTGACAGCTCATGATCTAAACCTTGATGAGTCCTTTTATAATATCCTGGTCGTTGGCACACGTCTGGACAGCGAAGTCACAGAAGAATTTTTATCACTCATTCAAACACTTCCTTCTGACCGCGTCAAAGTAAATTTCTGTGGATATTTTAACACCTACGAAAGTATGATAAACAGTCATCCTGAGCTAAACAGAATCTGTAATTACATCGGGTTTCAATCAGATATTCTTGCAGTACTGGACTGTGTTGATCTCTATATCAATCCTACCCGCCGTGGCGGTGGTACGTCCTGCGTAGAGGCTCTTTCAAAAGGGATTCCTGTCATTACTGAGAAATTTGGTGATGTCTATTCCAATGCCGGTGATGATTTTGCTGTTCAGGATTACGAAGAAATGCATCACGAAATCCTACATTATCTGAACGATCCTTCTTATTATTGCCTGCAGTCAAAAAAAGCTGTCAGTCGCTCCAACATATTGTTGGAGACTGACAGCGAATTTGAACGCATTTTACAGATATGTCACCAGAAGGACCTGGCATCTTATTCCTTTAAATAGTCTCCGAGCTGCGTTGTCATAATCTGCAGACAAGTTTTCAACAACTGTGGATTATCCAATGCATGATCATCCTGGTCTACAAGGTAGCACTTTCCATCGGTAATGTCAATTCTACAGTCATTTTCCACTTTCTCATGACTTGAAAAATAAAATTTATATCGATCAGTAATGACTGCCGCCTCGTAGTGTCTGCCAGGGAAAATACTCTGTGCAAACACATATTCCTTTTTCTCTTTTCCGCCAAAAAATACAGGCAAACTACCATCATTATCTTTCAGCCGGTCATCCTGAATACCTGCCAGATGGCAAAGTATATGACCATAATCAATGCTTTCCATCATTTCATCGCATTTCTGTTCTAAATTTCCACCTCCATATATCATCAGTGGAACGTTACTTCTCTGATCTGACATAAAAGGCTGTCCATTATCCACGTTGAATCCATTCCCATGATCCGACATAAAGGTTACAACAACATCCTCTTTATTATAATTCGTCAAAACATAGTGATAGATTTGAGCAAGCTGCTGATCCATATGTTTCATCTGTTCTTCATAGATCGTCCTACGATGGGCACTTGGTGTCTGATACAGTGATGAGCCGCCAATATTATCAATTACATTTGTCTCCGGCAGGACTTTTGTCTGTACGGACAAAGGCATCTCCCAATAACTAGCCACCTCATGCAGATCTCCAATATCGATCCACAGAAATTGATCAGTCTCTTTAAATGCTTCCATATGCTCTATTGCTTCAAATACTGTGTCCTGAATATGGAAGTTCTGATCTGATGCCTCATAAACAAATCGGTCGACTCCTTTTAAATAGCCATAATTCGGTGTGACTGCATCATTTCCACCGATCTTGGCTGTAAAATATCCCTGATCCTGAAATAATTCAGACAGCAATGGCAATTGCTGAGGAATAGGAAAATGGAGGTTCTGATTTATTGTCATATGGTGTAATGGACGCAGGCCTGTCCAATAAGAAGCCACACTTGGATAAGTGAACTCCGATCCTGCGAAAAAACTGCTACATATTGTTCCCTGACTAAAGAACGCATATGTTGCAGGCATCAGTTCTTCCAGTGAACGATCCTTCACAAACTTCCAGTTAAAACTATCCAGGAAAATTGTCAGGACCAGCTTTTTGCGTTTCTTATCCTGTTTTATTGCTGCATTCTGTTTCATTTCTGTATCCAGTTGCTTTGCATTATCCGATTTCATTGCTGTATCCTGTTTTATACCTGCATCCTGTTTCTTCAATACATTCGTAAGGGGAATTGTTTTTGCGAACACCATTGGAAATTTAGATGTGATTTTGACTGGCTGTTCAATTCTTAAGTAACTATAAGAACGTAGTCCACCCTTCATGAAGAAATCTTTTTTGCCGGAATCCAGATACTCGATCGTAACTTCATTAATACTATTATCTATATTGTATACGACTGGAAGAATACACGGATAGCCCTGCTTAATTTGTAGTTCTGTACCAACTTCCTGTTCTTCATATATTTCAACCTTACTACGAACTGAATTCTGATTACATTCCGGTCTTCTGAATGTACCGCTCCAGTCACTATAACGACCCATAAAATATTTTTTTCCGTTATAGCGGTGCTCTCCAAAGAAATTTTCCAGTTCCTTATTTTGATTAAAATAATTATAGGACACATCTTTATCTTCGGCATTCACATCGAGAAGTGCATTCCTATATGTTTCCGCTTGTTTTGCCGGCAACTGCTCCATAAACTGTATTGCACGATCCAGGGAACGGCTAAGTTGTTCTTCCAGTTCTTCCTGTCCGATTACTTCTTCACCAAAATTTTTCTGTAACTGAAACAAAATGCTGTAATACCGGTAACTCTCGAGCCAGTTTCCGCTACGATTCATCACTTCTGCAAGTAATTTATTGGCATTTAAATTCAAACGGTTCCTACATACTGCCTCACCTGCAGCTTCTTGTGCTTACTGAAGTTTTCCATCTTTCAGCAGTTCCTCTGCTGTATGAAGTAATTCCTGATATGATTTGCTTTTGTACTGCATAACTTCTCCCTCATTTTTAATAATATGTATCTATATAGCACCACCCACTGCTCTAATCTTCTACACCAAATACATATTTTGGTAATTGTGATGTATTTAATACTGCACATTCCTTATTACTCCTGTGTTATAATTTGATAATTACATGTCGATAAAAGAATTGGAAATATTTAATAATAGGAGAACAATATGAATCAGAACTCTACAGATCCTCATTCCTCTGATCAGGAGCTGAAGGAATTAAAAATGCAGTTCATGCAGCTGGTATCAATCACTGAACAGCTGCAACAAAAAGTCCTGGAGACCGAACGCACAAATAAAGTACTTGTTAATGCCAATCAGCAGCTCATTGACTGGGTCAATGGCCTGCAACGCGATATCAGCGATTATCAGCAGAATATCCGTTATGAACTGGCTGATCCACGCTGTCGTGACAATCAATGTATTTATCCTACTATTCGTCCCGCAGCAGAAGCCATTGACGCGATCATAAATGAGCATAAATCCCTGGCTCGATTTGGTGATGGGGAATTTAGCGCAATCTCAGGTGCTTCCCGTCAGAAATTTCAGGAAGACGACCCTGTTCTTGCAAAACGTCTGCAGGAAGTACTAAGAAGCAATAACCCGTCAGTTCTTGTCGGAATTGCTGATAATTATGGTTCTCTTGAATCTTATACAGAGCAGGCCAAACGTGAAATCCGTCACTATATGACAGACCGTGTACGCAATGCACATCTTAGTGCGCTCAATCCTCAAAAAACGTATTATGATGCTTATCTGTCAAGGCCTTATATCATGTATGCTGACCATGATGGTAATGGTCCAGCCAGACGATTTCTTTCTTTAAAACGGATGTGGAACAACCGCCACTGTATCTTTGTTGAAGGTAGCGAAACCCGAATGGGAATTGGAAATGATCTTTTTGACAATGCCGCTTCTATCCAGAGAATCCTTTGCCCTGCCGTCAATGCATTTTGTAATTATGACGAAATCCTGGATGCCTGCAAACAGCAGTCCAAAGATGCCCTTTTTATTCTCGCACTTGGTCCTACTGCAACTGTCCTCGCCTATGATCTTGCAAATGCCGGTTATCAGGCCCTGGACCTGGGACATATCGATCTAGAATATGAATGGTTCCTGCAACACAAAGGTGTCCGCACAGCGATCCCTGATAAATATAACAATGAATTTCCAGATGGTGACCAGGTTCATGAAATCCATGACCCTCTGTATGAATCACAGATCATTCTCTCCATCAGGTAACTAGATAAAAAGCACTGGCTCCGTATCTGATAGGATGCCTCAAAAGTAGACAAGATAATTAACCAAATCTACGGTTGAGGAATCTTATCGATCCACGTAACCAGTGCTTTTTTCCCTTATTAGCATGCTGTCAATATTGACTGCTACTATGTTATAACATGTGTTTCCAGTCTTACATATTGCATCTATGTTGTATCATATAACATGTATTTCTATTTATGTGTATCTATTTATATGCATCTATTTATATGTATCTATTTATGTTTCTTTAATGTGTTTCTATGAATGCGTTTCTATCAATGCGTTCCTATGAATACATTTATTTTACTCATTATATAACAGCAGATACTTCATTTTATCTCTGACTATATTCAGATACATTTCTTTCTTTTTAACATCTTCATATTCGTTCCAGTCATGATCATGCAGGACAATACTACAACCTTCAAGGCTGAAACGACAATCGTTCTGTACTGGATCTGCACTTTCAATATTGCAGGTTCCATCTTTATCATAGAAGACGATCTTATAGGTGTCTCCAGGAAAGATGGACTGAGACATTGCATATTCCCGCTGTTTTTCTCCGCCAAAATAAACTGGCAGATTCGAGTCATCTGATACCGTTCTTGGAACATTTGCGATCTTACAAAGGATTCCAGCAAAATCTGTTGACTGTATCAGTTCATTACAGATATCCTTCTTTACCCCATCACGAAACATGAGCGGAACGTTTGTCCTTCTGGCTGACATGAATGGTCTTTCGTTCTGCACCATAAACGCAGTTCCATGATCTGCAAAAAATGTGATCACCATTTCATCGTCGCGATAATTGTCTTCCAGATACTGATACAACATACTCATATGCAAATCAAAATGCCTTGCTTCCTGCTCATAGATCCTGCATTTGTTTTCACTGTACTTTTGCTTGACTGTACTTACCAGATCGTTATCCACTCCATGAAACTCGGGTTCCAGTTTTGCCTCTACATCAATTGTTCTCTGAAATCCTCCTGCTACATCGTGCAGATCACAGTCTTCCATCCAAATGAACTGATTACAATCCTTAAATGCTTCAAGCTGATCAATGACATCTCCTACGGTCTCCACAACACCATAATTATTGGACGTAAAACGGTAAAGACACCTGTCAACCCCTCTTAGATAACCAAAGTTTGGCGTATCTCCATCATTTCCACCGATCTTTGCAGTCATATATCCAGCCTTTTTAAATGTTTCGAACAGTGTTTCCTGATTCTCCGGTATTGGGTATTTCACAGCCAGATTCAGCATCATATGATTCTGTGATTCCAGGCCTGTCGCATAGGTTGCTATACTTGGATAGGTATATTCCGAACCACTATAAGCATTTGTGCAGATCAGCCCTTTCTCAAAGAATTTCTTTGTATGTGGCATAAATTGCTGGAAATGCTCATCCTCAAGGAATTTCCAGGTCAGACTATCCACAAATATCGCCATTACAAGTTTCTTCTTTTTAGGATCCTGTTTTAATGGTATTGGCTTTCCTACATAAAATTGCTCATTAGATGAGATTGTTCCCTCTTTTTCACATTTGTAATAGGTATAAGAGTTATAGCCGACCGCAAGCAGGTTATCCAGCTGTTTCTGCGGTGTATGAATCGATATTCTGCTATAACCAGGTTTGCTCTTTGTCACAGGAACGACTGGCAAAAATACAGGTGCATCCGCTTTCCATGAATAGGAATCCGTGACCGCTTCCAGTGGAAAGAACTCTCCTATGGAGTTATGGAGGTCTGCCTCTTTTTCCAGGTCAAAATACGAATAGGAAAAGTTTCTGTAAGCACCAAGGAAATACATTTTCTGTTCTGGCGACAGAAAGAACTTACCTACCGTATCTTTTTGCATCCCATGAAATTCAGTTTCATGCATATCAAATTTTCGCTCGACCATACGCATCAGCATACTGCACTGCTCCAGATATGCCCCCTTCAGTTCCTCTGGTAATTCTTCTAGCCTCTTATTCACAAATTCCATCATCTGATTAATTTCCTGTTCAAGTGTCTCTCTTGGAATCAGATACTCTTTCTGAATCAGCTCTACGACCAGCGTCCGGTTCAGAAATTCTACCGCTTTCAGATATTCCTTCATTTCCATGTAGATAACAGCCATGTTATAAAGATTCTCAACATTATAATGATTGACATGGTATGCTTCCCATGCCACTTTATTTGCCTCTTCCAGCTTTCCCTCTGCCATAAGGATGGCTATTTTACAACTGTAATTATCATAGTCATACGGATATTTTTTCATATATGTTGCAAGCAATCTTCCCGCATGCTCTATATCTGCATTTTCTAATTCCTGCTGTATTCTTAACTGCAACGATTTGTTCATTTTTTCTCCCCTAAGTTCTTAATATAAAAGCAGCTGTGCCACATGATAATGATCTCCCGAATAAATCGACTCCATCAATACACTTTTCTTCTGTTTCCAACAAATGTAGCTGACATGAAGTTTATGCAACACAAAAAAAGAGCAATGTTCACAAATAAGACCAGGGGAACCCTATGGCCTTATGTTGTCTAACATAACTCTTTTTTTCACTCTTTGATTATCTGATCTGTGAAGATACTGTCTCCATCTTCTTTACAAATGTAAGGATATCTCCTTTTAATGCTGCTGCTTTCTTAGCATCATCACCGCTCTTAAATGCATCATTTAATGCAAGAACTGCTTTATTAACGTCTTCTTTATCAAGATCAATGTTATTTGCTTCAATCAGATCTTTTGTTCCATTGTATACTTCAAAGATCCAATTCAGGCCTTTGACTACGCTATCAAGGTATTTATCAGTATCTGGAAGTTTATCGCCTTCCAGTTCCTTTGCTACATTTTCAATTCCATTTGACAGTTTTGCACAGTATTCAGCTGCTACTTCTAATGCCTCAACCTGCTGTTTTTTTAAATCTTCCATGATTCTCTCCACCTTTGTATTAAAAATACCCTTTCTCTTTTTAACTCCGGCAGGTTCTCAATTTCTTTCTCTCAGAGAAACATTGTAATCCTGCTGCCGTGATACTTAACATTCTATATAATTATCGTATATTATCCCAGAAAAATAAAGGGGAAATTTGTCTGTTCCTGCTAATTTCTATAAATTTGATACAATTCTTCCGAATTTCTATCATTTAATTCCATAATTCTCATGCAGTTTTCATCGATTCCCTGTAGCAGATATTCATTTTTATATCCATTCAGAATGACCTTGTGCCTAATTTCTGCCAGATCCTGCAGACAAGCTATGACCTCTCGCTCATTTTCTTCTTTTAGCTCCAAACAGTACACGATTGCCGATAAATACAGACCGATCAGCATCGCTTCACAACCAGCCTGGATCTTTTCATATCCTGATAAACCGCTCATTCTGTCATAGATTGCCAACATTGCATTTTTGCTGGTCACATAACTGCTGTAGCCATCCATTTTCTGCATGATAGACTCTCTATTGCAGACATGTTTATAAAGTGGTTCCTTCACAGTCTGCAGGCTGTCAGCGATTGCATAGACATAGAGAACGAAGTCTGTATCTTCCATCGCTGTCCCTTCCCGAAACAAGACTCTGTGCTCTTTTAGCAAAGATGTACGGAACAACTTGCTCCACACATAGCCTTCTGCCGCAATCAGAGTATTCCTTCTATGATTGTCCAGTTGTCCTGTCAGACAATCATCTGCCGGCATAACGATTGCCTGCGTCTCTTCATTGATAAATGCACAGTCGACAATATCTGCATGCGTTTCTTGTGCTCGTAGAAAAAGTTTTTCATACATTGTCACATCTGCCAGATCATCGCTGTCCACGAACCCGATGTACATTCCTGATGCATATTTCATTCCTATGTTTCGAGCCCCTCCAGGTCCGGAATTTTCTTCAGTCTGATATACTTTTACCTTATCCGGAAACTGAGCCATGATCTGCTGCAAAATAGCAAAGCTCTGATCTGTAGAACAATCATCCAACGTCTGACTGACCAGATTGCCTGCACACGCAACAATTGTCTCTTCTGCATTATAGACCGACACTATGACCGATACCCTGACCTGATGTTCCTTATTTTGCATATGTATCACACTTATCCTCCTGCTTGCTATATCTGTTGCTCTACGACCTGCATCATATATTCATGTACTTTCTGTCCACAAGTTCCATCGAGGTTCGCTGCCATTGATGATAGCGATTTCATCTGTCTGTCCTTTATCATTTCTAACTCTCCATTTACCAGTTTTGTAAGAAACGCTTTCAATGAAAAAATGGCACTTTCCCTGCATTCATAACCATCATTAACAGATAATCTTTCAAATCCATCCTGCCCGTCCATGAATTTTGTAAAAGATTCTTCGGTCATGGTTGGGTAAGTTACACAATATGCGCCTGTTCCTACATTGATTCTAGCCAGTGCACAGTCACTGAGACGCTGTACGACTAGTTCCGAATCAGAAGTTTTCTTAGCAAATGAGACAATTCCTCTTCCCTTAGGATTATATCCATTTGCAATTGTGTCTGTTCCGTTCCAAAAGTCATCCGCCAGAAATGAAGTTTCTCCACTTTCTTTGCTGATTTTCACCATCTTGCTACTGTTGAATGGTGCAGTTACTATCCATTGATCAAAATTCAACAATTTTACATGTGCCATAGTCGCATGGTTCTCATCATAATCCACTTTAATCTCATCTGGCATAGGATATATTTTCTGTTCAAAAGACTCTGTATGAACAGAGATAATATCTCCAGATTGTGACACTGCAAGATAAATATGTGTATCATCACAAGTAATTCCTGAAAACTGCTGTACATCGTCCATTATCTGATACACCCTGCTTTTTTGATTCTTCATATCAAATCGTAAGACTCTTCCTGAATTCAATGATGTAATCCAAATAAATTCTTTCTGCACCGTCATATCCCAAATAAATGCTGGAATTCTGCTGTTTCCATTCGGATTAAGTTCCGAATATATACCGTCGTATCTGAGCCATTCCTCTGTCTTTGTATTATATTCAAGAATCGCATTCTCGTAGGTCAGCAGGTAGAAAATTTTATAATCATACTGCGCAATAAATTTGGCATCGATACTCTTTTTATGATCCGATCCAAATGTGAAAAATTTCTTTTTCTGTAAGTCATACAGTCCTGCCTTTTCTGTGTCATACGGTGCCATATACAGTTTTTGTTCCGCCTGAAGGAACGTGCTGTACGAGCAGGTCCATGTAAGCTGGTCATTCTGTCTCCCGAGATATTGCACTTTTTCCCAGTCATCTTCCAGGCTGAACAGCCCATTATACTGCAGTGAAGTCATCCACAGTTTCCCCTTAGCCTCGATCATATCAGAAATCATGATTCTTCGTTTCTGCTGTTCCTGAAATTCTTCAGTAATAAAATCATCCAGAATAAAGATCGGCTTGCCCGCAGCACCAAATAAATGCACCACCGATGATGCAGCTTCTCCGATATAGGCATCTGCTACTGCCACAGTTGCTGTAATATCCGGAGTTCTGTCGAGAATACCTGTCGATTGTTGCTCAAAATATAACAGTAACTCCTTATACCCTTCGAGCAGCTGTGGGCGCATGGATTTAATTGTTGCTTCAATCAATGGATGTGGTCTCCAGATCAGTACAACATCCTGCAATTCCCGAAAACACTCAAATACAGCTTTCAATTTTTTCAGCATGATTTCTCCATGATTCAGGAAACAACTGATACTGGTATTCAGCATCACTGTTTTTTTACCAGCTAACACCGGCTGCCAGTCCTTCGGAATATTCTTTTGCTGATTCATTCGTATGACACGATCGAACTTTGGTGAACCAAGTGGTAGTAATTTGTCATAATACGGCAGTCCCTGAAAGCCATCTTTAAAAAGCTGGGACTGTGCAATCATATAATCCATGACTGGATATACTGATAACGTTTTCTGGGAATCTGAAACCGTTCCTGCTTTCACATAATACGGTATATACACCAGTTTTCCGACATATTTCTTCAGGTTATAGGAATAGTAGTCAGGATGAATACTGGTAACATAATTATATTTATCATAAGGATTATGAATATATGCTATATCCGGACATTCCTGCTCCAGTGAAAATTCGCGATAGTCCTCAACCGGAACGTAATTTGGGAAGTCCTGTCCCTCATAACAATATACGGCTTCCGACTTTCCAGTATTATCAAATCTGTAATATGGAATTGGCACTACTCTGCACTCGCAACGCTCGTCCTCTCTACATGCCAGCCACACACTTTCCAGACTATCCCACATAGATGCTTTATATGGAAAAAATACGACCTGGTACTTTGTCTGTTGCTGTTCAAGCAGTTGTATTTCCTCCTGCAGCAATCTGTCCAGAACAGTGATCTCTTCCTCTGCAAATGGATAGTTCTGTGATAACTGGAACAGTGATTCACAATAGTTTTCCAGAATTTGAACCATTGTCTGATTATCCTCTATATTCAGTTCCAGCTTTTCTCCCAGTTCAATAGCAGCTGCCTGACAATCCTGTAATACACTGCATGTATTTTCATAGTTCTGTCCCACTAATCCCATATGATGTAGCTTCTGTAATGCTTCCAGAATCTGGAGCAGTTCTTTTTTCAGACCGGATCTTAACATAGTTCCTCCTTGCTATATTACAATTATTTCAGATTAAATTTAGTTGCGTTCGTTTCTTAATCCAGATTAAAAACATCGCAGAATTCGCAGTGTGGCCAATACTGTCTGCCCTTGCTCAATGCTGTTCTGACATTTGTAAATTCTTTTCCAAACCAGACTTCGCTAAGCGTATTCTGTGTCAGGTCACCCATTGTATTTTTTCCAAGTGGGTCATTGCAACATAATGAAACCTTGCCATCCGGTCTAACGATCATCTCTACAAACGGATTTACACATTTTGTATCTTTGTATGATACCTGTTCATGTCTGTTTGGTGCATCTCCACCTCTGGTAGCAAGAATTTCCTTTGGTTTTCTAAGTGAAATTGTAACACGTTTGATCAATTCCGGATGTTCTTCACAGTAAGCCTTGATTTTTTGACAATTTGGAATCAGCTTCAGTTCCTGATTGTAATTGTCAATGATCAATTCATCCAGATAATTCATAAGTTCAATAAACTTATCCAGTGTCAGCAGTGTACCATTTGTAAAAAGATGCATTCTTGCATGTGGCAATTTTTCTCTTGCATACTTATGAAATGCAAGGATCCTGTCATCCAGAAATGGTTCATTATTAGAGAAAAGAGCCAGTCTGCCATGATAATCCATCTCAGCCAGTTCATCGATCAGCTTCTTAAATAATTTTTCATCCATATATTTTTCCGGTCTGCTTTCTGCTTTGACGCTTACCGGACAAAAGTCACATACACCATTACAGCGGTTATAAGTCTCGATTTCCAGATGCTCAAAAAGTGGCACCTGATCTTTTAATCTGTTCACTTTACTTTCAACAAGGCAGAATCTCTTCTGATTCGATGTAAATTCATTATATTCTGTTTCTGTCTGATATTCATTTCTGTTATCATAAGAATTAAATACCAGAATATCTTCAGGAAAATAAGATGTAAAATCAGGCGTATAGAATGAATATCCTGTAACTCCAGCATCTTTTAACTGTTGCTCTATTTCGGTATAGTATTTTGTAGCAATAACAAGTTCAGGTCTCTGCTGATCTTTTAAATAGTGATCCAGATCAGTTACCTGTAACTCACAAAATGTTTCCCCATGCTTTTTATTATCAATAAAGTAAGCGATCTGATCTTTTCCATACGCATCTATTGCGTGCTTACCCCATTTTCCAGCTCCAAAAATTGCATATTTCTTCATCTGTTCTTTTCTCCTTTTCTACCCTGATTATAATGTAATCCAGAGGATATTCTCAAATCCGTATTCTTCCAATAACTTTTCAATCGCAGCAAAATTTTTTCTTGAAAGTGCGACAACAACAATCGCAGTTTTATTCTCTTCTTGCAACTGTTCTATTCCTGTCACCTGCCGACCTCTGAAAAATGTTGGTTTATCCGGCTTTTGCGTTATTGCTACCTTATAGTTTACAACGTGATTATACTCAAGTATTTTCGCTGTCTCAGTCGCAATATATCCTGCACCATATAAAATAATCGAGTCTGCCTGACCAAGCTGTGCAATTTCCTGTGCACTGATTCGTTCCCGATGTAATGGTACTTCCTGTATAAAGTATTTATAAAAATATGCAGCCATGGCGTTTTTATTCAACAGCGGTGTCTCTGAAGGATCATTTTTAAATTTGTGATAAAAGCTGTGAATAGAATCCTGTCTCATATTAAAGTATTTCTCGATTGTTCGATTCAGTTCCTGATCCAGATGCTTTGACTGCCATACCTGCATTTCTGCCAGGAATAATACAATCATGCTTTCTAGATAATATTTTTTCATCGGTGACATAACAACCGATCCTTCTCTATAACGTCTCAGATATAACTGATCCGGTATAACCATAACACGCTCTGCAGCCATAAAAATGGAAAACATACTGTCATCCACATATCTGATATCTTCTAACCCAAAAAGATTATTCTCGATAAAGAACTTTCGATTATAAAAATAAAGAACCATATTGGATGTCGCGCGGTCATCATTTTTTAGAAGTGTAACAAAGAGCTCCGGTCCATTCCAGATTCCAGGATACGCATTTTTCCTGACATATTCGTTCACATCATAAATCGGTTCTACATTTTCATCAAAAAAAGATTCTGCTGAAAACGAAAGCAGATCCAACTTATTTTCTTCTGCGCAAGTAAACAAACGTCTGAGGCTTCCTGGCTTTAACAGATCATCTCCATCGATATTATAGAAATATTTTCCACTCGCATGTCGAATTCCTACATTTCTTGTGGATGATAGTCCTCTATTCACTTCATTCCTATAGACCTTTACCCTGATGTCCTTTCTGGCATACTCACACAACATCTCGTAAGAGCCATCAGTCGACACATCATCAACGCAGATCAGTTCCAGACTTATCCCTTCCTGATTAAGAATACTGTCCAGACATGCGCCGATATAATCTTTGATATTATAAACCGTTACTATAACTGAAACATCAATATTATCTTTTGTTTCCATAAATCTCCCCTCTTATATGTTACAGATTACATACTGTTATATCTTTTTTAACACATGAAATATATTTTGTTTTACATAATTCATCATTTACGAGATCTGATCCGTTATATAATTCTGTATTTCCATCTGCATAGACCGCCAATCGATAATTATCTTCAAAGATAAAATATTCAAATGCCTGCAACTCTCTATCATATCCGTATTTATGATAAATGTAACAAAAATCCGGATTGTAGATCTGCGAGCGTTGCACCTTAATATAAGGTTTCTGCGTATGCACGTATTTTTGGTGGTTCATTAAACTAATTATTATTTTATTTAATTCCATTAATGAAATTAAGCTATCATTCTCTCCATTTTTTGTTTTTGGAGATTTAATCGCTATAGGAATCTGTATCAGATCATCATGATATGTAAATTTAGTTCTATCAAGATCTTCCAGTTTATCTGAAGGTCCCATTAAAATGTTACCATGATCCGCATAGAGGACCATGCTGCATGATATCTGACTTAACAGAGGTGTCAGCACATCATTTAAATACATAAGTGCATCCCCTTGCTGTGTTACATAGTCTGTTCTTAATTTTCCGCCTTTTGTCTCTATAAAATCGAACATAATGCTGCTTCCATCTGCTACGATTGGCCCTTTTGTATAAGGATTCGGATATGAATAGTGACTTTCAAATACGATATGTACATAAAAGAGTCCATTTTTCGTACTATTTGCATCTAACATAAAATCCCACATTTTTTCAGTTGCTGTCTGTGAGCTGCCACTTCTGATAATTTGATCCGTATCCACATAGAAATCCGAATCTGTATAAAAGAAAATATTACGTTTCTGCTTCAACGCTTCAGCAACAAAAGAACAATTCTGTTCTGGAATCTGACTTGCATCATAATACTTCGTCTTCAGGTTATTATTCTCACTATATACCGGTATAAGGCTTTCATAAGTCGATGTTGAAGATGAATATGCATTCGTATAAAATAATGTATTATCATGCATCCAATTCATAACATCCGGTAATTTTCTACCAATTAGATCTTTTCTTCTCAATCCATCTATACATAACATTAAGACATTATTGTCATTAATTGTTTTCATCATTTTTATTTGCAGATCATATATTTCCTGAATTTCATTCAACAGGGTCTTATCTTCCTGTTTATGTGATTCATCCACAAGCTTTTCCGCATATTTAACTACGGATCTAAAATCCTTTATTATTACATATTCCGCAATAATTTTACGAATCAAGGTATCTATCTGTTTTTTATCATCTGTAGTCCTTAACGATCTTTGCAGCTGGTTTATTACTTTATACCTGCTATGTGGATGAGAAGATGAGAAATAACTGGAACGAAGTATAATTCCTTCATCCTCCAGTTTTTCATACAGATCAAGATATTTAATACCAGGCATACCTTTTAATTCTTTCTTTATCTCATCCTTGTACACGTATGATGAAATGATCACTCCATCAATATCATTTTTTTCTAAATCTTCGGAACCAATAATATGAAAGCCAACATTTTCTGCATTTTTTTGCTTTTTATCAACTATGAAATGAACCTTTTTTAATTCATTCATGAATTCCCCCATCAGCATCCTTGTGTGTTTACCCATACACCATATAGCAGGATTTTTACACTGACTGCAAAATTCATGTAATGAATTACGTATAACCTGATTCACTTTTCTATCATTTCCTGCATCTGTTATTTCTAACTTTTTCAATAATTGGTTATACTTACTACTTATATCTGAACTCATATTAAAAATTCCATTTTGACCTTTCCTTAATCATTCTAAAACAGAAATTGGTTTCACCCACTTAACTATCTCTTGTGGGTAATTTTCCTCTGATAATTTCTTTTTTATTTCTAACGCTGCTGTCTCATTTAGCACTGCTACTAAAATAATGTCATAACGCATCTGTTTTATTTGTTCAATACCGCTTACATCAGCATACTCAAATTTATACTCTTTACTGTCCACCCAGCCAGCAATATGACACTGACTATATTTACTAATCTGCTGATAGTAATCCTGTCCGACCCTTCCAGCACCATATATAATGATTTTTTTACCAAATAAAGACTCTATATCCGGATACTTGTATCTTGGAATATAGATATTATTTATCTGCGCAAGTGTACGCAGTAGAAGAGAGCTAAACCTCTTTTCCAAATCACCGCTCATCAATTGTATCATATTGAATTCCGTAAATAGATCGGTCAGACAATGATGTAGTCCATATTGATCTTCTATTCTGTTGAAAGAGACTTTTTTTGTGATGGAATCTGCCCTCATTCTATAATGATAATATGCACTAGGAATAATCCCAAATCTATCACATTTCATAATACATCTACTTACCGAAATCAAATCTTCTCCATAACTCTGTGCATCTGGAACCATACTATATTCCTCAGTGATCAGAGACTTCTTGAACAGTTTTGACCATATGCAGGGACTCATTTCAACTGTGCTTTCCAGCTTCATTAAACTCTTACACATTTCAAGCTGTTCACTTCTGGAGTTTATAATCCTTAGCTGCTGATCAGAAACACCAATTACTTTTTCTTCATCATTCTTATAATAACCCGAGTGAATAAAATCCAGATCGTGCTCTATCATGTTGCGCAATAACTCTTCGTACATTTGGCAGTCAATATAGTCGTCACCATCTACAAACCCTATGTACTGACCATTTGCATTTTTTAATCCTGCTTTTCTTGCAGCTACGAGTCCCTGATTTTTTTGATGAATGACTTTAACTCTGCTATCTGCAACTGCATATTTATCACACAAAGCACCAGAATCATCATATGATCCATCATCTACCAGAATAATTTCCAGATGATCATAAGTCTGTGAAAGAACACTCTCCACACACTCTGTAATATACTGCTCAATATTATAAACGGGTATAATTACACTTATTAAAGGATTTGAACCATTCATGCCATACCTCACTTCTTCTATTCCTTTTCCAGAACCTCATCAAAAAGAGCTTCTATCTGTCGGATATATTCCTTTAATTCGAATCTTTTAATTGATTCTTGGCATTCCTGTTTTGCTTTCTCTTTGCTTCCTGCTATCATTGCAAGAATCTCATTTGCAGCCTGTTCATTTGTCTCAACAGTTTTACCACAACGCTGATCATTTGCAAGAATACGGGAGCCTCCAATTATCGAAGAGACAAATGGTTTATCCAGTGCTACCGATTCCAACAATGCCATTGGAAACCCCTCTGACTTTGAAAACATTCCACAAACATCACACTGAGCCATAATCGGAAAAGGATTTTCGTAGTATCCCAATAGATGTACATGTTCACTCAGATTCATTTTCAAAGCGTTCTCCCTAACTTCCTTATCCAGTGCTCCATATCCGAGATAGTATAAATGCGCATTTGCGTTGCTTTTATGCACTTTTTCAAATATCTCTAATAATCGTAATGGATTTTTATTTTTATCTAAACGTCCAATTGAGAGTACTGCGGGATGCTGCAGTTTAATATCCGTTGTTTCTTCTGCACGTTTTCTTACGAAATCAACATCAATTCCATTATAAATGATTCTTAACTTATTTTTATGCTCTGGAAACAGGTCCAACAGCGACTGTGTTGTAATATCACTAATTGCAACAATGCGATCTGCTTTTTTGAAAGCCAGACTTTGCAGCTGCCTTTCCTCTGTCTTCTCGTCACTAGCCAGATCATAGACATCTCCATGAATCCATGAAATACATTTCTTATTTGGAGGTAATAGAAATGAAGGCTTCAGATAATTAAACGAAACATAAAGGTCGTAATCCTGTGGAATATACTTTTCAATCACTTTATCCCACTCATGATAAACATAGTACATTTTTGCTTTTCTTTCCGGATCGTCTGCTTTTACATAATACGGATAAATTTTGATATTATCATTCACCGGTTCTTTTTTAATTGTATCATGGATAATTTCCATAATTCCGATCTGGTATTTGCTGTCATCCAGATTATTGACTATTCTTGTCAGTAATGCTTCAGCACCACCACCCTTAGAAAAACAATTAATAATGAATAGTACTTTTTTCATTGGCTTTTCTCCTTACGACCATCTTTTGACTCTACATTTTGATTAATGCAATACTGCAGTTATCTCCAATTGTAATCTTTGGAATTTTCTTTCCGATTTCTTTTTCAAATTCAGCAAGTGCATCCTGTACACCTGGCAGTTCCGGATGAAAATAGTCATGTAAAAGGATCACGCCACCCTCTTCCATTTTGTTCCAGAAGAACTGCATACCGGATAACATTGGCTGATATAGATCCATGTCCAGGTTAACAAAACAGAACTTATCATCTACTCCAGCAGCACTTTCCGGGAAAAATCCCACATGAAGTTCCAGCTGTTTCGGATATGGCATTCTTTTTACGACTACGTCCATAATATCTTCTTTAGTCTCATTTTTGAAAGGATTGCTGTTGAATTCACTGCCCTCATATTCGCTGTACTTCTTTTCATAATCCATATCAGACTGTGAAAATCCTTCGAACGAATCAAAAAGATATAATTTTCTGTCAGGGAAAAATTCATTGATGAACATTGCCGTTTCTCCACGATACACACCGCATTCCGCAACATTTCCCTGTATCTTATTTTCATTGATATAGAATGCATAATCCTTGATCCAGTTTCTTCTTACATCCATAAAAACATTCCGGTATTCTGATGTGAGCTGTAAAATATCGATCTTCTTTTCTTCTATCCCCATATCGACTAACTGTTTCTTTACTGCTTTAAACGCATGTACCCGTCTCGTAGATATAAAAATACAGTCATATGTATAAGCGGACAGTTCCTCTGGAGAAATGACAGGACAGCCATATAAACGCTCTCCCCATTTACTGCTGTCGTTATCGCAGAATGCAAGGATCTCTACTCCGTAATACTCTGTTAATCCTTTATATGCTTTCTTTCCATATTCTCCTGCTCCAAAAATAATACCTTTCATACTCTCTTCCAACCCTTCTTTTATTATTCATGATTTCTGATACTTAAATATTTTGTTCCGGCAGTTTTACCATACTCTGATCACATACCGTCAGATCTGCTCTGACCTGTTCAAACATGCTCTGTGCCAATGCATTCTTTTCACAGATCTCGTCCGTTTGCGTATTGACCAGTTCTACTTCTCCATTTGAAAATATAACAAGTTTATATCCGTTTGAAAATATAAATGCTTCAAATGCCAACAGACATGACTCATATCCAACCAGCTTGTACAAGTATTCAAAATCCGGATTATACAGCTGGGAACGAGCAACTTTCACGTAGTCTCTTCTCTCAGGTGAAAATGGCTTTCCGTCCATAAATCCTGTAATAATTTCATTTAAAGACATCAGTGAGATCAACTGGTTATTTTTTTCTGCCTTTACCTGTGGAGACCAGATGACAAACGGAATCCGGATCCATTCTTCTGCGCAGGTATATTTCATTTCCGGTACATCCTGCAATCTACAATCTTTATCCAGTATCAGATTTCCATGGTCTGCATAAAATAACATGTTACACTGAAGTTTTGAGATAATTGGTGTTACAACGTCATCCAGATAATGCAGGGCATCCTGATGCTGTCTGTCGAAATCTGTTCTGAGCTTTCCCCCTTTTTGTGGAAGGAACTCAAACAGCATGGCTGTTCCCTCTGAAATCAATTTTTCCTCTGTGTATGGATTAGAAAAGGTAAAATGACTCTCATAGAGAATATGCATGTAAAATAACCCATTTTTCTCCTCACATGCATCCATAATAAAATTCCATAACTTTTCGCATACCGTTTGAAATGCTCCACTATACACAATATCGGCACTATCGACAAAAGTATCCATGTCCGTATAGAAATAGATTTTTCTGTTCTGCTGCTTTGCCTTTTGAACAAATCGGCTTTCTTCCTCTGATAACCGGTTCTTATTGTAATACTTTGTTCTCAGATCCTGATTTTCACTATAGACAGGAATCAGACTCTCAAAAGTAGATGTGGAAAAAGAGTATGCATTCTCAAACGATAATGCATGCTGGTCAAATGTTTCCGACAGCTTATGCATGGAATCTGATAAATCCTGTCTTCTAAGTCCATCCATACAAAACATCACGACGTTGTTCTGTGCAATCTGCGATGCTGCCTGCTGCTCTAATTCATAAAGTTCTCTAAGATCTTCTATCAGCTGCTTTGTCTTTTCTGAATCTTCTATACGCAGCAGTTCTTGTGCTTTTTTGATCGCAGTTCTGAAATCCTTGATCTGCATAAAATGAGAGATCAGCTGCAGATAGGCTTCTTTTTTTTCTTCTGTATCCTGCATTTCTGCAATCTCACGTTGCAGTGTGTTGATTGTATGATAGTGATGATATGGATGATTGTGATAGTAGTAATCCGCTTGAAGATCAATCCCATTTTCATTGAACTTCTCATAAATATCCAGATAAGCAATCTGAGGGTGTTCTTTCTTGAGACGCTCCCTAATATCTTTTCTGAACTTAAAAGAGGAAATGATGACTGCATCGATATCATTTTGTTCCATTTCCTCATCCCTGATATTCATAAATCCACTGTTATTTGCTTCATTACTAAAATTATCAACGATCACTTTTACATTTTTTAATTCATACATAAAATCTGCCATGAGCATTCTTGTATGACCGCCATTACAATAAATTGCAGGCTTTTTTTTATCAGCTAAAAACTCTTTTAAAGACTCCTTGATAATCGAATTGATATTTCCTGCTTCAATTGGTTTCTCAAAGTTATATTTTTCAAATAAGTTTTCATACTTTTGTCTTAAAAGATCTCTCATATCTCAATCTCCGTCTCTATCTTCTTCGCAATTTGTCTGTTGACGATTTCATTCAGGTGTGATGGAAGCACTCCATACTCATACGCTTTATCTGTAAAATAGTACTCACAGTCGGATGCCTCAACAACTCTGCAAGAAGGACAATTTTCCACAAAAAATGTATAGTACTCCTTTAATATCACATTCATGCCCTGTATCTCTGCAATCGTTTCATAATTTTCACTACCATGAATATCGCCATATTTCTCACAAAGGTAATTTTTAACAAGCACAATTGTCACATTCGGGAAATCGTTTCTCATGATCTCAATGAACTTCAGGCAACTCTGTTTCCACAATTCCATACATTCCTGACTTGTTCTTGACAAAAGTTTTGTATCCTTAAGCTGGTTCTCGCACCCATCATAAGCATCACTCTTTGTCAGATAGCCATCGCGATATGCAAGTATATCAAATCTTTCTTCTATCAGATCCAGAAATAAGAAATGTGGCTGTTCTTCCTTCATAACACTCCAGAACGCATGATTCATTTCTCTGTTCAGCATGATTTGACGGTATTTATTCTGATGTTTTAACTCTATCTGTTCACTGACCGGGTTTACAATACTGATCAGGCTGCTGAAATTAAATCTTCCATATGGATTATGAAGATTGTTCATATGCCATAGGACACGATTCAGATTATATCCACCCAGATTTACATAGCTCTCGTTCCAGCTTCCCGGAAAACGCTCTGCAATATAATCACGATATTTCCCCATGAGCTCTTTAAAGTCCTGTCTGTCCCATCTGTAAAAAAATCCTGCCAGTAAGTCTGACATTTTTACCTTAACAATTTCAGGGAGCAACGCTTCATATTGTTTGTCAATACCGCATCTTTTAAATCCATCCAGCAAATAATCAAACGCTTCCAGTCCAACTGCAACTTTAGCATTCTTTGCCGTACGTGGAGTGGAAGAAAGAGAACCTTTTCTAAAACGTCTATAATAATAAAGTGCTTCCTTTACATTGACCACTTTATTGCTCTTTGCCAGTAAAAGTGCATATATCGCTCTTGCCTCACTATGACAATCAGGAAATGTGATCTGGTTCCTGACCAGAAGATCTTTTGCGAACATACATTTCCATATGGCCGTATATCCGTATTTCATATGTTCTTCCAATGTATACGATCTGCCCATAATTCCCGAGCAAACACGATAAGTCATCTTTCCTGTATCATTATTGACACGATACACATCACATTCGACCATCTCAGCATTTTCAGAGATCGCTTTTTGATACATATGTAAAAGGAAATTTTCATCCAGCCAGTCATCCGCATCCAAAAACACCAGATATTCCCCTTTTGCATTGATGATACCCGTATTTCGGGCAACCGATGGCCCTTCATTATCTTTTGTTATGACCCTGATTCTGTTATCTTTCTGTGCCCAGTTTTCGCACTTATGTTTTGAGTTATCTGTAGAACCATCATTTACAAGAATAACCTCAAAATCGCAAAATGTCTGTTTCACAACTGATTCCATACAATGATCGATCCAGTCTTCTACATTGTACACAGGTACGATAATACTGACTGGAATACTTTCTATGCTCTCACTCTTCATACATGTTTTCCATCCATATTTTTTTTCTGATCTGTTCCAGTTCTTCTATCTCATTTTCATAAAATCCACCCTGCAGCAACGTCTGTTCTGTCAGCATTGCTGCATCACCATGAAGTTCCGTAACACTGATTGTACTTTTATAAATATCACAGTAAACTTCCGATTGTCTGAAATAGCATGCCGCTGCAATTCTGTGATTTCCATCTATAATTTCATCATTGGTATTAATCGATATTTTAAAATTGGAGTTGTATCCGTTATTCTTCCAGTTCTCGATCATCGCACAGAACTTTTCCAGCCGCTGTTCAGCAGTTTTTCTACTACTATGAAGCTGCTGCGCCCTGATGTAAAAATCATAACCGATTGCATTGTATCCGAAATGCTCTTCTATTGCCAGGTACCGGACTGCGATTCTGTAATCCGATCTGCAGGACTTCAGAATCCTTGATAAGCTCACTTTTTCATTCACTCTGACCGGATCTCCAAGTAGAAGATCATATATATATGGATAAATCCAGACTGTATTCTGTATTCCTTTATCCTTAAGCAAATCTATAATCTGATCTTTTATTGCCTGGTGTACACAGATACAAATTATCTCTTCTTTCGTAATGCTCAACTCTTCTACACTTCTGACCGGAATCCCCTGAATGAATTGTTCTTTAGAAACAGCTCCTGTAACAACGATCTGAGATACCTGCCTATCCAGCTGCCTGTCTGCTAATGCAAGGAGAAATTTTTTGGCTACATGCCCAGCTCCATAGATAATAATTTTTCTATCTGCAAGCATTTGTAATAGCTCATTTGCACTATGACACTCAATCATTTCTTACGATCCCATCTAATAATTTCAGCTTGCTCACCGGATGAACTTTTCTCTGATCCATTGGAGGCAGTTCCATATAATTCTTGAACTTAAAACTCAAGTAACTGTCATAATCACAGATTCCCTGAAATGTTTTACCTTCAAAAACTGTATCAACACTATTTTCATACCAGTTCCTATAATAACCATACTCCTCATTCGGTGTCGGGAACATCAGGATTCGAACCATTCTGGTCTTTTTCTTTCCAGCGTGATGGATCATGACGTGATAATGACGAAATACACTCTCTTCTGGTATTTTATCGAGCAGTGCATACCATTTACGCATAAAGAAATTCTTATCCGCAATCTTCCCAACCTTTGACCAGAGAACTTTTCTAACGCAAAAACATTCGAAATTCTTGATGCTTCTGAGGAAGTAATTATCCGGTACACTATCAAGTGGAAAAACATCAATAAAGATTCCCTGCATATATGGCATGTGTTCCTGATGTTCTCTTAAAAACAGAGTATTCTTTCTTCTAAGTTTTCCATATCCCCAGCGGTATCCTTTGGTATTACGATGATCCTGAAATACAAATCTTGTCTTATCCAGTTCTGTTTTACATGCAATTCTGAACTTTTCATACTCTTCTCGTAACAACGCAACATCTGCATCATCATCCCATGGAATATACCCTCCATGTCTTACTGCGCCGAGCAGTGTTCCTGCAATAATATTGTAATGAATATTACATTTCTTACAAATTCGATCTACTTCTTCCAGCATTTCAAGCTGAATCATCTGGATCTGTCTTAATGTAGTATTATCAATTTCTAACATAACTCTTTTCCTCTCTCACTCAGAAATTTTTCCATAATAGAAGCAATTGCAATGCTTTCCTCTTTTCTGATTCCTATTCTATTTTGATCCACATAGGCTCTGTCCTCAATTGCCTTTGCAAAGAATTCAAGCTCATACCACAAGCCATTCGCTTCAAATGGATATTCATAAGCTTCCCTTTTTGCTTCATCTTCAAATCGTACTTCAAATTTTTTCGTGAGCCACCATGGTGCCTCTGCAAGGATATATCCCTTTGTTCCTGAAATAAGCAGCTGCCCCTCTGATTTCACCCCAAGTCCGGTCTTTCCCATGCCTATCGCATTTTGGTATGTGACCTGTATTCTCGTGAATAGATCCAGTCCATTACCCGCCTTGATCGAAGTGAACTTTACCTGTTCATATTTTGTTCCAAGCAATCTAAGCACTGGTAAAAGTACATAGCTTCCAAGTTCTGTTACACTGCCACCATACAAGGTATCTGTCAGTTCTCTGACATCCTGCGGAACCAACTTTGTAAAGCAGCTTTCTACATCACATATTTCACCAATTGCACCGCTTTGTGCCTTTTCTATCATCGCAAGGAATCCAGGACAATAGGAAGTCTTTACCGCTTCAAGTAAAATACATTTCTTCTCTTTGGCGACATCAAAAAGCTCTTCCGCCTGCTTCTTCGATAATGCCAGTGGTTTTTCACATAGTACATGTCTGCCACTCATCAAAAGCTCTCTTGCATAGGAAAAATGTGTTTCATGTGGAGACGCAATATAAACTGCATCTACCAATTCCTGAAAATGTGAGAAATCAGTTGTATAGTCGCTAATCCCCATCTCATTTGCAAATCTCATGGCGCTTTCTGGATGTGGATTATATACACATACAATTTCAACATTCTTTACTCTTACAGCGTCCTGTACAAATCTCTTTGCAATTCTTCCTGTCCCGATTATTCCAAGTTTAATCATTTTTTCTACTTTCCCATCTTTTCTTCATGAACCGCTCTGTGATATCTGCCATCGCAACAGCCTCTTCCTGTGTCAGCTTATATCCATTCTTATTCATTCCATTGATCTGTGAGACAAACTCACTCATTTCATAACGAAGACCGTCGCCCTGAAAACTTGGTTCATAGGTCTCTACTTTTGTAGCGTCTTCGTATCTGAGTACAAATTTTTTGGTCAACCACCATGGAGATTCTGCAAGCAGATACCCTTCAGTTCCTGCCACGACCAGCTGTCCTTCTGATTTTACACCAACGCCACACTTTGCTGTTGCCATTCCCTTATCATAAAAAAGCTGAATTTTTGTATACAAGTCAACACCATTTTCACCCAGAATACTATCGATCCGGACTTCTTTGTAATCAAGACCAAACAACTTAAATATCGGCAGCAGTGTATATGCACCGAACTCCAGAAATGCTCCGCCATAATCCGGATCAGAGCACTCTCTTGAGTATGGATTTGCAAGTCTTGTAAAACAGGCTTCCACATCTCTGACTTCCCCGATCTTTCCACTGTGAATTACATTGATCAACTGCTGAAACCCTGGACAGTATGCTGTTTTGATTCCCTCCAGTAATACTTTACCGTTGTTTTTTGCCAGCTGATACAATTCCATGGCCTCTACTTTTGAAAATGCGACTGGCTTTTCACTTAATACATGCTTTCCAGCTTGCAATGCACGCTTCGCATATGAATAGTGCGTCTCGTTCGGAGAGGCAATATAAACTGCATCCACTCTGTTCAAAAACGCATCATAATCATTATGATAGGTATCGATCTCATATTGCTCCTGAAAAGCTTTGCCACTTTCTTCTTCTGGATTATATGCGCAGACGATATTTGCTCCACTGACATATTTACCCTCTGAGACAAATCGTGGTGCGATTCGTCCAGTACCCACGATTCCGATCTTAACGATCTGGAACTTGCTCGTTCTCAGCATGGTCGATGAAACATCTGGTGTTCTCTCAAGATATACGACATTGCAAAATGTTCTCAAATAATCGAATGTACCGACCCAATCCGATCCTACCGTAAAAGTATCCACGCCATATTTCTGTATATCTTCAATTTTCTGTCCTACATGATCTTCTATAATGATCTCATCTGCAAGTCCAGTTTTTCTTACATTTTCAATACGATCCAATGTTGAATCAATCACATTGACTTTTCCTCTTGCTTCATCGAAATGTTCTGTAGTCACTCCAACAATTAGATAATCCCCTAATTCTTTTGCACGCTTTAAAAGATTTAAATGTCCCTGATGAAACAAATCGAATGTACCATATGTAATAACCTTTTTCATACGTCCTCCCATTTTTTCACGCCCTGTCTGCTGCCTTTGTCATTCTGGTCGAACTGATCTGTTTCTTCCCAAAACCTGCTACTACAGATTGTGATATTTATCTGATGTCTGATTTCAATTATTTATAATTTATAACGAACCGAACAAAATTTTAAAAATAACTCTATCTATGTATCGTCATAGATAAAGTATTGTATAACACCTGAAATACGTTTTCGTGCATTTTAAGCCATTTACATGCCATTTTTTAACGCTTCAATTCTCTTCTTTGCCAATGCATAGCTTCCACATTTGCGGTAATTAAAAAGAGCTTCTTGTGTTTTTCCAAGGCACTCATAGATCACGCCGATGTTGTAGAACGCCTTATAGGAATTGACACCTTCGATCACACATTCCTCGTGGCACGTAGCTTTTTCAAACTCCTGTATGGCATCCTCGAACCTGGCATTATTCATATAGATCAGCCCCATCAAAAACTGAAAGTCAGCGCTCTTTCCAAACTCCTGATAAATATTTTCAAAAAACAGAGCCTTTTCATATTGTCTGGTATTTAAAAGCGTGTACCCATAGGAATTGATCAAATCCCTGACATATTCAAGCCTTGGATCCAGATCAAAAGTCGTTGCTTCTTCAAAGTACATACACGCCTTGTCGTAGTCATGAATCATGTAATAGCTTTTTCCCGTCTGATAAAGTATATATGGGTCCCGCGCTCTCTCAAGCCGGCTCTTTAGCAGATTGATATTGCGCTTCGCCTTTTCCTGAAGCTGCTGTGGAGTTCCCTGATACCCATCATGATCTACCGTTATTGGAAGATCATAAGTTGAAAATTCCTCATTACCAGCAACAGTCTCATCCGTCCTTTCCAAATCATCCATATGCGTGAGCCTTGCTGTAACCTGTTCATGAATCGTTCCTGTAAAACAATACATTTCCTTAGAGAAAAAACGGTTCACCTTTTCCGATGACAGTCCTGCTTCATTCCCACTTCCCGTCAGATTACGGATATTCAGACGGCCGACCGCCTTTGGGTACTGGTGGCATAATTGCTGCAATTTTTCCCAATCCATAGAGGTAATGTACTCATCGGTATCCAGACTCAGAATATATTCTCCTGATGCCTGATCGATACAAAAGTTTCTGGCTGCAGAGAAATCGTTGCACCAGCTAAATGTATAGACCTGCTCTGTAAATGTCTTTGCCACCGCAATACTGTCATCCGTAGAACCTGTATCCACGACAACAATTTCAACCTGCTCTGTGTCACAGTTCTTACGAATTGCCTCCAGACATTTTTTCAACTTTTCCGCTTCATTTCTTGTAATGATACATATTGAGATCAATGGTCAGCCTCCTTCACGAATGATAGGACACCGGCTGTTTCAAGCATCTGCTGCAATTTACCCGTAAAGTTAAATTCCTTTTTGACCTTTTCATGCCCTGCACGCGCTATCTGCTGTCTTTCTTCCTCATGGCTCAGATAATATCCAACCAGTTCATGCAGGTGATCCATACTCTCGTAAAGAACGATCTCTTTTCCAGGTTCGAACAACTCTGCCAGTTCCGGCTGATAATTACTGATCACAAAACCACCGCATCCTAAAATATCAATAACACGCAGTGGAATCCCTGACTGAATGGATTTGCTTGTAATATTCAGATTGATCTTACTGAGCTGAAAGATTTTTGGCATGACTGTCATATAGTCGACGAATCCTTTATGAATAATCTTTGGTGCTGTGATTGCGGAACGGTCCGAACTTGTATGTAGAACGACATCAAAATCCTGTCCCAGTGTATTGAGTACCTCTCTTCTCTCTACCATGGAGATCTGGCGATTGAGCATATCTGAAACAAGCACACGATATACATCCTTGTACTTTGGCCCCATATCCATCTGCAGATATTTTTTTAGATCCTGTAGGATCCTGTCTGGCAGCAGTTCTTCTACCATATTTGTGCCGTAAATTTTCAGCTGTGCTGCAACAATAGCATCCAGATATCCTTTCAGATAGGCCGGAAGTGTCTGGAGTCCCTGATATTTGTTCGTTATCTCATCATTGTATAGATTTGCGACAAGCGTAACATCACCTGCATATTCAGTTTTATCATCCTCTGAAATGCAGACTTTCTCCCACTGCCTAAGATCTGTTGCCAGTGGCATATGATAACAATGTTCCTGTCCCATATTGCGAATGATCTGACACTGAATTTTATCAAAACTGAATATATAGTTGTAACTGTTGGTGATAGTTTCTGAATACATACTGGTCATCGGATTATCTACTGTCCAACAGATATATGGAATTCTGATCTGCTGGCAAATCCGTGAAAGAAGTGGAAAATAATCCACTGAAATGACTGCTGCACAACCGGTCTGATTGTGTATGCAGGTATTAAAATACTGAAGAAATGCTGCTTCCATTTGCGCATCTTCGTCATAATCAGTCATCTGTCCAAGAATAGAATCCACCTGAATTCCCATTTCTTTCAGATTGTTTACAAACGACTGCTCATAACAGTTCCCCCACCGGTAAAAAACAATGTGATTCATAAAATATATTCCCTTTCGTAATCATCTTATCCTGACGCTAAAAGATCCCATTTCTCCCCTTTTTCATCCGCCACGGTTTAAAATGGTTGTCATAAATATAAATTCTATAGTAAAATCTATAGTATTAACGATTCTGATGTAAATATTATAGCATAATCAGTCGAATTATAATAGGACAGAGTCGAAAAATAAGAAGAGGAAAACAGATAATGTTTTACTGATAGGAGTATAGATATGAAGGTTTTATTTTACAGGTACGGGAGCATTTGTGAACCCGATCTTATAGATACGTTGCAGCACTTTGGGTTTGCGGTCACACAGGAGACCATGGAAATCCATGACAAGGCTATCACCCCGTTAAAAGGTGTCCAGCGTCTGAGTCCGATCCTTATGGAGGATCAATATCTCTTTGTGTTTACGATTAACTTTTTTCCTTGGATTTCCGATCTATGCAACGTTATGAAGATTCCTTATCTTTCTTTGATCGTAGACAGTCCTGTTCTTGAATTATATTCCAATGCATTGCGCAATGAATGCAACCGCATTTTCCTCTTTGACCGTGAACTTTATCGTGAATTCGAGCCAAAAAATCCAGGCCATGTTTTTCACATTGCACTTGCGACCAATGTCGAGCGGAATCAGCAGGTCTGCCAGAACGCCTCAGCAATGCAGCGAAAGAAATTTACCAGTGATGTCTCCTTTATTGGCTCCCTCTATTCTGAAAAATGCCCTTATAACAGAGCTGTTCTTCCTGAATATGAGCGCGGCTTTGCAGAAGGTCTGATTGAAGCGCAGCTCAACGTATATGGCTATAATTTTATGGAAGAAGTATTGACTGATGCCTTCGTGGAAACATTTCGTAAGTCCACGCCTGGTTTCTATGAATTTCCGCCTAATTGTGAGGAAAACTATAAGGCAGTAGTTGCCCAGCAGTACATGAGCGTAAAAGTTGCAGAACAAGAACGTCTCCGTGCCCTACGCATGCTTGCCGGACACTATCATGTAGATATCTATACTGGAAGCGATACCTCCGGAATTCCTGGTATTCATAACCGTGGTTTTGCCCGTTCCATGGACGAAATGCCTCTGATCTTCCAGCATAGCAAAGTCAATCTGAACATCACTGCCAAATCCATTCGCTCCGGTCTTTCCCTGCGAATTTTTGATGTACTTGGCTGTGGCGGCTTTTTAATCACCAATTATCAGGCAGAGCTTTCTGAATTCTTCACCCCTGGTTCCGATCTCGAATATTACACCAGCCTTGAAGAACTGGACGAAAAAACTGGTTATTATCTGACTCATGACAATGAACGTGAAAAAATTGCAGCAAAAGGATTTGAGACGGTGAGCCGGCTGCATTCCTACCGTACAAGAATTCCACAGATGCTGGATATAGCTTTTCCTGAACAATAATTACCAACGCAGTATGTCCCCAAAAAATTATGATTTACAGAATCATTTACAGAAAGGAACGAATTGTGAACAGCAAACCAAATGATGTTACGACCGAAGCTTTTGCACAAAATGAAGCAAATGAATTGAAAGAACAGGAATCAAAACAGGCACAGCCCTTAAAAGATACTCTTGCGCTTATACAGAATCTTCTTGCAGAACACACCAGTGAAACCCGTCAGCAGCTGATCCATCTGTGTTCAGAAGAAAGTTTTATCAGCAGCTACCGCAATTATCGCGAGACTGCATGGGTCCTGACTGCCATCCATAATATATACCAGTATGAGCTGGCAGGTGCAGAGTCCACTACCCTGCTAGACCATGTATCTTCGATTGAAGAGATCCGCAGTTATATCAATCATTACAAATTTTTGATCTGGAATATTGAATTTGATACCGATGCCGATCAGGCTTTTGAGGATCTGACGCAGGCTGTAAAGGACCACGCTATCTCTATCACAGCCATTGCTCATCTAGTCCAGTTGTATTCTCTTCACAAAAAGCAACTTTTAATACTTCTAGCCTGCTACTGGCAATTTCGAAAGTTCTATGAACAGGCTCATGATATACTCTTACAGAGTCTGCTTCTTTATCCGCAGGACCCTGACTTTACGAGCCATCTGCAGAATGTAAATAAAAGTATGAATCAAAGCGAGAAAGGAGAGTCTGCTGATGCCTAAAAAAGATCCATCTAAAATCTGTTTTATCGTCTGCTACAATGACGAGCAGTATGTTCAGGAGTGCAACCGCTACATCCATGCACTTCACGTTCCTGACGGAATGGAAATCACCACACTTTTTCTAACAGAAGCCGACTCTATGACTTCTGCTTATAATTACGGCATGCAAAACAGCGATGCCAAATATAAGGTATATCTTCATCAGGACACCTTTATCATCCACAAAGACTTTGTTCCCGAGATACTAAAGATCTTTTCTGATCCATCTATTGGAATGATCGGTATGGTCGGTTCCCTGCATCTGCCTGATAATGGCATGATGTGGTATGGGCCAAGAGTCGGAGGGCTCTATGCAAATGTCATCTACCAGACCATGGAAAGTAATTTTGCTCCTGACTGCCCGGCTATCAATGATGTAGAAGCAATTGATGGATTTATAATGATCACCCAATATGATCTTCCATGGAGAGAAGATCTGATCCAAAGCTGGCATTTTTATGACATTTCCCAGAGTATGGAATTCCGTCAGCATGGCTACCGCATCGTTGTTCCCGCCATGCCAGTTCCATGGTGCATTCACGACCAGCAGATCACGAGTCTGAATCACTATTATGAAGAGCGTGAAAAATTTATCCGTGAGTATGCTGTTTATTTTCAAGAACATCATATTTAGATCATATTTAGAAGTAATAAAATGACGCTATAGCCAAACATTGCAACTAATAAAAAACGCACAGATTTTTTTCTGTGCGCTTTTTTATATCTTCATCTGTTTTGTATCAATTTCCATTGCAGTATCTGTCTCACATTTATTTTACTACAATGTCCGTTCCATATTCTTTCAAAAATATCTGACGGTACTTTTCATAAGTATCCTTCGGATCTTTTCTCATGGTCGTTTCATGTAATACCCACATATCTGTATCAACGATACAGCCGATCTGCAAACCATTTCTGGCAAACTCCAGTCCCTGTGATATATCATAAAAATGCCATCCGTCGAACAGATCCTCTCTCCAGCGAATATCCTCCTTTGTAACAAGCAGAATCCCATCTAGGCTCTGTACCGGTGCATACCCCTGTTTCTGATATTTTTCAAACTTTGCTCTTTTAACAGCTGACTCTTGGTCTTCTTTATTACCTTCTCTGTTGCCTTCTTTATTACCTTTTCTATTACATTCTTTATTACCATTTTTATCAGAAAGTGCCTCTGCCAGACTGTTGGATGCCAGCATTGTCAAAATAGCCTCCTGATAACAGGTCATACAGAGTCCATCACGGTCCGCTTTCCACCATACCGCGTCCGCCTCCAGCTTTTCACAACCGGCAATTCCCAGCATTGCCGGAGCATTTTCCTGCTGCATCATAGCCACTACGTCCTGAATAAATGCAGGATGAATCAGAAATGTATCATGATGCATATAGGTCTTATACTTTGCATTACTTCGATTCATCGCATAATTATAAGCCGCAGCCATACCTGGCGCATTCCACACAACAAGAACCTCTGCTGTCCACCCTTTGGGAATGATCAGATGTCTGAGATAAATAATGACTTCTTCACTATAAAGTTTGTCATTGGAGCAGAAAATGAACGCCATCTTTTTGCTGTCCTTTTTATGCTCTACCTCTACCGATTCTTTTTGTTCTTTATAATTCAGATGCGTGATCTGTAACTGATTATCCTCACATTTCGTAAACTGTTCTGTCCAAAAAATATATCCTGCATACTTTTTCCCATACTGATGGTCAAATGCAGCATAGTTTTCCAGCAACTGAATCTGTTCCTCACTAATTGCCTTCTCTTCTACCAGCCCATCATGCAGCTTAATAAGCATATCTGAAAAGAGCCAGTCCGGAACACTGTATTTTGTGACTACGACCAGCATATCCACGGAAATATCATGCTTTTCCATATAAGAGCAAAGTGCTCTCATACTTTCCGGCAGACCGAACCATACACGTCTGATATAGAATTTCAAATTTGTATAATGTTGCTTAAATGTTGCAAGGTCAAAGCGATATACAGCTGATTTATCGTGCTCTCTGCCCGTATTTTCATTGCAGAGCGTAACTTCCAGCTGCATGTATAACAACAGATTATTTTCTGTCAGAAAGATCCTGCCAAGTTCCTGATCGTCATGAAAGAGATACTTTCCGAGGAACTCCGATGTTTTATGAACTTCCCCCATACGGATTCTATCCCGGATCACATCTTCAAGCGCAACACCAAGTCGATATGAAGAAATTTCTTCTCCTGTCCCACAGTTTTCAGCCATATCCGCAATTATCTGACGGTCCTGGTTATCCGTACATAAAAAAAGCGCCAGTTGATAGAGAATACTTGCATGTTCTGCATCCCCTGCTGCCTGTCTGTGTTGTGCCCGCATCAAATAGAGTTCATAGTTATTACAGTCCTTCTGCAATGTTTCCAGAATCAGCCTGTCGCTTTTCTGTTCTTCTCCCATCTGATAGAGAATCTCGGCCTCATAAATATATTTTTCTATGCCTTCCTGTCCTGTCTGAATCCATTCTTCACACAATCGTCTGGCTTCATCAAGCGCTCCGGCAGACAGACAAATATTTATCTGCTCCTCATATGAATTCTCCGCTTTCACCTCTGTATCTTTCACGTTTTTCTCCTTCACTTTCCATTTCCGCTGTTCATGCCCAGCACCAGTCCTACAAGCTGTTGTGGGTCATAATCATTTGCTTCAGCGATTGCAAGATCATCCTGCTCTATTTTTTCTCTGATATAAGGATTATCATATCCTGCTGTCACATACTTTTTGCGCATATTCGCCAGTTCCTGCAGTTTCTGTAAATGTTCCTCATCACATTTTCCCTGCTGCTTCATATCACTCAATGCCATAATTACCGCATATACATACATCTGTGTCTGTTGGTATTCAACTGCCTGTCTGATCTCCTTATACTTTGGCAACGACATTTCACGATCAGCAATTCCCTGCATTGCACTAAGAATACTGTCACAATAACGTTTCCAGTCTTTTGTTGATGACAGGGAATCCTCCGTACTTGTATACTGGTACAATACTTCCTTTACATTTGCAATAGAATCGGCTACTGAAAACAAATAAGTCAGAATATCAGCATCTTCCAGCACATATTCCGGACGAAATCTGCAATTATTATCAAAAATAAGGGCCTTTCTGAATATTTTGCTCACAAGATATCCACCTGAAACGATCAGCTGACTCCTTTTATCCCCATTTAATGCGCCACACAGTTCATCTGATGTGTACAAATATGCCTGCTGTTCCTTTTCAAAATAGAATCCGCTGTCAACGATATCACAGTCCTGCTTTTTTGCTTCCATATATAATTTCTCATACATATGAACATCGACACAATCATCACTGTCCACAAATCCGATATATTCACCTTTTGCTGATTCGATTCCAAGATTTCTTGCATTGCCCGGTCCCCTGTTTTCTTTTAGATCAATGATCTTTACCTTTTCGGGGAACTGCTGCTGTGCAGCCTGCATAATCTGCAGACTTCTATCTGTAGAACAATCATTGACCAGAATCACTTCTATTTCTGCCAGTGTCTGATTCAGCAGATTTCCAAGGCATCTGGCCAGATACTGTTCCGCATTATAGACCGGAACAATTACCGATACTTTATATTCCATTCTTTTTCTCCAACATTTCCAATTAGTTTTGCTTTCACGATACACATATTTCTCTATTTTAAACCAAAATCGGCTTTATTGTTCATTTTCTGCATTTTCTGTCTTTTACCGGTCATCGATTCCTCTTGCGCTTATTTCCCAACCATACATTAAGAATTCATGACAATTTCAAGAATTTCCTGTAGACGTTTCTTATAATCATGAAATTCCTTTACTTTGCCATAACCATTATCTGCAATCTGCTGTCTCTGCGCATCATGTTTGAGATAATATCTGCATTTGCTGACCAGATCATCCTGACTTTCAAAGTATACAAAATCCTCATCCGGTGTAAAATGACGTAGAAAATCTTCCTGATACGTACTCACTAGAAATCCATGAGAGCCCATAATATCCATGGCTCGCAAAGGAATTCCTTTTTTGATCGTACGCAGTGCTATATTCAGATTGATCTTACTATAGCGGAACACATATGGCATATGATCATAGTAATCCACTGGCCCGCAGTTGTGGATCTGTGGTAGATCTGGAGTCTCATTGTAGGTATATAGATTGACATTTACCGCTTCTGATAATGCCTGAAGCAGACGAAATCTCTCCTTTTGGGCTATCTTTCTACCCAGAAAATAATCTGCATAAATGTATTCAATCGACTCTATGCCATCCGTGTTGGTCTTATAATTCACAATCTTCTGAAATTCTTCGACCACCTCTCTGGTCAGCAATTTCTGAATAAAATATTCTCCGTATACCTGCAGCTGACACTCCATAATTCCATCCAGATAGCCTCTGATCTTATCTGGTAACTGTTCTGCATATCGGTCATAGAGATTATGTTTCTCATTGTACATAGAACCAACAAAGGCCACATCTCCATGAAATCTTTCTTCCATCGCACGTCCATAGGCCATTCCTTCGATTCGATCCATATTTACTGCCAGCGGCATATAATAGACTGTATTAATTCCACCATTCTTCAATTCAAAATACTGGGAACTGTCGAACAGAAAAATGTAATTGCACTGGTTCACGACCGAACAGCTGTAAAGAGAGACCAGCGGATTATCATATACAATGGATACATATTTCAAATCATGTTTCTTACAATTATTTGATACGATCGGACGAAAATTAATTGTAAAAACAAGATCATACCGTTCATTTTCCACTACTTTAGCAAATGCTTCATCAAACTCAGCATTTACTCTCTCACTAATTCTCTGATCATCAATACATTTACAGGTATGTCCGAGTTTTGTCAGACAATCCACGATATCTTCCGTTCCAAAACCCTTCCAGTTCCAGATTAAAATCTTCATATTACTTACCTATCATTGCTCTTGTCAGCTGCACATCCTGTGCAATGTCACAGGTTGCTGTTTTTCCAAGCAGTCCTTCAAATTCTTCTGCAGGTATTTCACCTGTCCCAGGTCTCTTGACCCAGATATTCTCCATTGTAAATTTTTCCCCTTTGGCAACTGGTCCGATTGAAACTGCTGTTGCAAATGCAAAATCAATTGTGACCTGTTCCTGTGATACAGCTGCCTTTGTTCCTCCCAGCATCTTTGGTACCTCGTCCGCAGCTGCCAGAAGTTCCTTTAATTTCTGTTCGTCCATTGAACATACGATATCAGGACCAGTCCGTTCCATCTTATCTGTGAAATGTCTTTCTACGAGAGATGCACCCAGTGCCATAGCCGCTATACAGGCATTATTGTTCAAAGAATGATCAGAAAGTCCGATTGGCACACCTTTGAACTCTTCCATCATTGCCGTCATTGCTCCAAGGCGGATCAATGCTGGATCGGTCGGATACAAATTTGTCGTGTGCATCAACGCATAAGGTACGCTATATTTCTCCAAAATATTTACAGTCTTGGCAATTGCGGGAATATCATTCATACCAGTTGATACGATCATTGGCTTATGAAACTTCGCAATATGCTCGATCAGTGGGTAATTATTGAGTTCTCCTGATCCGATCTTGTATGCTTTTACGCCGAATTTTTCCAGCCTGTCCGCTGCAGCTCTTGAAAACGGTGTACTCAAAAATACCATTCCAAGGCTCTCCGTATACTCCATCAGTTCCTTTTCTTCCTCTTCTGAAAGTGCACAGCGTGCCATGATATCGTATATAGAATCATTAGAATTTCCAGGAATTACTTTCTTTGCGACAGAACACATTTCATCTTCCACAATATGTGTCTGGTGCTTGATCAGACGTGCACCAGCTCTATGTGCTGCATCTACCATTTCTTTTGCAACCGCAAGACTTCCCTCATGATTGATTCCAATTTCCGGAATAACAAGTGGTCTGCAACCTTTTCCTATCTCTATCTGTCCTATTTTCACAATTCTGTCCATTTATCTTTATCCATACCTAATTCGACAGTTCCCACTTTTTGTCCGGTTCTTTCGATCTTATTCCGGTATGGCTCCTTTCCGCCTCTATTTTTCTCTATCCTTTATTATACCTTAAAGTCAGCTGTTACTCAATTTGTTCCTGTTTCTTTCAATTGGTAATTTTCTGCTTGTCCTGTTCTTCACTGGCTTCCTATCTCTTTTCAAGCATTCATCGCACTCCGGTTGTGCTTTTGGGATGCTCTATGCTCTCATAGGTCTGCACTTATGGATTTTACACTCATAGGCCTGCCCTCACGGATCTGCTATCATTGGCCTACTCTCATGAATCTGCCCTCACGGATCTGCTCTCCTCTGATTGACCTGCTCTCATGAATCATATCCCTCATCTGTCAGACGTACAAAGGGTCTTCCCATGTTTTCATAGACTTATTCCCTATATTTTTCGACAAAAAAGCCGATATACTATATAGTTTTTTACACATTTAAGCTATAATATCTGTAAATACCAGAATAAAATCACTCTGGCATCTTACAGATCCTATTGATAGAAGATGAATCATTATTATAAATAAGGGAAAGCAGTGTACCAGATGAAGAAAATTTTATTTATTACCGGAACAAGAGCCGATTATGGAAAGATCAAATCCCTGATTCGTGCGATTGAAGATTCCAGTCAGTATGAAGCCTACGTCTACGTTTCCGGCATGCATTTACTCGAAAAATACGGAAGCACTTATCACGAAGTGCTAAAAGATAACTATACAAATGTATTTGTGGCCCTTGGGCAGCATTACTCGACCAGTATGAGCTACAATCTAGGTGATGTAATCTGTAATCTGACCGGTTATGTAGAAAATATCAGGCCCGACATGATCCTTGTACATGGTGACCGCATTGACGCTCTTGCGGGTGCAATCGTCGGTGCATTTAACAATATTCTTGTCGGTCATATCGAAGGTGGTGAAATTAGCGGCACTATTGATGATTCAATTCGTCACGCTATTTCCAAGTTTGCGCATCTGCATTTTGTATCCAATGAAGAAGCCAGAAAACGACTGATCCAGCTCGGAGAAGATACCAGCCACATCCATGTAATTGGCTCTCCGGATATTGATCTGATGCTCTCACCAGATCTGCCAGCAAAACAAACAGCGCTCGATTACTACAATATTCCATTTCAACATTATGGAATCTTTATGTATCATCCAGTCACGACAGAATACGAGGTCGTTGGCAACCATATTCAGGCTGTTGTGGATGCCCTGATCCAATCTGATCAAAATTACATCGTTATTTATCCAAATAACGACCTTGGAACAGAAGTCATTTTAAATGAATACAAACGCTTTGAAGGAAGGACGAACTTCCGTGTCTTTCCATCCATTCGATTTGAATACTTTTTGACGCTTCTCAAAAATGCTGATTTTATGATCGGCAACAGTAGTGCCGGTATTCGCGAAACAGGCATATACGGCATTCCATCCATTGACATTGGCACCCGCCAGAAGAACCGCTATAATCCAGCTATTTTAAAGAATATACAATCAGTTCCAGAAGACACGGAAGCCATTTTGCATGCGATTGCCCACACCGATAGTCATCGTTTTCAGGGTGGTGGCTTTGGTCTTGGCAACAGTACAGAAGCTTTTATGCATATACTAAATTCTACTGACCTCTGGTCGAAGAATCTGCAGAAACATTTTGTCGATCTGGGCGAACTTTAAACAGTATCTGTACAAAATTCTGACTTTATAAATGATTGGAGATATGGAGATATTATGTACCAGAATAGAAGAATTCTAGCTTTGATTCCTGCCCGTGGTGGAAGCAAAGGAATAAAAAATAAGAATATTATAGATTTGTGCGGCAAACCTCTTCTTTCCTATTCCGTGGAAAGTGGAATAAATAGTACCTATATTGATGATGTTGTCGTTACGACAGACAGCCCTACAATTGCAGATGTAGCAAAGAACTATGGTGCATGGGTTCCTTTTTTACGACCTGATGCTTTGGCTTTAGATACGTCAAAGACTATTGACTGTGTCCTGCATGCAGTGCGAACACTAGAAGATATGGGACATTCCTATGATCTTTGTGTTCTTCTGCAACCGACTCAGCCACTTCGTACCAGCGAAGATATCGATCAGGCTATCCGAACTTTTTATGAGAAAAATGCGCAAAGTCTGGTATCCGTCTCACCCGTGAGCGATGCTCCAGTTCTGATTCGCCAGGTAAATGCAGATGGTACCCTTGTTCATCTGCTCAATCAATCCAGTACCGTAAGGCGACAGGATATGCAGCCCTACTATGTTGTAAATGGTTGTATCTACATCAACAGGATCTGTGATCTCTGTGAAACAACAAGTTTTAATGATAATCAGACTGCTTTTGTGATGGCAGAAGATCACTCGGTAGATATCGATGCCCTTGCCGATCTGGCTGTAGCCAGATACTATCTGGAACAGAACAAATAAAAAATAACCCCATACCTATCTCTTTCCATTACGATAAAGGCATGGGGTTATGTTCATATTATGTTTCCATTTATATTACCATTTATAGTTCTGTTTACAATTCCATCTATAATTCCGCTTAGATTTCTATCTACAGTTCTATTTTCAATTCCATCTATAGTTCCGTTTAGATTTCTATCTACAGTTCTATTTACAATTCCATCTATAGTTCCGTTTAGATTTATATCTACAGTTCTATTTATATTTATATTTCCATTTCCTCTACCAACATCCGGTATTTCTCCCGAACTTTCTCAACTGCACTAATATAGGAATCCAGTACTCTGATGCCTCGCATGGCAACATCTTTTCTATCATCCTCACTACTGAATAATCCTTCCGACGCTTTTAATTCTTCCTGTCTTGCGTAATAGGACACAAATTCCATAACAGACTCTTTGTCGCTGTCTTCTATAATGGCATTTGTCTTATCCAGATACTCTTTCAGTTGTGCATCTGTCAAAGTCCGTGCATCCACTCCATCAATAATCGCCTGATACCAGGTCTTTCCCCGTTCAAAATCTGTTTTCAGTCTGTCGCAGACTGGCAGTGTATCAGCAATGATCTTTCTGAACTCTTTCTTTTGTGTATCCTCAAGAATCAGTTCACATCCTGTTATCTTTTCCGCAAAGTCTATCTGTCCAAATCCATCACAGTATTGTGCAATTGCATCTTTTAATGTCATATTCACTGCCCCATGGATCATTGCACCACCCTCAGTTGCATTGATCACATGAATCTGCTGGTTCTGTGCAATCTTAGTTTCATACCAGTCCCTGTATACACGGAAATTCGCATAAGTCAAAATTGGCTTTCCATCGATGCCCTCAATCATTTCATACTGATCTTTTTCTTCTTCGCTGATTCCTTTTTCCGCATACACAACAGATGCATGCTTTTTATTATTTGTAAAAGCCAGGTCCTGTCCGATCATAATAATATTCTTAAATCCAATGTATGACGCCATGGCAAATGCAGCATTTGCAACTGAACCACCGCTGTCAATCTCACCAAGTTTCTTATCGAAAGCTTGAAAAAGACGACTGATATATTTAGTATTTGAATACAGTATATGTCTACTTTTATTCTTCTTTAAAATATCGAATGTACTATGCATACAATAGACAATTGGGACTGTATCCGTTCTCTCATCTTCGAACAGAACTCTCTCCTTATCCGGATCGATCGTTACGACCAGATCTGGCATAATCTCGTGCTTTAGCAGCATTCTCATGGAAGAATCCACGCCAATGATCAGTGCTTTCCCCTTTGCCTGCTTCAACTGGTCAATATTTTTATCCAGAGACGGTCCCGCCGCTACGATAATTGCCGGAATATGTTTTCTTTCATTCTCATCAAAGCGCCCCTTCAGTTGTAAAAGAGAGGAACTATTTTCCACAATCTGCAGGTTACGGATAATGTTACTGATTACATTTTCATTTTTCATAACGATCGTTTGCGCTACCAGCGCCGTGTAATCCAGTTGTTTTCTGCAAATTGTTACAAAAGCTTTGATCTTGTCCGCATAGAGCACATCATAGACCGGTAGTGCATACAATTTTACCAGTTCCATCGCTGTATATCCAACCAGTCGGTCAAATGCATCTACAAAAATATCCATATTGATATCATCCACAAAAAGGAAGCATCTCTGATCCCGCAGTATATCGTCCATCCGGTTATACAGCATATTCAGTGCAAATATATTGGTATCCGGTTCATATACAATCAGGAGATTTTCTCTTCCTAGTGTTGCAAGTGTCTGACGAATATACTCCACATTAGAAATACCGCAAACGACAAGAATGCTCTTGTAATTGATATCCCACATGCTCTCTGTCCAGACTTTTGCAGCTTTCTCAGGATCATACTGACTATTCAGCTGACACCAGCAATCACCTCTGTGCACTGCTATATTACAGTTTCCATCCATCAGAATGGTATCATCCTCTTCTGTTGCATAGGCATTGCAATAATTTTCAGCAATTCTGCGTATTTCTCCACCCTGTGCCTCTTCCAACGCATCCAGATTTCCTCTGTAATACTCTTCATTCAGAATCAAATGCTCCATATTAAATGGGTACTGTTCTTTTAAAGTTACATCGAGGCATTCTGTATCCGATGCCCCTGTTTGTAATATTTCTGATTGTGAAGATCCTGCTTGTGATGATTCTGCTTGTAATGATTCTGCATGTGAAGATCCTACTTTTGATGATTCTGCATGTGAATATCCTACTTGTGATGATTCTCCCTGTGATGATTCTGTTTCGTTTATCTCTATATCTATATTGTTCATACTGGTTGCATTCTGTGTAATCGCAATCAGTTTATTTTCGATTTCATATCTGATTATATCAGCCAGTGTAATTACATTTTTCTGTGCAAATGCATCCATTAACCGTTTTAACGCTGATACCAGTTCCTGTGCCACCTGTGGCTGGGCAACTCTGCATATTTGCAAAAGGCCGTTACTGATCCCCTGAAACTCTGCCCCCAGTGTCTGCAGAGATTTACTATCATTTTGATAAAGCATAGTAGCGATCCTGTCTAACCGACGGATCATTTCTTTTAATTGTTCCATACTGCCTCCTTCATTTACAATACGAAAAAAAGGAGCCGTTTCCGACTCCCTTTCCTCTGATAGTCATCCTTACAGATTAACTTCTTAGAAATTAACCAAGTAATGAAAGAACACCCTGTGTTGACTGATTAGCCTGAGCTAACATTGACTGTCCAGCCTGAGCAAGAATGTTGTTCTTGCTGTATTCAACCATTTCAGATGCCATATCAACATCACGGATACGTGATTCAGCAGCTGATGTATTTTCAGATGTTGTCTGAAGGTTGTTGATTGTGTGTTCAAGTCTGTTCTGAAGAGCACCAAGTGTAGATCTCTGATCTGATACTTTAGTGATAGCAGCCTGAATCTTCTCCATTGCTGAACCAGCAGTTGAGAATGAAGAAACTTTAAGTCCGCTGATACCTAAGCATCCAGCACTCATCTTACCAACTGAAATTGTGATCTTCTGTCCACTAAGAGCACCAACCTGAAGGTTTTTGCCTGTGAAAGAACCATCTAATAAGTTCATTGTATTGAACTGTGTTGTAGACTGGATTCTATCGATTTCAGATGTTAACTGATCAACTTCAGCCTGGATAGCGTTCTTATCAGTTGATGTGTTTGTTTCGTTTGCAGCCTGAGTTGCAAGTTCGTTCATTCTCTGAAGAATTGAGTGTGTTTCGTTAAGAGCACCTTCAGCTGTCTGGATAAGTGAGATACCATCCTGAGCATTTGAAGTAGCTTTGTTTAAGCCTTTGATCTGGCTTCTCATTTTTTCTGAGATTGAAAGACCAGCAGCATCATCACCAGCTCTGTTAATTCTATAACCTGATGATAATTTTTCTGTTGATTTTGACTGTGCACTCTGAACACCGTTTAACTGTCTGCTTGTGTTCATAGCTGAAAGATTGTGTTGTACTACCATAGTATTTTTCCTCCTTGGATTATGGAATGGCTTCCCTGCCATTCATGATTGATTGTTCAACAAAGATTTCTTTGTTGTTATATTATATATCGGACTATTTATTTGTAACTTTAGTCCAATTATAATTTTTTTTGTTATTTTTTGAAATTTTTTTAGTTTTTTTGGTCAAGGAACTGTGGCTCATAATCAATCTGATTCATAGACTTATAATAATTTGCAGCCACGCCTCTTCCTTTCTTCGCCTGCGTTACCTTTTGCTTCAGATTGCCAAAATGTCTATCTGCAAGCGTCTTATTACGCAACTCATCCGTCTGGATCTTTACAGATTTTTCTGTAATGAGCGCGATCTGTCTTTTCATCGTTGCAATTTCTGTCGTAAATGCAGCTCTTCTTGTACTTAAGATCTCTTTGACCCTGTCATAAAGCGCTGAAAAACCATTATCAAGTTTTGTCAGTTCATCGACATAGACAGATTTTGCATCGACATTTTCCTTGAACTTATCCAGATCCAGTTTTTCTTCATTCAGAAGTCTGTTCTGGATCGCATTTAATTCAATGATACGATCCAGAACCTGAATCTTTTTGTTCAGGCTTTCTATCATAATAGCGATATAATTTTCTGTATTGTTCATACACTAGCACCTGTTCGAATTATTTTCTGGTTGCTTTCATAACATCTTTCCAAGTATCTCTAAGCCCTCTTAACTGCTCAAGTACCTCTTCTAGAATGTCTTTATCTTTCTTCAGATTAGCCTGTACCATTCTGTCATACACATAATCATAAATATTGTTAAAATCCTTCGCTACCGGATATTTGTGATTCAGTGTTGACTGAAGTTCCAGAATAATATTTTCAGCTTTAATAATATTGGTATGCGCCTTCTGAGGATTCTGCTGATCGATTGCCATAATTGCAATATTACAGAACTTAATTGCCCCTTCATATAACATCAGCGTCAACTCAGCTGGTGAAGCCGTTAACACCCTACTATTATTGTATTGAGAATATGCTTGTTGATTCAGCATAATCTTACCTCCCTGTAATCCTATGTATTTCGTTCAAATTCTCTGTAATTATACCCTTTTTCAACTAAAAAGTCTATTAATCTGGAGTAATTTGTAGAATAAAATCATATATTGTATTAGCCCAGCATACTAGAAAGAGATGAAGTACTGGAGTTCAATTTTGACAGTGCTGATTCCATCGCTGTAAACTTATTTCTGTAGTAAGTTTCGTACGTACTGATCTTGTCTTCCCAGTCTGAAATTTTTGTAGTATACTCACTATACTCTTTATCCATCTGCTTATCATTATAAACCTTGTAAGCGCTCTTTAATGTAGATGATGTCATTTTATCGCTCAATGCTTTATAGGCTCCGGCTGCGAGCTGTGAAAAGAAACTATACACAGTATCAGGATCGTTGGCAATTGCTTCCTTTAACTTGTCTGTATTACTTGATGTATAAGTATCATCAGAATCACCATTGATATGATAACATCCTCTTTCATTTTCGGTAGCTGTAAAGTAGTTCAATGTATTTACACCAAAACTACTCATAGAGTAGCTCTTACCGTTAATTGTATAAGACTTTGCCATTGCTGTCTTTAAAGCAGTAGATACACTTCCAAGTGTCTGATCTCTTCTGAGAAGGGAATCTTTGATCTTGGTTTCCCATTTTTCCACTTCCGTATCCGTCATGGCATCTTTCTCATCATCTGTCAATGGTTCATATCCGCTTGAACTTGAAGCATTGTATGCAGTATCAATATCAGTTATCACTGAATTATATTGTTTCAGGAAATTCTTAATGGTATTATATACACCATCCACATCGGTGTCTGTAGTAATCGTTGTACCTGTTGTATCAACATTCAGTGCTTCGATCGTCAGACCATTGATGGAAAAGTTATTCGTATTACTTGTATAACTAGCACCATTTAACTCAATATTTGCATCCTGTCCATTAATTTTAACTGCAGCATTAGATACGCTTGCCATCTGGCTGAGTGCATTAGAAGATGCTGTGATCTTATTGCTCATTTCAGACTCGATCGTGCTCTTTAATGTATTGTTATCTGCATCTACTTCAGATTGTGCTTGAGCATCAAAATTTGTCTGCTCAGACTCTTTTACTGTGTATTTACCATTATTCTCTTCAAAATAAGAACTATATGTATCAATTGTTGTCTGCGCATTATTTCTGACTTCTTCGGTAAAATCTTCCTGCGCTTTATTGACTGCTGTAATATTGGTATTTACCTGATCCAATTCTGACTGATAAGAAGTCTTCTCATCATCTGTAATACTGGAATCTGCCAGTTTGCTTTCCAGCTCTGATTTCCTATCATTTAATGAACTCAGTGTCGTAACATTCTGGTTGTAGTTTTTCATAACTGTCTGCGCATTATTATACTTACTTGTTATAGAAGATTCTTTTGATGATAGAGAAGTCTTTCTTGAACTGTACTGTGCATCAAAATATGATTTTAATGCTTTAACATCATCACTATCCGTACTATTTGCCGTATATCCATTGTCAACAAATGTCTGCCATGCAGATTTGCCTGTTGAAGAATCAACGGTACCATAGCCGCTCCATTTTACGTACTCTTTATATTCTGTAGAACCAGCGTCTGGGTTTGCTGCCAGATCAGCTGCTGTAGGAGCGCCTGTCAGCAATCCCATAGCTGCCAATGCTGAAGAACCATTGCTGCTTGATGCTGCCAGTGAGAAGTCTCCAGCTTTACCAGATGTTTTAGAGTTGATAAAGAATCTCTGATTCTTTGTATCAAAACTTGCACTGACACCAGCATCCTTAAGTTTTGCGATAAACTGGTCAACCGTTGTCGTATCGGAAATGCTGACATTTTTTGTTGTTGAGCCTATTGTTACTGTAAAATTAGCACCTGAAGACAGATCTGTCATTCCTGTCAGATCACTTAACTTCGTTGAGCCTGTCGCTTTCCCATCTGTTGTGGTAGCTGTTGATACAACACCACCAGTCAGATAGCCTGAAGATGCAAGCTGACTGACTTTCAGAGTCTGGTTACCACTGACAGCAGATGATGATGCTGATACTTTTGCTGTCTGTGAGTTTGCGATCGTCGATGTTTTCTTATTGTAACCTGATGTCAGTTTCAATGTTCCGAGCTGCTGTGTATACAGGTTATAAATTTTTGTATTCATGGATTTCCAGGAATCCTGTGTCCAGGACAGCTTTGTCTGTGCTTTTACCAGTTTTTGTTTATTATAAGAATATGCGGATACCAACTGTGTAATAATTGATTCGGTATCCAGATTTGAACTAAGACCTGATAAACTGATTGCCATATTTTTTCCTCCTTATAACCCCAGTACTTTATCTCTTCTCATCCACAAGAATACCAGCAATTTCCCAAGCTTTTTCCAGCATTTCCAAAGCTTTTTCACTTGGTATCTCCTTGATGACCTCCTGAGTGTCTTTATCTTTTATTTTAATAGTTATTCTGTTTGTTGGATCATTGTAACCAAATTCGGCTACTGTGTTCCTGTTGATCTTTTTGTTGACCTCTTTCGCTTTTTCCCTGATATTCTGTTCTTTCTCAGTTAACTGATCAAGTACTTCTGCACTTTTTTCATGTGCCTCTGTCAAGTTTGAAGCGACCTCTGTTGCTGCTGTTTTAGATGACTTTGTGTTTTTTGTCACTGGCAAAGTGCTGCCAGCGTTCTTTTGTATGGAATCTGTGTTGTCCTGTACAGATCCAGACGTAGCCGTTACTACTGTTTCTGTTCCATTACTGCCATTTCCCAGCTGCGCGGATCCGGCAATGTGATTGATAGTTTCGATTGACATAATTTCCATCCACCTCCGTGTGAATCATAAACATATTAAATAGTTTCTTATCCATAAAACATTAAGGGTATCCTGTAAAATCCATTTGTAAGATGCCCGCTGTCTGCTATTATGCTGTACGATATCTCTCAGTATCTATATCGGTCCCGTCCCCTGAAAAGTTTAGATACTTGTTTGTGTAAGATACCAAAAGACCGTACGTTTATGCCACTGCCTCATATTTATTTTATTCAGCCTGTCTACTTCTTAAAAAGATTGTTCAATGCACTTGCATCAACAGAATCTGCTGCTGCCTTATTTGCCTCTTTAATCTGTACATATACTTCTTTTCGATAGATTGGCACTGATTTCGGTGCTGTAATTCCAAGTTTGACCTGTTCGCCTTTTACTTCAATTACTGTAATTTCGATATCATCATTGATAACAATTGCTTCGTCTTTCTTTCTGGATAATGCCAGCATAATTATTCACCGCCTTTTTTTGCTTTCTCAAGGATTTCATATATTGGATATTTCACTTTGTAATCATCATTATCTGCAATCAGCTGACATGCTTTCATATTATCTGTATTGATAATCAAAGGAGCTTTCATGTTACATGTCATCTTTGTAATATCTGCAGGTACTGTCAGTGTAACAAGTACAAGCAGTTCTGCATCTGCAATATTTCCCAGTGGTTTCAGCAGTTCATCTTCCACGACCGGATCATATTCTGTCATTATGTTGCCCGGTTCCAGTACTGGTAATGCAAATTCTTTATCTTCCAGAGACTGTAACCACATAATTGTCTTTTTTTCTGTTTTATCCAGATCAAAAATCAGAGTAAATTTCTTATATTCCGGCAGACCAAGGAGACCTTTTTCAAATATAATAACCTTATCATCTCCGATTTCAATTGTTCCAAACCATTTTGTTTCTACTACCATAGTTCCTCCATTCCACATGAATGTCACGACTCCCCGCGCATCCATGTCTACGTTCTTCCCTGTATGATTTTCTCACACATTTCCTCATTTATACTTCATTATATCATAGAAATCTGTCCTAATTATGTAAGCAAAATTTCCTAATTTAAGAACAAAAGCGGATTTTAAATTAAATCCGCTTTTGCATCCTATGTTTTGTAATACAAGTCTCATCCGTGAGACTGTTTTCTTTCATTTTATAAGAAATCAAGTAATGACTGTCTGACAACCTTACTTGCTGCTGACAGAGAAGCATTGTATACCAGTTCAGCTGATGAATAATTTACAACAACTTCTTCCAGTTCAATATCTTCATTCTTTGATTTCAGATTTGTAAAGTTCGTCTTCTGTTCTTCCAGTCTTGACTGTGTCAGTTTTAGACTGGAGATTCTGTTACCCACATCAGATGATGCTGCAGTTACCTGTTTCTGATAATTCTGCATCTTAGTAATACCAGATTCAAACTGTTTCTTCATATTTTCTTCTGCGAGATCATGCTCCTTATTTGCTGCTTCGAGCATTGCTGCAAGTTTCGCCTGAGAATCAGAATCTGAATATGCGGTAAGTCCCTGCATGTTTTCAATCTGTGAAATCTTATCTTCGATATCAAGAACATTCTGAACTGCATTAGAAAGATTATCAACATCTCTTCCCAGATTAATGCTAAATGCATCACTTGCTTCTGTATTTACTTTCATCTTCTGTGCGAAGTTTACATCATATTCGATATCTTCGCCTTCTGTACTTTTTTCATAAGTTGTTCCACTATTTTTTTCTACACAGTTAAAATAGTGTTCCGGTTTGATATCTCCTTTAGAAAATGAATCCTTATCATATGTATAAGTAATATCAGTTGCATTCTTTAACTTCGCATAAGCATTCTTTCCAAGTAATAATTCACCAGTAGATGTATTCAGTATTACCTCATCATCTCCTGGAACCTTACTGCTGTCTGTTGTTGTGCTAGTAATATTCATTGTATCTGCACCATTGTTATACTTAATCGCCTGAAGATTTCCTGAAGAAACCGTATCATATGCAAGTGTTATTCTATATACTTCTGCTGTAGATGGTGATGCAACATCTGTTGCTGTTTTTGTTGTGTCATCTGCCATATCCAGATCCACACCGTTCTGGAAAACAGTCTTTACATCTATATCTTTTCCTGTGAAGTTCTGTGTAATTGTATAAGCAACACTTGATGCTTCATCAGTTGATGCAAATGTAAGTGAGGAACTTGTCTTATAGCCTGTGAACACATAACGTCCAGCATAATCTACATTACCCTGTTCATAAAAAGTATCTTTTAATTTCTGAAGTGTATCAGCAATTGTACTTCTTTCTGAAGTTGCAAATGTATCATTGGAACCCTGTGTACAATAGGAATAAAGACTTGTGATAACATCATTTGTTTCTGACAGTGCACCCTGTGTAACTTCCATCCAGGACTGTGCATCTGGAATATTTTTATCAAGATACTGGCTTACCTGGTTCAGATTGGATCTCAGTCTCAGTGCTCTGATCGCAATAATAGGATCTTCTGAAGGTCTGCTGATCTTTTTCTGTGTTGAAAGCTGTGTATCTAATGTACTCATCTGACTTTTATTAACAGCGATATTAGAAAGAGAGCTGTTAATCATCATCGTATTTGTAATTCTCATATTCTCCTCCATTCTGCGCAGGATATCTGCGCATCCTAAGTTTGAACGAGCGGTCTCGCGCGAGGCACAAACTTTTTATATAACAGGATAGGATTTTCCGTTATTTTTATAATCCCGTTTCATTGATCAGTTTATTATATATTTCATTCATAACTGACATCATCTTAGAGCATAAGTTGTAGGACTGCTGATATTTCATCAGATCCATACCTTCTTCATCTTCATCAACACCCATAACAGATAATCTCTGATTATTAATAGAGCTCTGCAGATTCTTGAAGTTTGATGTAAATGTATTTGCCTTACTTTCATCAATAGCAACCTCACTCATTAAACTCTGCAGGTAATTCTCACCAGTACCACCTTCAAAGATCTTTGAAGAAGAAATTGCTTTCAGATTTGTCATAATATCGCTGTACTGTTCACCAAGTGTAGGATCTGATGTCGTTGCAAGCAGTGAATCATCTTTAATCAGTTTTTCATCTACACCTACTGTACTTGCTGACATAGAAGAATCGCTGTATTTGATTGTAAAGAGTGGGATTCCATCCTTACCATCAATTGTTTTTCCTGCTGTCAGAACATCGTTAACTGCAGTTGTGAATGTGCTCACAAATTCATTTAACTTCGCTTTGTAGTAAGGAAGTCCTTTAAATGATGTATTATAAGTGCTCTTTTCTGACTCAATTGATAAAGTCTTGTTTCCAGATGCATCTGTTGTCTCAACTTCCTTTGAGTCATTACAGCCATCTCTTAAATCAAAGAGTGCCTTTAACTCACCACCAAGTTCTGCACTATAGCCATTAAATGTCTGACCATCAGTCCACTGTACATCGAATAATCCATCAATATCAGATGCATTTCTCTTTTCAGTTCTTGGAACACATTCCAACTGTGAACAGGAATATGTAGTTACCAGTGAATATCCGTTCAACTGTACATTTACTGCAGAAAGTCCATTACCAAGATCTTCATTATAAGTAGTAATATTGGCAATTGATGATAACTGGTCAAGCAGATTGTTTCTTGTATCTCTCAAATCATTTGCTTCACCATTATTAGCTTCGATCTGATTGATCTGTTTATTTAAAGATGCCAGATTCTGTGCGATCGTATTAATCGTTCCGACCTTTGTTTTCAGCTCTTCATTCAGATCTCGCTGCAGATTGGAAAGGTTTTCTGACAGTGTATTAAAATACTCTGCCATACTCTTCGCACTATTGATCAGAGAATTTCTTGCAGATGATAACTGTGGCGTATTTTTTACCTGTTCTACAGCTGTAAAAAAGCTCTGATATGATTTTGTATATCCTTCTAATGCATACTCATTAAAATAATCACCGATCTGAGTCATATAGTTTTCCTTAAATGAATACTCACCATAACTTGTCTCGTTCGTTCTGTATTTTACGTCGTAATATGCATTTCTTAACTGTGTAATATCTGTAACTTCAACACCGGCGCCGATCGTACCATATTTCGCATATGTTTTTAATGATTCTGCTGCTTGTACGGTCGTCTGCTGTCTTGAATATCCATCTGTTCTTACATTTGATATATTATGTGCTGTTGTGTTAACTGCAACCTGAGATGCCTGCAGACCACTATATGCAATGGTAAGTCCAAAAAATGTTGATGCCATATTCCCTCCTGTACTCTTCTGCCCAGAGCTCCCCGCTCCAGACAGTTTCTATTCCATTAAAGTTTCCTTATTCTTTATCTGTGTCATGGTCCGTCATTTCTGACAGCCCTAGCTTTCTTTATTTATCAGCTTCCAAGTCTCGTTACTAGATGTTCAAGCATTTCATTAACCGCATTGATATATCTGGATGAAGCATTGTAAGCCTGCTGGAATTTAATCATATTTGAAAGTTCTTCATCGGAAGAAACAGATTCTGTTGCTTTACGCTGATTATCATATCCATCTGTCATTGTCTGCTGTGCAGATGTCAGTGTTTTTAACACGTTACCAACATTAGAATATGAATTTACCAAGCTGTTATAAAATGTATTGAAATCTTCTTTTGCATATTTCTTTGGATTTAAAGCTGCAAATTTTTCACTCCATACATCAACTAGCTTCTGTGCCTGTTCAAAATTTTCTCCCCCTTGTGCTGTTGTAAGTGGGAATTTTGATTTATCATGAGAAACAATTGAATTCACTTCGATATTACCAAGTGTATAATCAGAATCATTTCCATTTGCATTTGTATTATTTCTTACATAATATACTGTTCCATCATTTCCAGTAACCTGTTTATAACGATCTGTTCCTGTTCTGGAGAACAACTCTGTTCCTACCGTCTTATCATCATCACTACCGTAAGATGTCTTGCTCATATCAAGAACTGTCACATTGTTATATACAGTACCGTCTGCTGCTGTAAATGATGTTGTTGTTTCAGGACAAAGGACATCATTGATGGCTGTTACAATACCATTTACCAGCTTATCAACACTTGCCATTGTACTCAGAATTACAGATGGTTCTACATATTTATCGTAGTAATCACATTTTTCTTCGTAATCCTTCATTGCCTGTTCATATTTAGCGGTTCCTTCTGTTGTTGTCAGATCATAATCTGTCTTGACTGGTTCAACTGGAACTGTTGTATAGTCGACTGAAACACTGCCTCGTGCGAGGATCAGACCTTTCAGTTCTCCAATATCATTATTATCAATATTATTGATGACTTCATAATCCTGGAATACCTGTCTGTCATCATATTCTGGCCATGTAGGTGTCAGCAGTGTTGTATCTCCTGCCTGTTTTGTTCCCATTGTAGTTGTAGTGCCGCCTGTTACCAGTGGCATTCCTTCTGCAGTTACATTGACCTTACCTGTTGAATCTTCCTTATAATTGATCTTGATCAGTCCACTTAATGTATCCAGTGCGTTATCACGCTGATCACGAAGATCATTTGCATGCTGTCCCAGACCTTCGACCTGAGAAATCTTTGTATTTAGATCTGCAATTGTTGATGCAAGCGTATTGATCTTATCTACAGAAGTCTGTACTTTTGTATTCAGATCGGACTGATATTTCTGAAGACCTGTGTATACGGAATTAGATCTGTCAATAAATGCTGTTGCATACTGTACAACCGATGCTCTGGTATCTGTACTTCCAGGATTTTTTGCAAGTTCCTGCAAAGCCTTATTGAAATTGTCCAGCGCGCTCTGGTAAGTAACGCCCTGTAATTCGCCAAACAGATCTTCTACTTCCTCTAATGCCTCATACTGGCTTGAATAGTAACCAAGACGTCCATTTGATTCTCTGTAAGCAGAATCGATCAGTTCATCCCTGATTCTTCTGATTGCTGATACATCAACACCCAGACCATACTGCATGTCACCATTTGCACTGTTTCCATATTTGACATAGGTGCTGTCTTCAAAACCAATCTGCTGTCTTGTGTATCCTGTTGTGTTAATATTGGAAAGATTATGTGCAGTCGTATTCAGTGCGTTTTGTGCCGCATTCAGCCCTGAAAGGCCTACATATAATCCCGTCATTCCATTTGCCATCTTCTCACCTCATCATTGTTTTGCGTCGAACGAACCTGCTGTTGGATTCTGCGTAGTTGTATTAAAAGCATCCTTGCTATAATTTGCTGTTTCGGGAGCCATCATCGCATTTTTAGCCAAGTTAAGTTCAAATTCAACCATATCCAATGATTGCTGTAATAACATTTTATTGTTATCATTTATCTTAACCATATTATCGACCGTGGCTTTCAGTTCATCATGAACCTTAATCAGTGCCGCATGTTCCTTAGGTTGTTTATTCATTATTTCTATTAGTCTCTTAAGCGTCAGTTCCTCGTTCGGAATATTCAGAACGTTGGATATATCATCCAACCCTTCTTCTCTCTTCTTCTCGAGGATATTGATATCATCAACGATCAGCTGCTCTTTGGCAACGATCTCCTGAAGCTTCTTAATATCCCCTTTGACAATAACCGCTGTTTTCTGCATGGACAAGTCTAACAGCTTTGTATATTCTTTATTTTCATTATCCAGTGTATCAATTAAATCTTCAATTAAACTTGCCACTTATATACCTCTCATCGCTACAAAATTAAATTCAACCAAACCGCTCAGATACATTTATTAAAATGTAATTGTTTCGCTATCACTTAAAATCTTATCCGCAAACTTTTCAGGGCTGACATAATAAGTTCCTGCCTGAATCTTAGCTTTCAGATCAGCCACTTTATCTTCTCTAATATCAGAAGCATTGCTTACCGCCTGCTTTGCTATCTGATAATCTCTGGCTGTTTGTGAGATTTCAAGTTTATCACTTGTCTTAGACACTTTCTGAGCCTTACTGGTTGATTGTTCAGTTACATGGTAAACTGAATTTACCGCACTATATGCTTCTACTCGCATCATAGTTCGCCTCTCTTTCCATCATGCTGTCTACTGTGATGTAACATTTATCGGTAAATGCCAGACAAATCTTAATAAGCAAGCCAGACTTTTTTTCATCCTTTTCCAGTAAGAGAAAAAAAGAGGCAGGCAGACCTAATTCTTGTCTGCTTACCTCTCATTATTTTACCCATCTCTTCTGTCACGAACTATGACCTTAGTCATAGTTTCGTTCTCTATCTTCTTATTTATCAAGGAAACGCATTCTTTCCCTGTCGTGTTTTGCTGCTGGCTTCTGTTCGAATCCCTTCTTGTTCTCGAACATACTATTCAGATTGTTGGTTAACTTCTCCTTACATGCATGACAGTAACGACCTGACTTGATATTCGTTCCACACATTTCACATGCAATACCAACAGGTGAATCATCAGAAAAATACAGTCGTTCCTCACGAATCCACTTTTCTATCTGTTCCGGTGTAACACCACATTCCTTTGAAATATCAGGAATCGTTGCAGTATCATGATCTTCAATATAATCTTTTACTTCCCGGAACTTGTCTTCCATTTTTCTTACACAATCCGGGCAGAGATTTCTGTAGGATCCTCCAATATAATTATAGAGTCTTCCACATCCTTTACAATTTCTTACTTCCATATTACAACCTCCTCAAACGCAGATTTTTCACCATATCTTTACCGATAATGTGACATGAGCTGCAAACATTCTTTTGTACCTGATCCTCATTTATTTAATAAAACTGATTAACACCCGTTGCCTGTTCTCTTTTACTCATCCTTCAATATGAATCTTTCCTTCAGTTAATGTAATGTACCATCTGTATAGGAACATCTGTATAGGACCATCCGTATATTACCTATTCGTATATTACCTATCTGTATAGTACCTATCCGTATAACTAACTGTCCGGTTCCAACTGATCTCACAATCAGAACCCTCTTCCTATGCACAGGCTTACGCAATACACCTTCTCTACACCAGCTGCCAAAAGTGCCTCGGCACATGCATCCATTGTTGTACCGGTCGTATAAATATCGTCAATTAGTATTATTTTCTTATATTTTACTATATTATTCGACATTTTAAAAGCATTTTTCACATTATTATTGCGTTGCCTGTCGTCAAGCTCCTTTTGTGGAACTGTTTTCTTTGTACGGTAAAGTACGCCCGCATCTACAGGAATCCCCATCCATTTTCCGACCAGCTCTGCTATCAGTTCTGCCTGATTGTATCCTCTTTTTCTATAACGGTCCGCATGTAATGGCACCGGAATCAAAGCATCCGCATTCCAGTTGCGCATAACATTCCCACAATTTCTAATGATTTCTTCTGCATAAAAATACCGGTTAATTCTTCTGTTGTGATACTTAAAATCATAAATTGAATTCTTGATCTCGTCCGTGTAAGTCCACACTCCGGTTCCCTGTGTAAAAAGATGTTCTCTTCTAGAGCAGTCAAAGCACAGTTCTGTCTCGTAAGAATCAACAGGCTTTCCGCAGACAAGGCATCTGGGCGAATGAATATAATGTAGCTTTCCAGTACATTCTGGACAGATCCGTTCATATTTTCCATTCACTTTTTTCGGTACCTTCCCACAAATTGGACAGGTATACGGATACAACAGGGCAAGCATTTTCTGTAAGACCTTTGCCCCTACTACTTTTACCTGTTCTAACGCGGTGCTTTCCCCCATATGTCATCCCCCCCTGTTTATAACGACTTCCTATTTCTGACAGTTCTTGCACTATTCCCTGTTTCGTTCTTCCCTAATTTCCCGAATTCTTACATCCAGTGTCGAATACCGTAGCTGTTCACTCACATTCCCGATCATATCATGAAAGCAATTTTCAACACCAACCATACACACACAAGTTCTTGCCCTTGTTACCGCAGTATAGAGCAGATTTCTGGTCATCAGCATCCTTGGTCCCGAAAACATTGGTATGATGACCGCCGGATACTCGCTACCCTGGGACTTATGAATGGTAACCGCGTATGCCAGCTCCAGTTCTTCCAGCTGTTTAAATGGATAAGTCACATACCGTTCGTCATCGAACCGTACGATCAGTTCCTGAGAAAAAAGATTAATGGCGTCAATCGTACCCATATCTCCATTAAATACGCCAGTTCCTGTATCCATTGCAATGCCGTGGCTGCTTCGTTTTTCCCATTCCAGCTGATAATTATTCTTGATCTGCATTACTTTGTCGCCCACACGAAATGTAACGTCTCCATATTCTTTCTCTGCTTTTCCCTTATCACCTGGATTCAAAAATTCCTGAAAGATCTTGTTCAGCTTTTCAACTCCGACTGCACCTTTTTTCATTGGTGTCAGCACCTGAATCTCATTGATATCCGCTTTCACATAATTAGGGAGCTTATCTCTCAGTAATGTACACATCGCCCCAATAATTGCCTCCGGCGAATCTCTTTTTACAAACAAAAAGTCTTTGCTATATTTATTCAGTACGACTCTCTCACCATGGTTGATCTTATGTGCATTTGTAATAATTTCACTTTCGGCTGCCTGTCGAAAGATCTTAGAAAGCATTACTACATTAAAACAGTCCGACTGAATAATATCCTTTAACACATTTCCAGGTCCGACTGACGGAAGCTGATCGACGTCTCCCACAAGAATCAGTCTTGTTCCAACTGCAACTGCTTTTAACAGTGAACTCATCAGACTGATATCCACCATTGACATTTCATCAATAATTATGACATCTGCCTCCAGTGGATTTCCCTCATTTCGTTCGAACTTCATTCCAATCTTGTCTTCATCCGGATTTCCATTCAGTTCTAGAAGTCGATGAATGGTCTGTGCTTCATATCCTGTTGTCTCGGACATTCTCTTCGCCGCACGCCCCGTTGGTGCTGCCAGCCTGATATTCAGCCCTTCCATTTCAAAATAGCGGATTATGGTATTAATTGTGGTCGTTTTACCAGTACCAGGACCACCTGTAATTACCATTACACCATTGAGGATTGCTCCTTTGACTGCCTTTCTCTGATAGTCATCCAGTGTAATTTCCAATTGCTTTTCTATAGAAGAAATATACCTGTCCATGTTTTCCTGTGTCTCTTCATATTTGATATCAAGATCGATCAGCATGCCTGCAGAATTCAATTCCATATAGTAATAGGTGGATGCATACACGATCTTCTTTCCATCCACGTCCTTTACTATAATCTTTTTATCTATCGCAAGATCCATAATATATTTATCCATATCTGTAATATCGATCAGCAAAAGTTCCTTCGTATATCTGGTCAGATCATCCAGCGGAAGATAGACATGTCCGTTTGAAGTTGCACGAAGCAGTTCATATAAGATGCCGCTCCGGATACGAAAATCCGAATCTGATTTAATACCAACTTTTTGTGCGATCTCATCTGCAATCTTAAATCCAATTCCGCTGATGTCATCAGCCAGTTTATAGGGATTCTGTTTTACGATCGTATAAATATCAGAACCATACTGGGTATAGATCTTGTTGGAAAGGTTCATATTGATGCCATAATCCTGTAAGAACATCATCGCCTTTCTCATATCTTTCTTTTCGACCAGCTGCTCCGCTATTTCCTGTGCTTTCTTTTCACTGATTCCTTTGATTTCCGACAGACGTTCTGGCTCTTCCTCCATAATACGAAATGTATCGTCTCCAAACTTTTTCACAATATTTTCTGCCAGTTTCTCGCCAATTCCTTTGATTGCTCCGGATGACAGATACCTTTTTACCGACTGGATATCCTCTGGTACCCTGATTTCATATGATCTGACTTTGAACTGCCTGTCATAGACCGGGTGCATGACATATTCTCCTGTTGCGCTAATAAATTCACCCTCATTGATATAGCTCAGCGTTCCAACACAGGTCAGCTCTTTTCCATCCATTACAATAGAAAAGACTGTATAGCCATTGTCCTCATTTCTAAATATAATACTGTCTATAAATCCCTCAATCGTAACAGCATCATCCTGACTATTGGGTATCAAATGTAATTCCTCCTCCAGATTTATTCTATATAAAAAAGCAAAAAAGTGCATACGAACCAGAAATAAGCCACCAAACCGGTCGCATCCAATCCACACACACCTTCTGCACAGATATACTGCCCAATATATCTGAAATATTAAAGTTGTTCATTTACCATATAACATTTTAGCTAATAATTAGCTTTTCTTCTTTTCGAAGTAAATATTCTCTCCGAATCTATACAATCAGACACAGAAAATCCTAGATTGTCTGTGCTGTGGTTGCTGTAATCTTATCCTGCGCTGCAGTCTGATTCTTTTCGATCTCAGTTGTCTTTGCAGACTCTGCTGTAGAACCGGCTGCTGCAGTCGTTGAATTGGATGTTGTACTGTCAGTAGAAGAATCATCACCAATATTATAGTAACGTTTCATCTGCTCATATAACATCTGCGCAAGTCCAATTCCTTTTCCACCGTTGGATTCAGAAGCACTTTCTGCATACTTGCTAAAAAGCTCTTCCTGATAATAATCCTTCATGGAACTTGTGGATGAATCTTCATCTTCATCCTTTGGCACCATTTTCTCCATGCCTTTAAAAATCTGCTCTACAAAATATGACTCAAAGTCCTTGCAGACAGATAAAAGTTCGTCATCAGATGCATTGGATAAATCTGAAGATGACAGTTTGCTCTCCAGTGCACTTGTTGCTGAACTGGTAGAAGAACTGGTTGCATTGTTAAGTGCACTTGTTATCATATCACTCATGAGAAAGTCCTCCTACTTATCTTTTCAGATTGTTAGCCTGGGATAACATGTCATCAGATGCCTGAATTGCTTTTGAGTTCAATTCATAAGCTCTCTGTGCCGTAATCAGGTTGACCATTTCTGTTGCTACATTAACATTGGATGCTTCTAATGCGCCAGACTTGATCCTACTTCTTGTTACAGTTTCTCCATTTCCTTCATTTGTTGCTGCACCAGATGCATCTGTTTCACGGAGAAGACTGGATGTTGTCTTTTCAAGACCTGATGGGTTAGAGAACTGGAACAATCCGATCTGCTGTCCTGTTGCGACAGGGTTATTTGTATCATCAGGATAATAGAAATTACCATATTCATCAACAGTGATCTGTGTTGTATCGTAGTCCGCATCAAAAGTAATTGGATTACCATCTGTTCCTAATACAGCATTACCTTCTGTTGTACAAAGCATCAGACCATCTTCTGTTCTACCAAGTACGAAGTCACCATTACGTGTATAATATGTATTGCCATCTGTTCCCTGAATACCAAAGAAGCCTGATCCTGTTATTGCATAAGCAGTATTGCTATCGCTTGTCAGGAACGCACCCTGTGTATAATGGGAAGTGATAGATGAATTTCTAACACCGAGACCGACCTGTGCGCTGACTGGTTTCTGATCTCCATTAGCTGATGTTGTCTTTGACTGTAAATTCTGATATAACAGAGATTTAAATTCTGCTGTTTCAGATTTGTAACCTGTTGTGTTGACATTTGCAAGGTTATTTGCAATTGTATCAACATTTGTCTGCTGTGCTGTCATACCAGAGGCAGCTGTCCATAATGAACGTAACATAAAATTCCCTCCTTTTATCGATACTCCATGTAAAAGTTTCTACTACTGTACCTGGCCAAGTGTAACCGCTTTACCAAGTGTTTCATCAATTGAATTCATAACTTTCTGGTTGGTTTCAAATGCTCTTGAAATTGTGATCATCTGAACCATCTCCTGTACAACATTGACATTGGACATTTCCAGATATCCCTGCATAACACCTGATGTTGCATCTTTCTCTGTAGCACCATCAACTGCTCTATAAAGGTTTTCGCCATATGCTTCCAGGTAATTGTAGTCTTCAAAGTCTACGATCTGGAGCTGGTCAACCTGCTGGTTGTCTGCAAAAATATTACCCATCTCATCAACGCTGATCGTTGCATCAGGATCCACCTGGATATAACCATTCTGACCCAATACGTAATCACCGTCTTTTGTCACAAGATAACCATCCTGCGTTGTTGTAAAGGAACCATCACGAGTATACATAATAGATTCTTCACCTGCTTTATTTGTAAAAGAAACGGAGAAAAATCCATCTCCTGTAAGAGCAAGATCCCATGTATTACCTGTAGATTTTAATGATCCCTGACTGTAGTCACGATATGTTTCGCCTATCTTAACACCAAGGTTCAGACTTCCAATATTCTGATTCAGATAGCCACTGCTGGCATCATGCACCTTAATTGCCATAACATCATCGAATGACTGGCTTGTACACCCTTCCTTTTTAAATCCGGTCGTTGTCGAATTTGCAAGGTTATTGGATACAACATCCAGTCTGTTCTGCTGATTGATCAGGCCTGTATAAGCTGTGTATAAACCCTTTACCATAGTCTCTACTCCTCATTCTTCTTACTGTGGATCTCTGTCTCCACTTAAGAACTCAATAAATTTACCTGTACCAATTGCTACAGCTGTCATTGGATCTTCAGCTGTCATTGTATTAATTCCTGTCTTTGCTTCGATCAGGTCCTCAAGGCCCTGTAAAAGACTACCGCCGCCTGTTAATACGATACCTCTGTCTGCAATATCGGATGCAAGTTCTGGTGGAGTTTTTTCAAGAACGCTGTGTACTGCTTCTACGATCTGTGATGTAGCTTCTCTTAAAGCAGATTCTGTTTCTTCTGATGTTACTTCAACAGTCTTTGGAAGACCTGTTACCAGGTTACGTCCTCTGACGTTCATCGTTGAAACTTCTGTTCTAGGATATGCAGAACCGATCTTGATCTTAATATCCTCCGCTGTTCTTTCACCAATTAAAAGGTTATGTTTCTTACGCATATATCTAACCAGCGCTTCATCGAAATCATCACCTGCAATTTTGATTGATGTGCTTACAACAGTACCTCCAAGGGAGATAACCGCTATATCTGTTGTACCACCACCGATATCTACGATCATATTACCGCATGGTCTGGAAATGTCGATTCCAGCTCCAATCGCTGCTGCAATAGGTTCTTCGATAATTGCGACTTCTCTTGCTCCAGCCTGCATTGTAGCATCTTCAACTGCTTTCTTTTCAACTTCTGTAACACCACTAGGTACACAAACGCTGATTCTAGGTTTCTTCAGTGTTCTCTTACCGAGTGCTTTCTGAATAAAGTACTTCAGCATCTTCTCTGTTACTGTATAATCTGAGATTACACCCTGTCTTAAAGGTCTTACTGCTACTATATTTCCAGGTGTTCTACCAAGCATAAGTCTTGCTTCTTCACCAATTGCTTTAATTTTATTTGTATCACGGTCAAATGCTACTACTGATGGTTCTTTTAATACTACGCCTTTGCCTCTTATATAAACCAGAATGCTGGCAGTTCCTAAATCAATTCCGATATCAGTTGTTAACATGATAATCCCCTTTCTATCTACTAAACTAGTGTTTTGATTAAATTTCGCTTCTATTCATATTTATTCATATAATTACATCGGTTTGTATCCGGTTGTGTATCCAGTGTTTTTTTCATGATGTAATTATCTTTATCTCTTGTCAGTAACACGACATTACCTATCGCATTATATGGCTAACTATCATTATATACAACATTTATCGATTTTAAAAGTCCTATTTTAAAAAAACACAATTTTTTCACGCTTTTTCTAGCTGTGTACCTCTGCATAAAATCGTTATTATGCAACAACATTTTCTATTTTTCTTAATACACAAAATTATGTTCTTATTATCTAACAAATTCTATTATTTTCCAAAAATTTGCTTCAGTTCCTGTAGTGCATCACTAAATCTATCGGATGTTGCAGATGGAAAACTTACCACTGATTTTTTAAATGCTCCAACTTTTTGCTTTGCGCTCTCCAGTTCCTGTTTTAACTTCTCTATTCTCTCTTCCTGTCTGCGCATAAATTCGATCTGGCGCACACTTTCTGCCCCGCCAAAACTTTCTTTAAATTCAGTCGCCCAAAGTGTCAGTTCATTCAGCTCGCTTCTGATCTGAGTCGCATAGTCGAGCCATTTCTGCATATCAAAGGCCTTTTTAAATGCATCTGCCACATCCACCATAAACAGCACCGTTACAGCGAGTATTCCAATCTGAAGTTTCTGTATTGGAATTTGAGCAATCGCAATCTCCACGTACTGATGTACAAATTCTACCAGAAGAATCGAGAGAACGCCCCAGAACAACGAAGACTTCAGGCAGATATAACCATAGATATTGAACTTTTTATCGGAATAATCCCAGTATCTGATTTTAAACACTGCTTCCATAATCGCTCCAGTCACATACTCAAGGATCGTAGGCCCAATCACTCCAAAAATGTAGACCAGTACGAGCTGCTCTCTGACCCAGATCGTTGAAACCAGCATGACCACTGCCCCAAGCCCGTAGAGCGGCAGAATTGGCCCTGTCAAAAACCCTCTGTTCACTACTTTTCTATGTGTAACTGATACGATGGTCGACTCGATACACCACCCAAGGAAACAGTAAATGTAAAAAAACGCCATCCACTCTGTCATTGTATAACTATTCATATTTCCCTCACTTCATTATTTTTAAATATCCGTTCGTTCGGGCGATTCCATGCAAAACGCAAGGCTGTTACAAAACCGGACTCAGATCCGGTCACCGCTCTGAGCGCAAAAAAATACTGCTACACTGTATTATGAACAAAGTCACAATAATGTGCAACAGTATTTTTTCTATATACTAATCCCTAACAGGATCATTATTTTGCATATTTTGCAAGAACATCAACTTTATCAAGTGCTTCCCATGGAAGGTTCAGATCATTTCTACCGAAATGTCCGTAAGCTGCTGTCTGTTTGTAAATAGGTCTTCTTAAGTTCAGCATGTTAATAATTCCTGCTGGACGTAAATCGAAGTTCTCTCTTACGATTTCAACAAGTTTCTCTTCTGAGAGCTTGCCTGTACCAAATGTATCAACTCTTACAGATGTTGGATGTGCAACACCGATTGCATATGAAAGCTGAATTTCACATTTGTCAGCAAGGCCAGCTGCAACGATATTCTTTGCAACATAACGTGCTGCATAAGCTGCAGAACGGTCAACCTTTGTACAATCCTTACCTGAGAAAGCGCCACCGCCGTGACGAGCATATCCACCATAAGTATCTACAATAATCTTACGTCCTGTAAGACCACTATCACCATTAGGACCACCGATTACGAAACGTCCTGTTGGATTGATGAAGATATTAGTATCAGCATCAACCATAGCTGGATCTACGATTGCATCGATTACATACTTTTTGATATCTGCATGAATCTGTTCCTGTGAAACTTCTGGAGCATGCTGTGTAGAAACAACGATTGCATCAAGTCTAACAGGCTTATCATTTTCATCATATTCAACTGTAACCTGAGTTTTACCATCTGGTCTTAAATAGCTGAGTGTTCCGTTCTTTCTTACTTCTGTCAGTCTTCTTGCAAGTTTCTGAGCAAGAGCTGCTGAATATGGCATATATTCTTCTGTTTCATTAGTAGCGAAACCGAACATCATACCCTGATCACCAGCACCGATTGCTTCAATTGCTGCATCACTGTCTTCACCAGTTTTTGCTTCAAGAGCCTTATCAACACCCATAGCGATATCTGGAGACTGTTTATCAAGTGCAACCATAACTGCACATGTGTTACCATCAAATCCTTTATCAGAACTGTCATATCCAATTTCAACAACAGTATCTCTAACGATCTGTGCAATATCAACATTTGCTTTTGTTGTAACTTCACCCATTACCATTACAAAACCTGTATTTGTAAGTGTTTCGCAAGCTACACGGCTGTATGGGTCCTGTGCCATAAGGGCATCAAGGACAGCATCTGATACCTGATCACAGATTTTATCAGGATGGCCTTCTGTTACTGATTCTGATGTAAATAATCTTTTTTCCATTCTTGTACCTTTCCTTTCAAAGATGAAAACTTGTTTCGATTAATCATTTATCCCATATCCATAACTAATCAAAAAGCGAAATGCATCATCATTTCCACTCTGTATTATACGAACTAAAAAAGAGTCCTTTATAAGGACTCCTCTCATTTTATGATTAGAAATCCTCTTATTGTTCGACTTGACTTAATCGCTCAGGTTGGCACCTTCCAAAACGGGGTTGCCGGGCTTCATAGATCCTATGTATCTCCACCACTCTAAATAAGGGACAAACATTAATTTAATTTTACCTCTATATATTACATGGAATCATTCCATTCGTCAATACATATTTCTATCCAATTCAGATCTATTTTGAGCGGCATTTAAAAAAATGCGGTTTTTCATGCAATTCTGATATATTTCGCAATAATATATAAACATTTCTATAAATGTTGTCGATATTTACTTATTATAATGGGTTTTAAAATCTATGAATAAGTAAGAGGGAATTAAAATGACGGAAAGCAAAAAAATATTTATCTTCGATGCCGTATCAGGTATGACTTTGGCCGAAGATGTAACACTGCCAAATGGGCATCTTGTAATTTCAGCAGGAACAACTCTGGATTATGCATTGATTCAGAAATTATCCGACTATCATATTCTGGAGATTATTGTTTATTCCGATTCTGACACAGATCTAACAGCAACTGAACCCCTGCCTGCTGTTCCTGTCGAAGAAGAAAATATGCTCTATTTTGAGCGTATCAAATCAAGAGATGATTTCAAGATCTTTCATAAAGATTACCTGGCTCTTGCCGAGACCATGAAAAGTAATCTCAATGATATTGTACATAACAATGCACCCGTTGAACCTGATGTGCTCTTAAAAAAGACAAGAGAACTGATTCGTGAAAGCCGCTGCAGCCTCCATCTTTTTGATATGCTTCACAGCATGCGTGAATTTGATGACCTTACCTACATTCATTGTGTCAACGTATCCCTGATCTGCTCTGTCATGGGACAGTGGCTCGGTTTTTCACAGGAGGATACTGACACCCTGGCTCTTGCCGGTCTGCTTCATGATATCGGGAAACTTCTCACACCTAATGGTATTCTGACAAAACCAGATCGTCTGACGCCTAATGAGTATTCTATCATGAAAAAGCACTCCGACTTCGGATACGATGCACTCAAAGACCAGGAAATTGATATCCGTATCAAGGAGGCCTGCCTCTATCACCATGAACGTTGCGATGGCAGTGGGTATCCAGAGGGTCTTAAGGCTGATAAAATACCAGAGTTTGCAAAGATCGTAGCCATCGCGGATGTCTATGATGCTATGACTTCAAAGAGGGTCTATCGAAAAGCACTCTGTCCATTTTCTGTTGTACAGACTCTTGAAGAAGAATGCTACGACAAATTTGAGCCAAAGTATCTTGTTCCATTTCTGCACAATGTTGTTTCCTCTTATTTACATACAAATGTGCGTCTGTCCAATGACAGGACCGGTGAAGTCATCATGATCAATCACAATGACCTTGCACGCCCTGTTGTAAAGCTCAGCAAAGAACATTACATTGATCTTTCCATCTTTAGAGATGTTCATATCGTTGAAATGATCTGATACATAAATTAATGTCTATAAAAAGTCCAGGGACTGACAAATAAAGATCCTGATCTAATTTTTTCTCAGATCATGGCTTGCTTTGTCACCCCCTGCTCTTCTTTTTTCTTTTTATTTTATTACAATTAAAATCTAACGATATCCTTTTTTTATAAGCTCTTCTTAATTATCTTTTCAATAAGAAAATCCACTACTTCTGGCAACCCGTTAAAATCAACTCTTTTTACAAGCTTCTCTCCAAATACTTTTTCTACTTTAACAATTAATTCATCTGAATAAGTTAACACGCCATTTTCCACATTTTCTATTCCATCATAATATATTGACTTTCTATTAGCAGTCCTCATCTCCTCTAGGCCAAATACTGAATCATCAATTTCTACGATCACGTTATCCTTTGTTCCATCTATCTTGACCGGATATCCACCAATTTCTCCAAATGCACCAGGCGACTCAAATATTCGCACATCCTTATTTCTTATTGCCTCAATAATTGAAAAAATAATATCATAATTACTTGATGCATTCATCATATTCCGCTTTGCATCAACCGGCATTGGAATCTTACACGCTGCAAATATATCTTCCTGTGGTATATCCACTTTCTTACCATCATACTCAATATACAGTAACTGCTCCATCTTCTCCGTTTGTCCTTCTTTGCTTATGACAACATCATGGAAATGACTTGTTGCCATTAAAACTTTAACATTCCAGAAATCTTTGATATTAAGTTTCTCTGCAACCATGAACTTAATTCTTGGAAGCAGATGATTCAGATTACCACTACCAAAATCGGGATATGGAAGACCAGCAGACTTTAACCATGGATTTACCGCATCTGAATATGATGTATTAATAACAATAGCCTCACAACCAGCTATTTCATAAGCTTCCATAATATTTTTGATATATTTTACAGCTAATGGCGTCCATATCCCATATGCCCTTACATTCTTCCAAGATATACTTCCATATTTCAGACCGCTGTATACACGACTTGTATTAACTATAAAATCAGGGTCATGTCTTTTGATCACTTCAGAAACAACCGCAATATTATTAAAATCCACATCACTTTCTATTATAATATTGGTTTTGTTCAATTTTCTAATCAACGCCCCAACTCTGACAATATTAACATCTGACACAAGCTTTTCATACTCCCTGCCAACAACGACTACTTCCAGCTTATCATCATTTCTGCTCACGATATAATCAAGAAGATATGTACCAACACTTCCCAATCCCATAATCATAATCTTTATCTTTTTATCTAACATTCTTGTTCTTAATTTATTTATCTTTTCAGTAGTTGTTATCATCATCTTCTCCTTAATTGTGACTGCATAGTTCTGTAATCATCAATTGTATTACAATTTATCCAAGAATCAACTGTAACAATTTTACAATCCTCATATTTGATATTCCCATAATACATCTGTATCACTTCAAGATTCGTACCCCTTAATTGTTCAGCAGTAAGTTCATCATTCAATTTCTTAATTCTTTTAGCATCTTTAAACTTCCATATCTGTGCCGAATTGAATACTGCAAGAACTGGTCTCTCAATCAAAAGTGCCCCATGTGCAACATTATATAAATAGTGTATATACCCATCTGTATCAACATACAAAACAACGGCTTTATCCGCAAAAATTGGCTCCCGGTTTATCGTTATCACATCTTCATCCATTTTAGCGAGCTTTTCTATCACGTTCTCTGCTGTATACAAATCCCCTTCCGCAAATACGATTTCATCAGAATACTGATCTAGTGCTTTAATCCCCAAATACAGGCTATAGCCCGAACCATATTCTGAATATTTATCATTATATACAAGCTTAATTCTGGCATTATATTCTTTTAGTTCCTGGTACACATATGCCTCTAATTCCTGATATCTGTAACCACCAACGATAATGATCTCATGATAACTATCCGCTCTTGAAACCATTTGATATAATAAGCTTTCCTTATAATCATTCTCATAATATAAACATTTTAATTTTTGCTCTTTTAAGTCCCTGTTAAACCTCGTTGATAACCCTGCAACAGTAATGATTAGACTCTTCATCCTACCTCCCATACAACAATCTACGACTGCTGACTCTTCTTAAGTTTTTCCACGCACATTTCGATGCCTTCTTCAAGCGTGACCACAGGTGTCCATCCAGCCCTTTCCTTAATCTTATCAATATTAAGATACCTTCTTTGAGGATCAGACTTTCTATAACCATTAAATACGATTTCCACATCATCATAACCAAGCTTACGTCCACATAACTTAACCAGATCTATAATTGATATTTCCTCATCAGTTGCAACGTTATATACTGTACCATCCAAAGCCTTTTTACCAGTAGCAATGAGTTTGAGCACAGCCCTGCAACTATCAATGTTATGGAGAAATGTCCTTTTGTTCTTCTTGGAATTTTCTAAAAGTACAACTTTACCAGTATCATTTATACTAATCAGAATATGTGGAATAATATGTTTTGGAACCAACTCATCTCTGCTATATACATTTGCAAATCTAAGAGAACATCCCATAATTTTTCCCGCATCAACTGCATCTTTCATAAAAAATTCTGTCATTAATTTTCCAGTTGCATAACTTGTTCTCTGACTATGTTCACAGGTTGCAAGATGAATATAATCATCTTCTTTGACCCCATTCTCACTCCATGAATTCATAGAATATACTTCCGATGTAGAACAATTTATAAATGCATAGGCTCCAACTCTTATTGCTTGCTCAAGAAATGACTTCATTCCTAATACATTTGTTTCAAAAGTAGCATCAACCTTATAAAAATATTCGGTATGCACAACTGCTGCACAATTAATGTATATTACTTTATCAAACTGTGCCTTTATACGATTCACATATTCTTCTACTTGAACCATCTGCTTCTCATTATTCAGATCATACTCAAAAAAATGCATGCGACTATTATTAAGGGTATCAGCAATCGTATTAATCGATGAACAGAAAAAATTATCAAATCCAATAATCTCACTTGTATCCTGTTCACTTATAATCTGACGCGATAACTCATTACCTGTCATACCTGTTATTCCACTAATTACATATAAATTATTATTCATATCATTCTTTTATGGTGTTTACCGAAACTAAACAACATAATTTTCCTTTCGTTTTCTTTATCTATGATTATTTTCTCTTATTTAGGTTTTCTTAATGGATAATTTTAAGTTTTTATATTCCTGTATACAATCTATCTTTATAAAATATATCAACATCCGAACCATTATAAAGTGATTGTTCATATGCAATATTATACGCAACAGATTCTAAACATCTTCTCCCATCTCCTATAACTGCATATTGTGCTCTATTATTGATATTTCGCGGTTGCCCTACCGATCCCGGGTTCATAAATATAGTTTTCTTTTTATTCCTTGTAATTGAATTTTCACACTTATAATATTTCTCAAATATATGTGGCAAATGACTATGTCCCGAAATCACCAGATCATAATCACAATATTCTACACAATCATCCTCCATCTTAATCGCCTTCCACATAGGATCATTCATACATCCATGTACCACCAGTGTTCTGAGCCCATTGATCATCAGTTCCTGCATTCCTTTGGGATTCATTTTCTTCAATATATAATTTCTCGTTGCTATCGTAAGACATTTTCCTGTATGAATAGCACATTCTCTTCCTCTTTCACTGGAAAATCTATCATATACTTCGTTCATAATAGAATCTTCATGATTCCCATAAATATTACACAGAATGGGAATCTCCAATGTATCCATATACTCTATCACTTCATTGGATCGCATACCATAATCTATCAGATCACCAACACATATTATAGAATCTATATTATATTTATCCTTTGCATCTTTTATAACTGCCTTTAATGCAGATAAGTTGCCATGTATATCAGACATAATAAGAATCATCTATTATCCCTTTCTTCTGTACTTTTTAGCATGATAACGGTGTTTGTAATTTTACAATTTTTCTTATTTATAAAAATTTTTTTTAGCGTTTTTATATTGTATTATCCATATTATTATATGTCAATAATATAAAACAACTGGAATACAAAGCCAATATATCGACGTAGAGAAATAAATCTAGATCTAGTTCAGTTGCAAAAAAAGGCTGTCACGCTTATGATCCAGCGTGTGCTAGTAAATAAATACTTACTTCACTGCTGATCTCGGTGTGACAGTCTCTTTTTCATTGTATCTTTACCTGTTCTTACCTAACTGTTGTTTTTTACTTTTCACTTTTCAATTCATTAATGTATCTCTGATGAAGATATTTTTCCCTTGTTGCCAACCCGCCTCTGATGTGCCTCTCTTTTTTGTTAATTTCAAGGACAACCCTGGCCTTCGTTGCCAGATCCGGGTTAATTGACGACAAACGCGTTGTGACATCTTTATGTACTGTTGATTTACTGATCCCAAACTGCTTTGCTGTCTGGCGCACGGTTGCGTTGTTATCGATAATATAATGGGCCACTTCTACGGCTCTTTCTTCAATATATCCTTTCACAAAAATCCCCTACATACTTGTTTATACATACTATTCGCAGGGTCAATATTTTATGCTAGTCAACACGATGAAAAAGCTTTGTTCCACTATCCCAACACTTATGCCGTGAGTTTTTCGATCAGTACCTCTCCGATCAGACGGGAGGCAATTGTAATCATGCTAATATCAAATTCCGACCACTTGCGTGACCGATTAAATACATCATAGGTGATAAATACAGCCGGCTTTCCTTCCTGATTCAGCAGAAAATGAATAAATTCTGCCGTTTCCTGTTTTGCCAGAGCCTGATACAGTTTTGGATAATCCATCTCTAATTTATGAATGTTCGTCAGACTATAAACCTGATTGGAGTTGAACTTCTCCAGGTATTTATCCGTCAGGTACCCAAATATTTGGATCTGATTACTGTATTTTCCAGTTGTATACAAAATTCTTGGTGCATCTCCGGCATAGACCGTCACACCATCAATATCAAAATATTTTCTAAGTAGCTCCAGTACTTCTGGAACTGCGGCTGCTCTGTTGCTGTTGAGTCTGGATACGATCTCGCTGATCACTCCGGTTCGTTTTGTATTATCAACGACTGCACTGACACCGATCACCCTGTCATTATCATCCAGCTGCTCAATTGCGCCATGCTTTTTCTCATCATAGATAATAAAACGGTTCTTTCCCTTTGCCTTCGCAATATACAGTGATTTATCAGCCTTTTTAAAAAGTTCCTCATATGTTCTTCCATCCTCCGGATATTTTGCAATTCCCATGGACGTCGTTACCTGAAGACCACTCATTTCTTTCTGATAGATCCAGCGCAAATGCTTACAGATTGTCTTTAAAATAATTCTCAGCGCTGCTTCTGATTCGACATTTTCCAATACGAGAAAGAATTCATCTCCTCCAAATCTTCCGGCCGTACAACGTGTACGGGCAACACTTCGTATAATCTCAGCCACTTTCGACAATACACAGTCTCCCTGCATATGACCAAACGTGTCATTTATTTTCTTAAAATCATCAATATCCATTATAATAATGTACATTGGACTTTTCTTTTCGATTTTTTCTATTACAAATTCATTGATCGCCCTTTTATTAAGAAGCCCTGTTCCCACATCCCTTGCGGCTTCCGTAAAATAATATGCTTCTTTCTTTTTGACTGTTCCAGTCGGTCTTAAGATTCCTGCGACCATACTTTTCTGATCATTTTCATACATGGTACTTCCATGAACTTCGAACTTCTGATCCGACAGGTTTCGATTAAAAACAGCTGCGGACAATGTCAGTTCAAAGGAATCTGAAGCAGTTCGTAGCTCATTGCAAAATGTATTGTATGCAACGATCTCTTCAAATCGAAGATCTTCTCTTTTATTGACTTCCTTCTGAAACTCTTTCAGTTTCCCTTTTAGCACAGGGAAGCTCTTTGTCTTAAGGTATCGATAGATCTCAAATATACCGGTCTTAAAGTCATACTCAAAAAAAAGCATAGAACTAAGTCCGAGAAATTCACGGTACTTTTTGATATTTCTGCACTGTTTGTCGTACTTTTGCCTGATTTCCATAATATCGTTGAACTCTATGGTCACAAAACGAAAACCATCCTGTTCAATCTCATCATACTGCAGCACCATATACAGACAGCGATACATGCCATTCCAACATCTTACCCTGACCGTTAGAGCCTGCGGTTCTGTCGGAAGTGTCTCAAGTGCATCCATGAATTCTTCCCGGTCATCCGGGTGCACATTGGCATAGAAAGGATAACAGGAATTTTTCCCCAGAAATGTATACGCGCACTCATCTCCAAAAGCTATGTACCACCCTTTTTTCAAGGTAATGGTACCACGATACACCTTATTTCCGTCATCCACGCTCTGATACTTTGTAATATTCATTTTGTAATTCCCCCGTAATATTAACTGATAAATCAAAGGTTTTCTTTCAAACGTATCCACATTATAGTACTTAAGTATTATATTATCAAGAAAATTATGTCAAAAAATGTAGTCTAACCCAATATTTTTACAACAAATATATTATAAATTGCGAAATGCAATGTTTTACTTGTATAAAAAAATCCGGTAAAACTGTCATCTGCTTTCGCAAATGTTTCGTCTACCGGATTTTTTTGCATTCCCACAACTGCGCAGGAACATTTCTCTATGTGTTATTTATTAACTGTCTTATCTGTCTTACGACACTGACTATTCTACTATTTTACTGTTCTACTGCATTTTCACCAAGGAAATTCAGAACTTTTGTAGAAAGTACGGAGTAACCAACTTCCTGGTTAACTTCGTTACCATACTCGCTGAGAATATCATCATAAGAATCATAACCGTACTGAGAAGCCCAGCTTGCGCCTTCTGTTGCAACTTCATCATCAGTTACTGTGATATTTTCCTGTTTTGCGATCATAGTCAGGATCATCTTTTCATCAAGATAGCTCTTTGCTAATTCATTAGCCTGTTCAAGGAATTCATCTTCTGAATTGAATCCGTATACCTGGGAAAGATAAGAATCAAAATCAGAAATTCCATAATAAGAACCATATGCAGCGTATTCACTCTGAATATTGCTGTTAATTGTATCTACCAGGCTCTGTACCTCAGAATCAATATAACCACTTACTGAACAATTTGAAGAAACAGCAGTCCATACAGCATTATTTCTGTTTGTTTCAAATGTTGTCTGTGCCTGATCCTGCAGATACTGTTTTGCAAATGTATTGAAATCAGCTACAGTTGTTGCATCACTGTTGTACTGGCTTGCAACTGACTGAACAAATTCATCATTATATTCAGGAAGTGTGCTCTGATTGATTGCTGTAACAGTTACTCTGAAAATAACGTCTTTACCAGCAAGATCACTGCTTGAGTAATCAGATGGGAATGTACATGGAATATCATATTCCTTACCAACTTCAAGACCGATCAGTCCCTGATCAAGATCTGTTATGAATTTACCTGATCCTACTGTATAAGAAGCATCAGTTGCTGTACCACCTGAGAAAGCAACACCATCAAGAAGACCACTGTAATCAAGGACAATAGAATCACCTGATTTTGTAGTACCTTCTGTTACTTTTTCTGTTGTAGCATTATTCTGTAAAAGTGACTGGATGAAATCATCAACATCAGAATCTGTTACGTCTAATGTAGAACGGTCTACCGTAATACCTACTCCTTTGTATTCTCCCAGTGTTACATACTGTGCATAATTATCCTGATCTGTAGCAAGCTGAGATGCATAGCTTGTAATATCACTTGTAGCAGTTGCAGCTGTTGTTGTATCGGTAGTAGATGAATCAGAAGATGTTTTACCACATGCAGTTACAGACAGAACCATTGTCGCAACTAACATCGCACTTAATAATTTCTTTTTCATTTTTTAGATCCTTTCATATTTGAATTTAGATTGATTAATTGTAAGCAGTCAATATAAATGACCCATTCATTTGTGCATGCTTCAATGGACATGCACGACTATACTGTTATAACATATTTTGATTAAAAATTAAAGGTATTCAAGCTAATTCACACTTTTTTCATTTTTAAAAGTATACATGGATTTTTAATCATGTTACAATAAAAATCGTCAGAAATATTATGTCAGAATAAGTCGAGGAATAAAAAATGAAAGATAGAAAAAGAAACCCGAAAATGACGACACCATTTCGTACGATCACCTCTAAGAACAGAAGACATTCTTTGCTCTACAAATATCTCTGTCCTGTGATCTGCATGATGTTCGTATTTCTTACCATGTGTACGCTGACCGGATGTCAAAAAAATACAGATCCGGTTACAGTCACCGGATTCAAGCTAAATACCTATGTTGCTATCAGTGCATATGATTCCACAGATAAAGCACTGCTTCAGGAGTGTCTGGATCTCGCTGATCACTACGAGGATATGTTTTCAAGAACAAAAGAGACCAGTCTGCTTTCACAGATCAATCGACAGGAATTACATGTTATTCCTGAGGAACTTGCAGAACTGATCCAGTACGGTATCGACTATGCCACACTCTCCAATGGATCTTTTGATCTGACCATCGGTAGTGTTTCCTCTTTGTGGGATTTCACTTCAGATGATCCACAAGTCCCGGATCAACAGGAAATCGCCTCTGCTCTGTCCGCTGTCAGTTATAAAAATATAGAACTGACACCACTCAATGATGGAACCGGCAATTACAATATTTCGATGCCACAGGGAACCATGATCGATCTTGGTGCAATTGCAAAAGGATATATTGCAGATAAGATGAAAGAATTTCTTCTTTCTAATAATGTAAAAAGTGCTGTCATCAATCTCGGTGGAAATGTTCTATGTGTCGGCAATAAACCTGGAAACAGTGCCTTTCATATCGGTGTCAAAAAGCCATTTACAGAATCCGGAGAAGTTCTTGCTACAATTAAAGATACTGACAAATCGATTGTTTCATCCGGTACCTACGAACGCTGTTTTACAAAAGATGGACAATTCTATCATCATATTTTAAATCCAGAGACCGGATACCCCTATGATAATGGTCTGACCTCTGTCACGATCATCTCAGATGCATCTGTGACCGGTGACTGTCTGAGCACTACCTGCTTCACACTCGGCCTGGATGATGGTATGAAACTGATCGAATCGACCGATGGCGTAGAAGCTATCTTTGTGACATCCGATGGAGCACTTCACTACTCCAGTGGAGCCTCACAGTATCTGATCACTGAATAAATATCGCTTTATAAACGAACGATACTATTATATAATTTAGCCATACTCACAACAGAAAGGATTACTTATGAAAATATTGCATTCAACTCCCGCAAAAGACGGTTTTATTATGCCCGCCGAGTTCGAACCTCATAAGGGCTGTATCATTATCTGGCCACAGCGCTCAGATTCCTGGCAGTACGGTGCATATGCGGCCAGAAAAGCATTTATAGCAGTTGCCAGTGCCATTGCAGAATCTGAAGAAGTCACAGTCTGTGCCAGTGCCGATCAGTACAACAACGCCAGAGAGGCGCTTCCTGACAACATCCGTGTTGTGGAAATGTCCAGTAATGACTCCTGGGCAAGAGATTACGCCCCAACCTTTGTACGTAACAAAGAAGGCGTTATCCGTGGAATTGACTGGTATTTTAATGCATGGGGAGGTCTTGTTGACGGACTGTATTTCCCTTGGGACAAAGACAATGCCATGGCCAAAAAGATCTGTGATCTCTATGACACAGATGTCTATGATGCACAGCATTTTGTTCTCGAAGGCGGTTCTATCCATGTAGATGGTGAAGGCACAGCCATGGTCACAGAAGCTTGTCTGCTCAGTGCCGGTCGCAATCCGGACATGAATAAAGAAGAAATTACCGATATGCTGAAAGAATATCTTGGTGTCAATAAAGTCATCTGGCTAAAATCAGGCATTTATCAGGATGAAACCAATGAGCACGTGGATAACATCTGCGCGTTCACAAAACCTGGACATGTTGTACTCGCCTGGACCGACGATGAAAACGATCCACAGTATGCCATGTCAAAAAGCTGCCTGGATATCCTTGAAAAGGAAACAGATGCAAAAGGACGAAAACTGACCGTACACAAACTGCCTCTTCCAAAACCGGTCATGATCACTGCCGAGGAATGTGATGGTCTGGATAACTGTGACTTTGAAGAGACACGTACTCCAGGAGAACGCTTGGCTGCTTCCTATATTAACTTCTACATTTCCAATGGTGCAATTGTTATGCCTGGTTTTCATGATGATAATGACGAAGTTGCAAAAGGAATTCTCCAGAATCTGTTCCCAGATAGAAAGGTCATTCAGATATATGCCCGTGACATCCTGATTGGTGGTGGAAATATCCACTGTATCACCCAGCAGATTCCAAAGTAAATGTAATTTTTGCATAGAGAGTAAAAATAAGATAATAAGAACTGAAAAATCAGAAAGGAACTGACTTTATGAGAAAAGTAACCGTCGCTGCAGTCCAGATGAAATGCAGCAAAAACCGTGAAGAGAATATTGCGAATGCAGACAAATTTGTACGTGAAGCTGCAAATAAAGGTGCTCAGATTATTCTGCTTCCTGAACTCTTTGAAACACAGTATTTCTGTCAGGAGCGTAACTACGATTATTACAATCTTGCCGAAACAACCGAAAATGATCCAGCAATCCGACATTTTTCCAAAGTCGCTGCTGAATTAAATGTTGTCATTCCTGTAAGTTTCTTTGAACGTAGCCAGAATACGACATTTAATTCCATCGCTGTTATTGATGCAGATGGAAGTCTGCTTGGCGTATACAGAAAAACACATATTCCAGATGATCATTATTACCAGGAAAAATTTTATTTTTCCCCTGGCGATACCGGATTCAAAGTATGGAAAACGAAATATGGCACTATCGGAATCGGTATCTGCTGGGATCAGTGGTTCCCAGAAACAGCTAGATGCCTTTCCCTGATGGGTGCCGAACTGCTCTTCTATCCAACTGCAATTGGTTCCGAACCAATTCTGGAATGCGACAGTATGCCACACTGGAGAAGAGTCATGCAGGGACACTCTGCCGCAAATATCGTACCTGTAATCGCTGCGAACCGAATCGGTAAAGAAGAGGTCACTCCATCCGAAGCAAATGGTGGACAATCCTCCAGCCTAAATTTCTATGGTTCATCCTTTATTACAGATATGACCGGCGAAATCATTGCAGACGCTGACCGTACGCAGGAAATGGTCCTTACTGCTGAACTTGATCTGGATGCAGTTCGTGATATGAAGACTGACTGGGGACTCTTCCGTGATCGTCGTCCGGAAATGTATCGTCCGATCATGTCCCTGTAACAAATACACTGTAACAAACTTATGTATATAAGCAAAAATAAAAGTCCTATGTATCGGATCTCTCCGCTACATAGGACTTTTTTCATACAGAAGATAGGAATCAGATTCTTATTTCTGTTTTAATTTTTGTATTTATTTTACTTTTGTGTTTTGTCTTTTTTGAATCTTGCAAAAAAACCTTTTTTCTTAGGTTCTGGAGCAGGTCTTCCACCACGAACTGATTTAATTCCTACAATATAGATACCACTGATTTCTGCTTTTACTTCTGCTTTAATTGGAAGTTCTTCATAAACCTTTGCATCAGCGATCAGAGTCATGATTCTAGGTCCGATCTTTGCTTTAACAATTGGAAGTTTTGCTCGTCTGAGATACTTAGGTGTCTGTTCTAATACGATCTTTGGAAGATTAGCTTCCTTCATCTTCATCTTTTTCTTGTCTATTATCAACATCGAGACGACCTGTTTTGCAGCATCGATCTGACTCTGCTGAGCTTCCTGCTTCTTACGAAGTTTATTACCTACAACTACTAATACTACTAACAATGCGGCAAGCACTGCCAGAATTATCAATACGACAATCAACCAAAATGGCATAATAAAATGTCCTCCTACTAATTTACGTTAAATTCCTCTTAGAAAGCAATTCTTGTACATGCTTCCTACACTTAAGTCTGATTATAACATACCATCCCTCATTTGCAAATACCTTTTTGCTCCCCGTATTCAATCATTTTCTGCATTTTTCCTCTCTTTCATACCACTATTTTTATGTTTGTTCCCATCATTTTTAGGTAACCTATTTTTGTCTGCAACCGGTTCTATATTGCAGATCATTTTTGATACGACCGAAGGACATGATCGTTGTGGCTGCATTATTAGTCGAATTATAACGTATAATGTCGAATCAAGTTAATGAGAAATATTTTGCTTGATTTTTCCAGTTTTTCCCTATACTATCATGGGTATAATGACGATTTCTATTAGATAGAAACTATCTTTCCGCAAGAACAAATGATGACAGGATATTTAGAGAGACAGAGGCACTAATGAAAAATAAAAACATGAACTTTCCCGAATTTCTACAACTGACCAGCGATGAGCTCCATGAATTCAAAAAACTTCTTCATATAGAAACGCAGCTGAGTCGTTTTAAATCAGCTCAGAACAACCCTTTTCATCCTCCCCTTGAGCTGGAGGAAAATTTCTACGCTGCAGTACGGGATGGGAACTCTGAGCTTGTTACAGACCTAATTGCTCAGTACCATGAAAATATTTTAAACGTCGCCATGAACAGCGATCTCCGCTGGGTCCGAGACAATGCCATATCACACATAACACTACTCACACGGGCTGCTGCAAATGGCGGAATGAGTACATACCGCACCAATATTTTAAGCGATGTCTATATCCATAGTATCGAACTGATCAATGATCCCTGTGCCATTCTTCATCTCGCTTATCATGCAGTCTATGAATGTCTCCGATATACGACACGCTATCATGATGGCCGAATATCAAAGCCGGTATTGGACTGTATCAATTATATTGATCTGCATCTGACTGAAAAAATGACGCTGGAGGGACTTTCCGCTCAGATCGGGTTCAGCAGCCGACAGCTGACTCGCCGCTTTAAAACAGAGATGAAATGTTCCATTCACCAGTACATTATCGAAGAACGGCTGCATGCTGCCATCTACATGCTGAATTTTACAGACTGGACAATCGTGGAAATAGCACAGGCACTGGGATTCAGCTCTGAAAGTCACTTTATAGATGTATTTCGTAAAAATCTTTTCCAGACACCCTATGCTTATCGAAAAAGCGCTTTGTTTTTAGACTGATTTATGGTACGATAGTTGCATAAATTTTATTCATATACCATATTGAGAAAGGAATTAAAATGATTCGCTTAATTTTAGTAGCAGTTTTTTTACTTATATTCTTTATTCTGAGTATTCCTGTATTTCTAATTGAATGGATAATTGGTAAATTCAATCCCCATGCAAAAGAAATCAGTTCCCTCAGAATTGTACAGGGTGCTTTCAAGATCATCCTGTTCTTATCCGGTACCAAAACGACCGTTATCGGTTTTGAAAATATTCCAAAGGATGAACCTGTTTTATTTATTGGTAACCATCGTGGTTTCTTTGATACCGTAATATCCTATTCGATGATGAGAAATCTGACTGGTTTTGTTGCAAAGAAAGAAATCAACAAAGTACCAATTTTACGTGTCTGGATGAGATATCTCCACTGTCTGTTCCTCGATCGTGATAATATTAAAGAAGGTCTGAAGACCATTCTCGAAGGAATAGAAATGATCAAGAAAGACAAAATTTCAATCGTTATATTCCCTGAAGGGCATAGAAATGACGAGAATGATGTAAAGGCATTTAAAGAAGGCAGCTTCAAATTTGCACAGAAAAGCGGATGCAAAATCATTCCAATGGTACAGAACAATACTGAGACCATTTTTGAGAAACAGCTTCCACGCATTAAAAAAGCACATACGATCATTGAGTTCGGAAAACCAATTGATATGAAGGAACTTTCCAAAGAAGAACAGAAAAAGATCGGAGCTTATACCCACGACATCGTACAGGAAATTTTCTTAAAGAATCAGGCACTTCTGTAAACATTCATGGTTTTCCTTGATTGGAAATGCAAGTTATAGAACATGGTTATGCATTATAATATAAAAAGCACTAAAAAGGTTGTCAGGACAAGTTTCCGACAACCTTTTTTTGTATGTTTTTTGGGGATCGTACTTTCAGAATTTCTAATCAGTACCACCCGTCAAACGGGTGGTTTGCACTGAGGCTATAAGCCTCTACTA
>CAJMQE010000006.1 GCA_905215405.1 uncultured bacterium
GGTGACGCTCATTTTTTGCAAACCTGCCATTTGTTACTTAACAGGAATGCTCCTATGTCCTAAAAAAACATGTAAATCCGAACAACTATCGTTCATAATTTACATAATCTTCCATAAACGCAGAATTTTACACTACATTTCGTTAAATTGCAACTATAATCATGTAATTTTCTCATTATAAATACTTTTATATGTTTTTTTGCTATTAATTCCTTACCAAATTATTTCATTTTACGGTAATAGAAATTCATAAACTAAAATCTCATATAATCAGTATAATTTTGTGCAAACTTGACCTCAACATTGAATATTGCTACACTATAAAAGGTTATCATGCATATAAATATTTCTTAATTATAAATTGAATTCTTTGATTAAGCATAGTGCACTTGTGAAACTTTCATTTAAAGAAAGAGTTAATATGAATATCCCATATTATATCGCAGACGCTTTTACGGATCAGGTATTCCATGGAAATCCTGCTGGAATCTGCATTCCAGAACATCCACTTTCCGATAGTACAATGCAAGCGATTGCAAAAGAAAATAATCTTTCGGAGACAGCATTTCTGAGTAAAATCCAGTCTGCTAACAAACAAATTGCTGAATATCAGATCCGCTGGTTTACACCAGAAGGAGAAATTGATCTCTGTGGTCATGCAACCCTTGCCAGCGCCTTCATTCTTACTTCATTTATCGAAACAGATACAGATTGTATTCGTTTTCACTCACCATCCGGCATTTTAAATGTTCGCAAAAAAGGAACAGAATTTGAAATGGAGTTTCCTGTTAGATCATGGCAACCACTTCCTGCGGCTTCTCAATACAATCAGATGATCGGATGCACACCATCAGAAATTTATATCGGTCGTGATTTATTTCTAGTATTGGACCATGCAAGTCAGGTAGCCAATGCAAAACCTGATTTTGCATATATGAAAACACAACAGGATCAGTCTGACTGGCTCGGAGTTGTCATAACCGCCCCAGGCGATTCCAACTACGTCTGTGACTTTGTTTCTAGGTACTTTTGTCCAGAATTAAATATACATGAAGATCCGGTTACAGGCTCCTCTCATTGCAATCTGATTCCTTACTGGTCACAGCGACTACACAAACCCATTCTGACCGCTATGCAGATATCTCAGCGAGGCGGAATTCTAAACTGCGAATATCCATCTTCGGAGTCCAAAATCGTGAAAATACGTGGTAAAGCAACACTATACCTAAAAGGTGATCTAATTATCTAGTGCATTTCACTTAATCAGATCTTATCTTATATTTCTTTTTCTTGTAATCAAAAAACCTCCGATCGTAAGATGTCTTCCTGTTAAATACAGGAACATCTCACGATCGGAGGTTTTTATATTCTTACTATCGTATTTTGTTTATGAACTACGATTATTTAGCCTGTGGGCCTGCAGCAACTAATGCTTTACCAGCTTCGTTACCTTCATATTTTTCAAAGTTCTTAACAAAACGCTGTGCAAGATCTTTAGCCTTTTCATCCCATTCAGATGCATTAGCATATGTATCACGAGGATCAAGGATCTTAGAATCTACACCGTGAAGTTCTGTTGGTACTTCAAAGTTGAAGAAAGGAACTTTCTTTGTTGGAGCCTTTGTAATTGAACCATCAAGAATTGTATCAATGATTCCACGTGTATCATGAATAGAGATGCGTTTTCCTGTACCATTCCATCCAGTATTTACGAGGTATGCTTTCGCACCGCTCTTTTCCATCTTCTTAACTAATTCTTCTGCATATTTTGTAGGATGCAGTTCCAGGAATGCCTGACCGAAGCAAGCTGAGAAAGTTGGAGTTGGTTCTGTAATTCCACGTTCTGTACCAGCAAGTTTAGCTGTGAAACCTGACAAGAAGTAATATTTTGTCTGTTCAGGAGTTAAAATTGAAACTGGAGGAAGAACTCCAAATGCATCAGCTGAAAGGAAGATTACATTCTTTGCTGCTGGAGCAGATGAAATTGGACGTACGATATTTTCAATATGATTGATTGGGTATGATACACGAGTATTTTCTGTAACACTCTTATCAGCGAAATCAATCTTACCTTCTTTATCCATAGTAACGTTCTCTAACAGTGCATTACGTCTGATTGCGTTATAGATATCTGGTTCAGAATCTTTATCAAGGTTAATAACTTTTGCATAGCAACCGCCTTCAAAGTTAAATACACCATTGTCATCCCAGCCGTGTTCATCATCACCGATGAGGAGACGCTTAGGATCTGTTGATAATGTAGTCTTACCTGTACCTGAAAGGCCGAAGAAAATAGCTGTATTTTCGCCGTTCTTATCTGTATTTGCTGAACAATGCATAGAAGCAATATTCTTTAATGGCAGATAGTAGTTCATCATAGAGAACATACCTTTCTTCATTTCTCCACCGTACCATGTATTAACAATAACCTGTTCACGGCTTGAAATGTTGAACATAACTGCTGTTTCAGAATTAAGACCTAATTCTTTATAGTTTGTTACTTTTGCTTTAGATGCGTTGTAAACAACGAAGTCTGGTTCGAAGTTTTCAAGTTCTTCAGCTGTTGGCTGAATGAACATATTTGTTACAAAGTGAGCCTGCCAAGCAACCTCAACGATGAAACGAACAGCCATTCTTGTATCTTTATTAGCGCCACAGAATGCATCAACAACAAAAAGCTTTTTGTTAGAAAGTTCTTCCTGAGCGATCTTCTTTACTGCGCTCCATGCTTCCTGTGTAGCTGGATGATTATCATTCTTATACTCATCTGAATTCCACCATACTGTGTCTTTTGAGTTTTCGTCCATAACAATGAACTTGTCCTTAGGTGAACGTCCTGTATATATACCAGTCATTACATTGACTGCACCAAGCTCACTTTCCTGTCCCTTTTCATACCCTTCCAAACCTGGTTTTGTTTCTTCGTCATATAAAGTTTCAAAAGAAGGATTATATACGATTTCTGTAGTTCCATTAATACCATACTGACTCAAATTAATTTTTGACATCTGCGTTCAACCTCTTTCTTATATTTATAGTGTATAAAGTAAATAAATAAACAAAACATTTGATATTGGCACGCTCATCGAATCTAAACAGGATTTCTCCGGATAAAAACAGGAACTTGTGCAAGTAGTTACCATGTCTCTCCATGCGAGACTTATGCCATAATTTTATCAATTTTTATTATACAAGACTAAATTTAAAAAGTCAACACTCACAGCGATTGGACGAAAGGAAAGACAATCTGACGAAATATGTCATAATTTTCCTCTTGCAAACAGGCATAAATACTGCCGTTTTTCACATATTTATCTGAACTGAATTTGCATGTTTCAAACGCAAAAAAAGCTCCTGCAGACCACTTGCTTTTGCATGTGATCCCAGGAGTTTTTTCTTTTCTTAATCCGAACTGTTATTTTTCAATATAAACAGCTGAAACATTCGATTTATTACTGCTTTTTTATGTTTCGCCTGAACCTGTCTTAATTGCTATGGAACTATTACATTTTATTTCATTTAACAGGCCTGTTTCAGGAACGGAAACATATTATGCAGTTTTCTCGAACTGGCTATTATAAAGATTTGCATAGAAGCCATTTGCCGCAAGCAGATCTTCATGATTACCCTGTTCAATAATATCGCCGTCTTTCATAACCAAAATCAGATCTGCATCTTTGATCGTAGAAAGTCTATGAGCGATTACGAAGCTTGTTCTTCCCTTCATCAGGTTATCCATTGCTTTCTGGATCAGTTCTTCTGTTCTTGTATCGACTGAACTTGTTGCTTCATCCATAATAAGAATTCTGTTATCTGCAAGAATTGCTCTCGCGATTGTCAGAAGCTGTTTCTGACCCTGTGATACATTGCTCGCTTCTTCATTTAATTCCATATTATATCCACCTGGCAGTGTCTGGATAAAATGATGTGCATGTGCTGCTTTTGCTGCTGCAATAACTTCTTCATCAGTAGCATCCAGTCTTCCATAACGGATATTTTCCATGATCGTTCCTTTGAAAAGCCAAGTATCCTGAAGTACCATACCAAATGCTTCTCTCAGTTCACTTCTGTCAAAGTCCTGAATATTGTGTCCGTCAACTTTGATCTGTCCCTTTGTTACATCGTAGAATCTCATGAGCAGTTTGATCATTGTCGTCTTACCTGCTCCTGTAGGTCCAACAATAGCGATCTTCTGACCATGTTTTACCTTTGCAGAGAAATCATTAATGATGATCTTGTCTGGGTTATAACCAAAATGTACATGTTCAAATGTGACATCTCCTGTTACATCATTAATTGATACAGGTGCATGATTTTCTGCTTTCTGGTCTTCTTCATCTTCTTCAAGGAATTCGAACACTCTCTCAGCAGCTGCTGCAGTAGACTGTAACAGGTTCGATACCTGTGCAATCTGGCCAATTGGCTGTGTAAAGTTTCTGACATACTGTATAAATGACTGAATGTCACCAACTTCAAGTCTGTCCTTTGCTACAAAAATTCCGCCAAGGATTGCGACTGCCACATAGCCCAGGTTACCAACAAAGTTCATGATTGGCTGCATAAGGCCTGATAAGAACTGTGATTTCCATGCTGAGTTATAAAGGATCTGATTTGTTTGTTCAAATTCTTCAATGACTTTATCTTCTCTGTTAAATGCTTTTACAATATTATGACCACCGTATACTTCTTCAACCTGGCCATTTACATGCCCTAAATATTCCTGCTGTGACTTAAAGTATTTCTGTGATTTTTTAACAATTACAGAAATAAGACCAGCTGAAATAGGAAGGATTAAAAATGTGACTAATGTCAGTGTCGGACTGATTGTCAACATCATGATCAGTACACCAATGATCATAGTAACTGATGTGATCAGCTGACTGATACTCTGATTTAAGCTGGTACCAAGAGTATCAACATCATTTGTTACTCTTGAAAGTACTTCACCATGTGTTCTCTTATCAAAATAATCCATAGGCATTCTATTGATTTTTTCTGTCAGTTCTCTTCTCAGTCTGTAACTGATTTTCTGTGATATATTTGTCATAATCAGTCCCTGTACAAATGAGAACAATGCACTTAACAAATACAGGCATAAAAGGAAAATGAGAATTCTGCCTACTTTACTAAAATCAATTCCATCGCCACCTAAAAATTTAGATGAAAACCCGGTAAAAATTTCTGTAGTTGCCTTACCAAGGATCTTAGGTCCAAAAATAGAAAAAATGGTACTTCCAACTGCAAAAATCATAACGACTGCAACGCCGTATTTATAGCTGCCAATATATTTTAACAGTTTCATTATAGAGCCCTTAAAGTCTTTTGCTTTTTCGCCGGTACCCATTCCACGCATACCGCCGCCCATAGGGCCTCTCTTCTGATGTCTGCTCATTGTTTTATCTTCGCTCATGAATTACACCTCCCCATTTGCATTACTATCTGTGTCAGCATCTTCATTTTCGATTGCCTGAATGTCATCCTGAGAAAGCTGTGACATTGCAATCTGTCTGTATACATCATTATTCTTTAAAAGTTCTTTGTGTGTTCCGATTCCAGCAATTCTGCCTTCATCCAGTACAATGATCTGTTCAGCATGGAGAATCGTACTAATTCTCTGTGCAACAATAATTACAGTTGCATCGCCTGTTTCTTCCTTCAGTGCCTGACGTAAAACAACATCTGTCTTATAGTCAAGAGCAGAGAAACTATCATCGAACACATAAATAGATGGTTCTTTTGCAATTGCTCTGGCAATGGATAATCTCTGTTTCTGACCACCAGAAACATTTGTACCGCCCTGTGCAATTGGTGCTTCGAAGCCTTCCGGCTTCGTTGTAATGAACTCTTCTGCCTGTGCGATCTGGGCCGCTTTCTTCATGATTTTATCTGAAGTAGATTCATCTGCGAACTTAATATTAGATTCGATTGTACCTGAGAAAAGAACTGCTTTCTGTGGTACGTAACCAATAATATCCCTAAGATCACGTTGATTCATATCTCTGATATCTGTACCGTCAATGGTGATATTTCCTTTTGTTACATCGTAAAGACGAGGAATCAGATTTACCAGTGTAGATTTACCACATCCGGTACTACCAATAATCGCTGTTGTCTGACCAGGTTTTGCAACAAAGTTAATATTTTCAATAACATTTTCACCTGCATTTGGATATGCAAATGATACATTGTTAAATGAAAGTTCTCCTCTTCCACTGTGTTTTTTCGCAGTTACAGGATCCTGAATTGAAGGTTTTGTACGAATAACTTCATCAATTCTTTCGGCTGCTACACCTGCTCTAGGAAGCATAATGGATACCATTGTAATTAACAGGAAGGAGATAACGATCTGCATTGTATAAGTAAGGAATGCCATCATATCACCTACCTGAAGGCTTCCGCTGTCGATTCCTTTGCCACCGAACCAGATGATCATAACTGTAACACAGTTCATGATAAACATCATAGCAGGCATCATCAGTGCCATAACACGGCTTGTAAATAACTGTGTCTTTGTCAGATCCTTATTTGCTATATCAAATCTTGCTTCTTCATGTCTTTCACGGCTGAAAGCTCGAATTACAGGGAGTCCTGTAAGTATTTCTCTTGCTACCAGGTTGACACGATCGACAAGTTCCTGCATTTTCTTGAACTTAGGCATTGCTACTACTAAAAGTACCATAACGATTGCAAAAATAACACCAACCGCAACAGCAATGATCCATGTCATGGAAACTTCTGTATTTAATACTTTAATAATACCGCCGATACCAAGAATTGGTGCATAGAATACCATTCTCAGTAACATAACTGTGACCATCTGCACCTGCTGAATATCATTGGTACTTCTCGTGATCAGGGATGCAGTTGAGAACTTATCCATTTCTGTATTGGAAAATCCAACTACATTTTTAAATACATTCAGTCTCAAATTCATACCGATTCTTGCAGCTACCTTGGAAGCGATCAAACCAACAAAAATGGAGCAGACCATACCAAGGAGCGCAACACCCAGCATTCTTGCACCAATTTTTAAAATGTAACTAGTCTGCTGTGCATTGACATCAATTCCGAGAGTTTCTTTTTCACTAATAACAACTTTTGCTGTTGCAGTATCAACAGCTGTGCTTCCCATTTCATCAATATTGGCAGTGATATCAGTAATCATCTGCTGACGTGCTTCAAAAGGCATCATGGCAAGCATCTGAGGAGAATATTCCTCGGATTGATTCATCATATAGACAGCCATCATTGGCATGCTCATCAGATCATTTAAATCATTTACAGTGTTTTTATCATGATTTTTTAACTGGTAAGCATCTGTTTCGTATCCTCCGACCTGTTCATAATTGTCATCAAGTGTCTGTTTCTGATCATCTGTCAGAAATAATTTAACAGAATTATAAGTATCTGCTGTAATAATATCTGGTACAGCATTTTCAACGCCATACCTTGAAATACCGGTATCGACGATATCCGATGTATACTGAGGCAGTGCCAGATCACAGACAGCCTGCAGTATCAGTAATCCAAAAATAATGAGTACAGGAACTATTTCCTGCTTAAGGTTTTTGAATAATTTACCCATGTTTCCTCCATTTCTACGTTCCTAACGTATTCTATCCAGCCTATGAATAAATATATGATTTAAATTGTAAATTATCATATATTTTCAATTGCAATCAGATGGTACGTTACTTTTTTTCTTTAGTCTCCGTACTTAATTTGCCGGAACTTTTGTACTTTTCCTTTCTAATTTCCAATTCATCAGCAGTAATTTCATACATTGTTTCCAGAAGTTCCAGAAGTTTGTCTGCATTTTCATTACCAAACTTGGAAAATACAGTAGTTGCAAAATCATTTAGCTCAATTTTTACCTGTTCAAGACTGGTTTCTCCTTTCGAAGTCAATAAAATATAAACCTGTCTTTTATCCTTTTGATTCACTGATTTTTCAACATATCCCCTGTTCTCCAGTTCACTGATTGTTTTTGAGACTGCCGCATTCGTCATTCTCATTGCATCTGCGATACAGGAAACTGTTACTTTTTCTTTCTTTTTATGCATACAATCAATTGTCAGCAGCATGGTATATTCACTTTTTCTCAAATCAAATAATCGATCCATATGAAGAACATTCCGAAATTTATTGGCAATATTGAAGAACTGCAGATGTTTTTCATTTTTATTGATTGCATGTATATCTGAATTTAAATCAGGATTTTCAAGTTTATGCATTACTTCTTCACCTTCTTTCGTATAAAGACTCATTTGTCATATTAGATAGTTAACCTCATCAATTATTAACCACGTTAACTATTAACGACGTTAAATGTTATTTTACTCAAAAACAAAGTAATGTCAATAGTATTCCCAAATTGTTTTCTTTCTTTATATTTATTTTATATTTTCTTTTCTCTTATTCACAAAAGCCGACCTTTAAATCAGTAAATATATGACATAATTTATATCTCTGACGTATAAAAAAAGACCATACCAGCCAGGCCGTTTGCTTCTTTCCCTGTCCGATATCGTCTTTTTTATATGTATTTGCTCTGCTATAGTTCTTCCTGAAATTAAACTTCTGCCATCAGTGCGATCCATTTATTACAGTAAGCCGCATTTAATAAAATCCCATCAGTTGCTGCGTCTGATGGCAAGACTTTTGCATCTGTACCACAAAGTGCCGCTGTCACATCAAGATAATTTACCTGATTTGCAGAAGCTACCTGTGCGATGACCTGATTCATCTTTTCGATCGTTGTCAGAAGTTTTCCACCCTGCCTGTCATTTGCTGCCTGCGTAACTGGGATAACACTTTCCAAATATATGCTGGCATCTGGCTGATAATTTCTGATCAGACTGATCAGATTTGAATATCCGGAAGATGCTTCACTTTCTGAATAGCTTGCAACATCGTTGATCCCGATCTGAATAAATATTCTTGTAAATTTCTTGTTCTGCAATCCACTTACAATACTGCTATTTGCAACAGCATCACTTACTTTAAGGTCTCCCTGAATCAAAAATGTAGCATCTGGCATGGAAATATTTTTTGCCAGTGTTTCCAGCCTGGAATCGCCGATAAAGCAATCATTCGCAAAAATCTGGTTATAATCCGTGCCAGTAGTTGCTGCCTGCGTTGCGGATTCTCCCAGTGCAGCTGCCACGATTTGACTTGATGTAGTCGAGCTGCCAGCTGCAGTACTTTCTGTCTGTGTCACACTTGAATAGGATTTTGCATTAGCGCCAAAATCCTGTGTCACATGCGTAGAAGCACTTTTCTGGCCCAGCACAGAGAACATGCTGCCACCAAAAAGAAGCAACATAAAGATCACAAGTGTCAACAAAATCTTATCATTTGTCGTTGCACGTGCTAGTCTTCTCCGGCATCCATCACTGATCACCTGTATTGCCTCAAGAATCACAATGAGAATTTTAACAAATATATTATTTTTTCGTCTCCGTCTTCTATATCTGGGTCTGCCTGCATGTCCTGTATTTCTGTTTCTGGATTGCGAACGGACTGTACGATCTGTACGTTCTCTATCTGTGCGTTCCATAGCTGCTCTTCTTTCCATTGAGGCTGGTCTTTCCGTCTGTCGTCTGGCTGACGGACTTTTTGTTCTTGTCCTGCTATTTCTTTTTGCATTATTTCGTGCTATATTCCCAGATGTTCTTTTCCCTGCGCTTTTCTTTCGTACAGCAGACGTCTGTCCATTTCGCCTGCCAGACTGATTGGTACGTCGGTTATTCGTATTACTCATTATTTAACAATTCCCTTTATAAATTTCTTACGTTCAACAGGCTCTTCTGCGAACTGATAAATTCCTTCAAATCTCTTTTTTGCCTGACACAGACGTGAAGCATCATTAGCATACAGGGTCGCAATTACGTCCCCTTTTTTTACCTGATCTCCAACTTTTCTGTGGAGTACAATTCCCACTGCCGGATCAATTATGCTTTCCTTTGTCTCACGTCCACCGCCCATAATCAATGAAACAATGCCAGCTTCTTCTGATTCAATATGACGAACATATCCATCCTGTGTGGCATACATCTGCTCTTTTAATTTAGCCTGTGGAAGCAGTTCCGGATGATAGACCTGTTCACCTGATCCGCCCTGTGCTTCTACGAACTCTGCGAATTTAGCAAGTGCACTGCCATCGCGAATCGTACCGTAAAGAAGCTCTTCTGCCTCTTCTTCTGTTTTTGCACGGCCTGTTCCAATTAGCATATAAGTTCCGAGTACCACACATAAATCGAGCAGATCTTTAGATCCCTGCTCTGACTGTTTTAATGTTTCAATGGCCTCAACTACCTCGAGTGCATTTCCTATTGCAAATCCAAGTGGCTGATCCATATCCGTTACGACTGCCACCGTCTTTCTGCCAACGCCATCACCGATCTTGACCATTTCCTTTGCCAGTGCAAATGCATCTTCTTCATTTTTCATAAATGCGCCACTGCCGGTCTTCACATCAAGAACAATTACGTCAGCACCAGCTGCTATCTTTTTACTCATGATACTGCTGGCGATCAGAGACATATTATCAACCGTTGCCGTTACGTCTCGTAAGGCATACAATTTCTTATCTGCAGGTGCCAGGTTTCCCGTCTGTCCTGTAATTGCGATCTTGATTCGGTTGACATTATCCGCGAACTGCTTTTCTGACATAGATGTTGAAAAACCTGTAAAGCTTTCAAGCTTATCAATTGTACCACCAGTATGTCCCAATCCACGTCCTGACATTTTCGCTACCGGTACTCCTAACGCAGCTACCATTGGTCCAAGTACAAGAGATGTCTTATCGCCAACACCACCTGTACTGTGTTTATCCGCTTTGATTCCATGAATAGCTGAAAGATCAAGAACATCTCCACTTTCAGCCATTGCCATAGTAAGATCAAGTGTCTCCTGATCATTCATCCCCTTAAAGTAGATTGCCATCAGAAGTGCTGATGCCTGATAATCAGGAATAGAACCCTGTGTATATCCCTGTACAAAAAATTGAATCTCTTCCTTTGATAATATCGATCCGTTTCGTTTCTTCATAATAATATCATACATTCTCATAACAATCACCCCAGCTAATTATTTCGTAATTTTATTCAAAAAGCTTTCTCCAACTGATAATGGTTCAAGAGCAAACATCTCTGCAAGTGTCTGACCAATATTGGCATATGTTTTACCAGTACCGAGGTTGACATTCTGCTTTAATTCTTTTCCATATATAAGAAGTGGCACATATTCTCTTGAATGATCTGTACCCGGCATCGTCGGATCACATCCATGATCTGCTGTAATTACGAGCATATCATCATCGTTCATTGCAGCAAGGATTTCAGGCAGACGTGCATCAAATTCAGCCAGACCTTTCGCATATCCTTCTACATCGTTTCTGTGGCCCCATTTTGAATCAAATTCTACCAGGTTGGTAAAGATCAAGCCATGATTTTTCTTTTTCATATAATCCAGTGTCACATCAATGCCATGCTGATTATCACGGGTATGAACTGCTTCCGTGATTCCCTCTTCTGCAAATATATCTTCAATTTTTCCAACACCAATTACATCAAGTCCATTATCTTTCATTCGATTCAGAAGGTTATCATATGGTGGTTTTAAAGAAAAATCTCTTCTATTAGAAGTTCTTTCATAGACACCATCTTTTCCAATAAATGGTCTGGCGATCACACGAGCCACTGCATCTTTTCCCTGCAAGATTTCTCTTGCAATTCGACAGATTCGATACTGTTCTTCAATTGGATACACATCCTCGTGGCAGGCAATCTGAAATACACTGTCTGCAGAAGTATATACGATTGGATATTTCGTCTTCACATGTTCATCACCAAGCTGTTTGATAATTTCTGTTCCCGAAGCGGTGCAATTGCCAAGTACGCCTTTCACACCAGTCTTCTCCATAAATTCTTTGATGATTCTTTCCGGAAATCCCTGTGGATAAGTTGGAAATGGATCACGGGAATATACTCCTGTCATTTCCCAATGACCAGTTGTTGTATCCTTTCCATTGGAGATTTCTGCAAGTCTTCCATAAATTCCTTCTGGTTTTTCTGCTCTGTCAACATTTTTCATTCCATCGATCATACCAAGTCCGAGTTTTACCATATTAGGTACTCTGAGTCCTCCGACTTTTGCTGATATATTTCCAATTGTGTTGCTTCCAACATCACCAAATTTATCTGCATCTGGCAGTTCACCCATGCCAACGCTGTCCAATACAATCCAAATTACTCTATTCATATTCTTTCTCCATTTCTTTCATAAAAATCACCAAAACCTGTCACGTACAAATCAAGCGTATATATATTCCTTATTATAGCATAAAAAGCATATTTCGCCTATGTCTTTTCGTATTTTTTCATGTGCACACTGCTACGGTAAAGTAAATGTCAGTATTTGGCGCATTTTGCTTTACTTTTTCAAACACTTATATTATAATCTCACATATGTGTTTACAATTATTAATATAAATTTTTGATTAATATTTATGCACGATTGATACTATAGAAAGAAGGATGAAATACTATGAGTTTTAATTTTGTGAAAAAGCTTCCAGTTCCAAAGGAAATCAAAGAACAGTACCCTGTACCGACTGATGTCGCCGCTCTGAAGTTCGACAGAGATTCCATGATCAAAGATGTCATTACAGGTAAATCTGATAAATTCCTCGCTATTGTAGGTCCATGTTCTGCTGATAACGAAGATGCTGTAATGGATTATACTTTAAGACTTGCTAAAGTACAGGAAAAGATTGCGGATAAAGTCATTATCATCCCAAGAGTCTATACGAACAAGCCAAGAACGACCGGTGAAGGCTATAAAGGAATGCTCCACCAGCCTGATCCTGAAAAAGAACCCGATCTTTTAAAAGGCATTATTGCAATTCGTAAAATGCATCTCGATATTATTAAAGAAACAGGCTTAACGACTGCAGACGAAATGCTTTACCCTGAAAATTACTGGTATCTTGCTGATCTGCTCTCCTATGTTGCCGTTGGTGCCCGCTCAGTTGAAGACCAGCAGCACCGACTGACTGTCAGTGGTATGGACGTTCCTGCAGGTATGAAGAATCCAACCAGCGGTGATTTTTCAGTTATGCTGAACTCCGTAGTTGCAGCACAGGGCAATCATACATTTATCTATAGAGGTTGGGAAGTCAAAACACCTGGTAATGCTCTCGCACATACAATTCTGCGTGGTGCAGTCAACAAACATGGTCAGTGTATTCCAAACTATCATTACGAAGATCTTCAGAGACTTTTCCTAATGTACCAAAAACGGAACTTAAAAAATCCTGCTGTTATCGTTGATGCGAACCACAGCAATTCTGCAAAACAGTTCCATGAGCAGATTCGTATCGTAAAAGAAATCCTTCACAGCTGCCGTCACTCAGATGATGTACGTAGTCTTGTAAAAGGCGTTATGATTGAAAGTTATATTGAAGAAGGAAATCAGAAGGTCGGCAACGGTGTTTATGGACAGTCCATTACAGATCCATGTCTCGGCTGGGCTGATACAGAAAAGCTTCTTTACGACATTGCTGATTCTCTTTAAAATTTATTTGTCCGTCAGATCACTTAGCCCTTTACATGGCAAGCGACATTAAAAATATGTGTCTCTTACTGATAGATATGTTTTGACGTCTATTACAGTCTCATAGCTCATAATTAACGGAAACCAAAAAGCACCCTATGCTTTTATGAATAGAATGCAATTGTCTGACAATTATCAGACAATTGCATTTAATTCAAAGCATAGAGTGCTTTTTTATTCGATACTTTGGGGTTTCATTTGCATCAGACAACTTTTGAATCCTTTAGATTCTTGGATGACTATGCGTATATACTTCTCTTATTTTTTTGTTTGCAAGTTCTGCATAAATATGTGTTGTTGTTGAAATATCAGAATGACCAAGCATTTCCTGTACAGATCGAAGATCTGCTCCATTTTGTACCATATGTGCTGCAAATGAATGTCGGAATGTATGCGGTGTGATTTCACTTTTGATACCTGATTTTTCTCCATATGCCTTAATGATCTTCCAAAATCCCTGTCGGCTCATAGATCCGCCAGAGCAATTGGTAAAGAGTAATTCTGTCTGTTTGTCCTTTATGAAATACTCTCTTGCATTCTGAAGATAATCCATAATTGCATTTTTCGCTGGGAGTCCAAATGGGATGATTCTTTCTTTTTCACCGTCAACACAGTTGATATAACCCATCTGCAGATTGACATCCTCGCTTCTGATATTGATCAGTTCTGAAGCTCTAATTCCTGTTGCATATAATAATTCCAGCATTGCGCGGTCACGAATTCCCTTTTTCGTTCTCAGGTCAGGCTGTGCAAGCAGTTTTTCAATTTCTTCTACTGATAATATTCCAGGTGCTTTTTTAATTACACGAGGTGCCTTTAATACATCAGCAGGATCATTTTCAATTATTTTTTCTTTCATTAAATACATGAAAAAAGATTTGATTGATGATATGTATCGTGAAATTGTAGCTGTTGACAGACTCATTCTGTCCAGATACAGCATATATGAATTCATCATGGTCTCATTCACTTTTGTCACATCACAGATACCCTGCTCTGCAAAGTAATCTGCCATCTTATTCAAATCTCTTTTACATGATAGCTGTGTATTTTTACTGGCTTTTTTTACATCTCTTAAATATTCGAGATAACAATGTATGTATTCTCCCATTCGTTCTTCCTCTGTCCGATAAATTTTACTATGTAAAACCCCATTGTAATTTTTATTCTCTAAAAATAGCGACATTTGACATTATATAATGAATTTTATGTAAAAGCAATCTATTTTTTACATATTATGAAATTTACTGTAAAATCGCTGTATTTACCAATAAAAGTTCGTAATCATACTGGTCATAATGGCCGGATTTATAAATGCTTCTGCAATTGTTCCTGCAAACATGATAATACATGTGACAGGAAGCAGAACCCACATCGAAGGCCTTTTACCTTCTTCCTGATTTGCAGATATTTTTCTGACATTCAGCCATTTGATGATGATAAAGATACCAATGCCATAAAAAATGTACTGCGGAAATATTGATACAATATAGAGCCATACGCCATAGATTCCATACTGCATTACCGCCATACTGATTATCAGGCCGATTCCAAGCCCGATATACACCATATAAAGCATGGCAATCTGAATACTGATCGTCGTCAATCCAATTAAAAACAGGAAAATCACATCTTTAATACGGGATTTTAATACATACATCCACAGATTTTTATTGTCAATTGTTACAGACATATACCGTTCCATAAAATCTGCATTAAAAATATTCCAGTCACTGATATGCTTGACTCCTACAACATTTGCTATAATCGTGCCGGCAAGCAGTCCGACGAACATGGCAATCAGAAATCTTTTCTTGATCAGGGTTACTTTCAGCTGGTTCATATAATAAGCCTCCTCTTTGCTTACAAGTTGTCTTATTCATTATATGAACCCAGCCGATTATTAATTCCAGAAACTAAAGAGTTGTGCCAGCTTATAGTAAAATCTCGTGTTATATTCGTTACTGTGACCGACTGTTCTTGTGATATCCGGTATATACTGCAAAAATGTCAGCGTTGTAGCAACTACACACCAGATCATACAAACGATCATCACCTTTTCAATCAGGCAACGCACTCTCATGCTTTTCTCCCTATCATACATTCCATAGATCAGAAAGCACACCAGAAAAAGCATCTGACTTGCAAAATCGACGTTATAACGAAGTGCATGTCCGCTTTCCCAAGTCGCGATCAATATAATAAGCGGTACGAGAATACACGGAATCCCAAAAATGATTGTTTTTCTTATCAGTTGTCGAACATTCCATCTGCCTGTTGAACATTTTTTTCTGATTGTCCAAGGCAGCCCAAATAATACGCTCATTGGCAATACTCGGATAAACAGACCTGTCATAATCCCTGTATCGGAATAATATGCGCCATTCAGGCCAAATACATCTTTGACACTGTGCATATATGGAAATGTACTATTAAATCTTGGAATGGAGAACAAAAAGCTCCAGACCGACAAAAATCCCAATCTGAACGTAAATTCAGTATTGGTAAAATCATTAATTGTTAGCGAGTACTGAATTCCAAAATCAAATACCGATCCAAAACGCAGGGCATTGTACCCCATCTGTATCACTGCTAAAACAGCCAGTGGAAGCAATGATGCCAATAGATATGTGACCCGTTCCCTTTTTTCCATCTGTTTTCTGGTATCAACATATCCCATTCCCAGCATTAACACTTCTGCCGCTGCATAAAGAGCAAATGTTGGTCTGGAAAGTACTGCAATCCCCATACAAAGCGTTGAAAAAGCAATCGGCTTCCAATTGATCCGGTCGCTGCTAAAAATCCCAGAGCGAAGAAATAACAACAGTGATAACGTATAGAACAGGAACCCGAAAGTCTCTGCATTTTCGTAAAACGACGGGCGAACCACACAAAACACTGCTCCTGAGGAGAACAGCATAATGATCAGTCCTGTCAGGAGCATGCCAAAATGCATATTTCTTATCCAGCGTTTAAAGATTTCCAGGTATGCCAATGCCAAAAAAACCGATCCTGCAACCGCACCAAGCAGGCATAGTACTGTTGTCGGAAAATAATACCCCGTAAGCATGTGATACGGTAAAAATACAAGCAATACCGGTGCAATACCATAGTAAGAATAATATTTGCCCTGATATAGCACATGATCCCATCTGTATTGTACTTTTGCTGCGACTCGCTGTGTTATATCATATGGATTATCCAACTCAAGAAGCTCTTGTGACGGCGTTCCATTCAAAGCAACGCTTCCATTCTCAAATGCATCCACCAACTCCTTAGATACCTGATTTCCTGTCTCCGATGTAAGATCAGAGATATTGATTCCATCTGTATACAATGCAAATACAAGTACAAGAAAGATACTAAATGCAGCAATAATACCCCACAGGATATAGGATTGTCTAACATTATTCCTCTCATATTCAAGCTGCATTATTTTCGCATGGCTTAAAAGATAAAGACCTGTAAATGAAAGAAAGAGTAAGCTTATACGCAACAGGGATATATGGAGCGCAGGCATACGATTCAGTGTAATCCCTCGGAAGGATATTACATCCCCTTCACTTAGATTGAGCTCGAACTTCAAACTGCCCGCATTTCCAAAATAATTGCACTGCAGATATTTTGACGCCTCATCTTTATAAAGAAGATAAAAAGTCTTATTCGTACCAGCCACTCCTGAATCAGCTACGCTGTAAGAATCTCGAGTAGTATCTGTATACCACATAGAGATATCTGTTTTAGCGGTTATTTGGGCTGTTTCCATATCAAAATAGACCATCTTTACCCGCTGGTCTACATTTTCATATTCGATTACAGGATTATTACTGGTGACCGTGTACCAGTCTCCAGTTCCACTATACTCCAGCCCATCCAGAACTGCCTCCGATGGTGCCAGTGTTTTCTTTGATGCAGATGAAGTACTGATAAAAGTTTTATAATTAAAAACAAAAATTTCCAACAGAATTACAATAATGGCCCATATCCAGATTGGGCGAGGTATCGTCCCAAGCCCAGGCCATCTTTTATGCATTTTATTATTATTCATAGATCTATTCCTTATGCCACCAGTAATATTTTCATAGATTGCTGCAATGCAATCTGTAATAAAGCCGCCAAATTTTCCACCTCTGAATCAAATAGAATCTTTAATCATAGGGTAATCATTGGGACGATTTATTATAAGTACCTATTTATTTCTGAAATTTATTCTTATACGCCATAATTGCAGCAACCGTTTTGGAGTCAGTTACAACACCACTATAAATCATATTTTCGAGTTCTTCGACTGTATACTCTTCTACATCTATGTATTCATCCTCGTCAAGATGCTGATGAGATGGCTGAAGTTCTCTTGCGACATAGATATCGATCTTTTCATCACAAAATGCTACTGCTGTTGAAATTGAAACCAGCAGTTCCAGTTTTTCTGACTTATATCCGGTCTCCTCTTCGAGCTCTCTAGCTGCCGCATGGATCGTTGGTTCGCTCTTTTCGTTCAAACCGCCTGCTGGAATTTCCAGTGTTTCTCTATCAAGAGCATTACGGAACTGACGCACCATAACAATTTTCCCATCATCTTTCACAGGTACCACGGCTGCAGCACCATTATGTCCGATAAAATCCCAGTTGACTACATTCCCGTTTGGCACCTCAATGGTATCTGAATACATTTTCAGCATACTGCCACTATATTTTAATTCTCTTTTTACACGTTTGATATGCTCCATAATATTCTATCCTTTCCTGACTGTTTTAATCAATGTTGTTACATTTTGCATAACACTGGTCTGTAGCTTTAATAATCGCATTGCGGAAACCATTCTCTTCCAATGCTACAACTGCCTTAATAGTTGTACCTCCTGGTGAGCATACATTGTCTTTTAACTGACCTGGATGCTGATTGGTCTCGAGCACCATCTTTGCAGATCCTAATAATGTCTGTGCAGCCATTGTATAAGCATCTTTTCTTGAAATACCATACTGTACCACACTATCAGCAAGTGCTTCAATGAACATATAGGCATAGGCTGGAGAACTTCCGCTTGCACAAACGACTGCACTCATCAGATTTTCAGGTACAGTCACAACTTTACCAAATGATTCAAAGAACTTCTCTATTACATCTCTTTCTTCAAGTGAGAACTGTGTCTTATCATAGCTGATTCCAGTCATTCCTTCACCTACCAGTGCCGGAGTATTTGGCATTGCTCTTACGACTCTGATCGGACGTGAAAATGTACTAGCCACATAATCAATTGTTTTGCCTGGTGCAATCGAAATGATTACATTCTCCTCTGTTACAATATCATGAATATTTTTCAGTACCACCTCATAGACCTGTGGTTTTACTGCTAAAATAATATATTTTGAATTATTTGCACATTCTGCATTACTATCTACGCAACGAACTCCCGTTTCTTCTGAAAGAGCCTCTCTTTTTGTTTTATCTGGGCAGGTAAAGATGATATCTTCCTTAGCAAATTTGTTAAGTGCCCCTTTTAACATCGCATATCCCATGTTTCCCATTCCAATAAATCCAATCTTTGCCATCGCTTCTTGTCTCCTTTTTTCTGTAAATACTATTTTCTGCATAACTTGTAATATTTCCTTTTATTATACTACATCCACCATCTGAATTAAAGTAAAATAAGGTGTCCGATCCCCCCTAAAAGCAAATAAGACTGCTCGCAGACGTAATTGTCTGCAGAACAATCTTATTACGGGATTAATAAAGTATTATATATGAACTTTCAAATAAAAGAGTCTGTCATTTTATAGGTTACAGATTCCTGATTTATCATTTTTTATTTCAGGTATCTGTTTTATTCGAAACATTTTTACATTGTTTCAAGAATTTTATTTACACTTACCAGTTTTACACAAAGTACAAAAAGATCTGCAGCCTGTGATAATTCCTCTGGTGTTGGATAGGAAGGGGCAATTCTAATATTGCTGTCCTTAGGATCCTTTCCATATGGATATGTAGCACCAGCTTTTGTCATAACAACTCCAGCTTCCTTACATTTTGCAACAATTGCTTTCGCACAGCCGTCCATAGCTTCAAATGAAATGAAGTATCCACCATGTGGTTTGAGCCATGTACCAACACCAGCTCCACCAAGTTCCTTTTCGAGTACCTCAAGAACTGCTTCAAATTTTGGTCTCATCATGTTTGCATGTTTCTTCATATGTGCCTTCAGTCCGTTCAGATCTTTAAAATAGCGCGCATGTCTGAGCTGATTGATTTTATCATAGCTGATGATCTGAATAGTCATCTGTTTCTTGATTTCATCAATATTTGCTTTTGATGTTGCAAGTGCTGAAATACCTGCTCCTGGGAAGCTGACCTTTGATGTAGATGCGAATTCGAAAACCATATCTGGATTTCCTGCTTTTTCACATTCACTTATGATATCAAGAATTTCATCCTGATTATCATCATATAAATGATGAATTACATATGCATTATCCCAGAAAATTCTGAAATCCTTTGCTGCCGGTTTCAAAGCTGCAAATCTTTTTACTACATCATCTGAATATGTAATACCCTGTGGGTTACTATACTTTGGAACGCACCAGATTCCCTTTACGCTGTCATCTGTATTTACGTACTTTTCAACAAGATCCATATCAGGTCCATCTTCGTGCATTGGAATTGTAATCAATTCAAAGCCAAATCTTTCTGTAATGGCAAAATGTCTGTCATATCCAGGTGCTGGACATAAGAATTTGACTTTATCCAGTTTACACCATGGCGTATTGCCCATAAGACCATGTGTATACGCTCTAGAAATCTGGTCATACATAATATTCAGACTTGCATTTCCATAAACGATTACATTTTCAGGCTTTGTATCCATCATTTCCGCCATAAGTCTTTTGGCTTCAGGGATTCCGTCTAATCCACCATAATTTCGGCAATCCAGTCCATTTTCTGCTTTGAAATCAGATGAGCTGTCTAACACATCAAGAATATCCATAGATACTTCAAGCTGTGTTGCTGATGGCTTACCTCTTGACATATCCAGGCTGAGACCCAGTGCTTTTTTGTCGCTGTACTTCTTTTCCAATTCTGTCTTTAACTGTAAAAGTTCTTCTTTGGTCATTTCTGTAAATGGTTTCATAAACTTCCTCCTAATAATCTAGTGTCCTAATTTACATTGTATACATTTATACAATGCTCCCAAAATTAGGTTAATTTTACACTGTAAAGCAAAAAAAAGCAACAGAAAAATCAAAATATTCCTATTTTTATTGCTTATTTTTCGTAAAAACTTTAATTATTAAGGCTAATTCAATTTTCGCTTACTTATATTAAGTCTATATCTTATAATTGTGGATAATTATCTCACTATAGACAGATTATATATCCATTGTTCCTATCATTATTGAATAAAGCAAAGTCATATCCATTTGGATATTAATTAAGTTAGGGTATTTTCCTGTGGGCACTAATAATTACAAGTACCTAATAAAATAAAGTCAACTTCTATTTGAGTAAAATTGCATCAAAAAAGAGATAGTCAAAACATAACGTTCTAACTATCTCTTACTATATGTCATTACATACAATCAATTATTTCGCATAATCTATTGCTCTTGATTCACGAATAACATTTACTTTAATCTGTCCAGGATATTCTAACTCAGCTTCAATCTGCTTCGAAATATCTCTAGCCATAAGTACCATTTCTGAATCATTAACGACTTCAGGAACAACCATAATACGAATCTCTCTACCTGCTTGAATAGCAAAAGATTTTTCAACCCCTTTAAAGGAGTTTGTAATATCTTCTAATTTTTTAAGTCTGTTTGTGTAATTTTCTAACGTTTCTCTTCTAGCGCCAGGTCTAGCAGCTGAAATAGTATCAGCAGCCTGTACAATACAAGCGATCAAAGATTCTGGTTCAACGTCACCATGATGAGATTCAACTGCATTAATAACAATTGCTGACTCTTTGTATTTTCTACATAAGTCAACACCAATCTGAATATGTGAGCCTTCCATCTCGTGGTCAACAGATTTACCAATGTCGTGTAATAAGCCGGCACGTTTTGCCATTTTGATGTCAACACCGATTTCCCCAGCTAATAAACCGGAGAGATGAGCTACTTCGATTGAATGCTTTAATGCATTCTGACCATAGCTTGTTCTGAATTTCATCTTACCTAATAATCTTACTAGTTCAGGATGTATTCCATGAACACCAACCTCTAAGGTTGCAGCCTCACCTTCCTCACGAATTAATACTTCTACTTCCTTCTGAGCCTTCTCGACCATTTCTTCAATTCTTGCTGGATGAATACGTCCATCAAGAATAAGCTTTTCAAGTGCAATTCTTGCTACTTCTCTTCTAATTGGATCAAATCCTGATAAAACTACGGCTTCCGGTGTATCATCAATAATTAATTCCACACCAGTTAAAGTTTCTAAAGTACGAATATTACGTCCTTCTCTACCAATAATACGACCTTTCATTTCATCATTTGGAAGCTGTACAACTGAAATTGTTGTCTCAGCTACGTGATCAGCAGCACATTTCTGAATTGCTGTTACTACATATTCTCTTGCTTTCTTGTCTGCTTCTTCCTTTGCCCTGCTTTCTAATGTTTTAATCATTACAGCAGTATCATGTTTTACTTCATCTTCAACAGTCTTCAAAAGATATTCTTTTGCCTGTTCGGAGGTAAGTCCAGAGATTCTCTCCAGTTCCTGTTGTCTCTTTTGCTCAATTTCCTCAACTTGCTGTCTCTTCTTACTAAGTTCGTCTTCCTTCTTAGTAATGTTTAAGTCACGCTTCTCTACAGCTTCAATCTTTTTATCAAGAGTTTCCTCTTTGGAAAGGACACGTCTTTCATAGCGCTGAATTTCAGCTCTTCTTTCACGCGTCTCCTTATCGAGTTCATTCTTAGTCCTGATAGACTCTTCCTTTGCCTCTAATAAAGCCTCTCTCTTTTTTGTCTCAGCTGTTTTCAATGCTTCGTCTATTATTTCTCTTGCTCTGTCATTCGCACTGCCAATCTTTGAATCATTAACCTTCTTCTGAAATGCAGTCGTGATAAACCAAGTAATAGGTGCGACTATAACTAATGTGCCTATTATAGCAACTAATACAAGCAAAAAATTTGACACAGGAGCACCTCCTTATTTAATTTTCATTGTACAAACATACAACAGTTAAATATTATACTTTTTTGTTCATTATGTCAAGTAAAGAGTATTACAAAATACCTTTATTTATTAACAATTTCATTGATTACACTATTGATAGTGTCTATCCTAAATCCTTTTCTCGTCAAATAGCCGAAAAGTTTTGCTTTTTCCTGTCTATTTATGTCTAATATATTTACTTTTCTTTTCGAAATCAGCTTTTTAATTAATTCTTTTTCACTATTTTCATCATTTTGATAATATTCATCAAAAGCTATTGACAAAAGTTCCCTGTTGATACCTTTTTGCATTAATTTCTGTTGTATCTGCATTTTACTTTTCTGACCTGCATGAGTGAAAAGATAGTTCTCTACATAACGCTGATCGTTAATGTAACCATAGCCTTTCAGATAGTCAATTGCTATCTGAATGATCTCATCAGGGTAGACCCCATCCCGTAACTTTCTTGTCAATTCCATTTCCGTCATATCCCTGCTTTTTAACAGATTCATACTTCTGAGCTTCGCTCGTTTCGGTAGAATTTCTTTCATGATCACATCATAATCTTGCTCAGCGACCATGTGATCCTTCACGATACTATACTTTCTGAGTTCTGCATTATAGAGTGCAAATGCAGGCTCATAATTGATGTAGATTTTTTTCTTCTTTTTATTGATTTCTTTTATTTCGGTTACCAATAATTCCTGCATAATTCAACCTTTCCTGTATCTTTAAATATAAATACATGTGAATGCAATGCTTTTACCTTTTGTCCAATTCTAATCAGTTTTCCCAGTTCTGAACGAAAAAGAAACGGTACTGTACAAATTTCCATTCATACAATACCGTTGTGTTCAGACATGTTTTGTCTATTTATCTTCACCTGCTACTTCATCTGTAGCTGCAGTTGTATCCTGCTTCTTTGTATTCTTTGCTTTTGCTGCATCATTATCGTTATTTTCAGCATCTTCTCCAATACCATAATGTGCTTTTACTTTTTCTTCGATTTCCTTCATGATTTCAGGGTTCTCGCGTAAATATGCCTTTGCATTTTCACGTCCCTGTCCAATCTTGGCATCATTATAAGCAAACCATGCACCGCTCTTCTGAACGATATTTACATTAGATGCAAGATCAAGAATATCTCCTTCCGTAGAAATACCACGACCAAACATAATATCGAATTCTGCTTCTTTAAAAGGAGGAGCAATTTTATTCTTTACAACTTTAACTCTTGTTCTGTTACCAACAACTTCACCGCTCATCTTTAAAGTTTCAATTCTTCTTACATCAAGTCTGATTGAAGAATAGAACTTTAATGCACGTCCACCAGTTGTTGTTTCAGGATTACCGAACATTACACCAACTTTTTCACGTAACTGGTTGATAAAGATTACGATACAATTACTTTTACTTACTACAGGTGTCAGTTTTCTAAGTGCCTGTGACATCAGTCTTGCCTGAAGACCTACATGTGAATCACCCATATCACCATCTATTTCCGCTTTTGGAACAAGAGCTGCAACGGAATCGACGATTACAATATCTACAGCGCCTGATCTTACCATAGTCTCTGTAATTTCAAGAGCCTGCTCACCACTATCTGGCTGTGAAATGTAAAGATCATCAATATCAACACCGATATTCTTAGCATATGCAGGATCTAAAGCATGTTCAGCATCGATGAATCCGGCAATACCGCCACGTTTCTGAACTTCTGCAACCATATGAAGAGCAACTGTTGTTTTACCACTGGATTCTGGTCCATAGATTTCTACAACTCTTCCCTTTGGAACTCCACCAAGACCAAGTGCAATATCAAGACTTAATGAACCAGTTGGAACTGTTTCAACACTCATATTCATATTTGGATCACCAAGTTTCATGATTGATCCTTTACCAAATTGTTTTTCAATATTAGAAATCGCAGCATCAAGTGCTTTCAACTTATTATCATCTTTTAACATATTATTCTCCTTAATCACCATATGAACATCTGTTCGTTATCATGTTATAACTATATTACATTTTTTCATTTGTGTCAACACATTTGCGAATATTTGTTCGGATTTTAGTGGTAGGGACACTTTCCATCCGGATGTTGCCATTTCATACGTTATTGTTATCCAAAACTGCATGACCTTCCATATGAAACACCTACTAAATTATAGCATTTATATGTTATTGCGTAAATAGATTAACGTTTAAAAGTTGTAATTGCAACAATTACTATCACAAGGCAATCATTTCCACAATCACTGTCCGGTGTCCGGTAATTTCTTTTATATGCCGTCCCATCCATTCATCCATTCTATTTCTGTTGTTTATATTTTGATGGATTCTATCCGAATAATTCCATCTAATCATCTATGAAACCGTTCATGTGCAAAAATTTTCTCTCTAATAAGCAATAACAAAAAAGTCTAAATTGTCACCTTTAACCGCAACAATTCAGACTCTTCCTCTCTATTATATCCGTTCTGTCAGTCAATACATCTTCTGACAAGATCCAGTGCCTTAACAACGGCTTGTTCTCTGATTTTCTGTCTGTCGCCCTTGAAGTGATATTCTTTTACTGTCACCTTATCATGTGCATAGCAGCCAATATATACCAGGCCAACCGGCTTTCCATCTTCTGTGCCAGGTCCTGCGATTCCTGTTACAGAAACACATACATCTGCATCAGTAGCAAAAATACCGCCTTTTGCCATTTCCTTTGCTACTTCTTTGCTGACAGCACCATATTTCTTTAAGGATGATTTGCTGACATCGACCAATTTTCTCTTTGCCTTATTGGAATATGTAACAAATCCCTGATTAAATACTTCTGATGCGCCATTCACATTTACAATTCGACCTGCGACAAGACCACCTGTACAGGATTCAACTGTTACAAGCTGCAGGTTCTTCTTCTTCAACTGCTTTACAACAGCTTCTTCAAGAGTCTCGTCTTCATCTGTACTATAAATATCATCTTTAAATCTGGATTTCACAGCTTTGACAACTGGTTTCACCAGTGACTTTGCTTCTTCCTGACTTGCTGCCTGTGCTGTGACACGCAGATGTACCTCGCCAGTCTTAGCATAAGTGGCAATTGTCGGATTACTCTGACCTTCGATCAGATCTATAAGTTCCTCTTCTACCTGACTCTCTCCAACACCACAGATCTTAATCATTTTTGAAAATAATACACCAGGTTCCAGTTCTTTCAAATAAGGAACCACAGATTCTTCGAACATTGGAACCAGTTCATTTGGTGGTCCTGGAAGCAGAATCACTCTGGTATCCCCTTTTTCCATAATCAGTCCAGGGGCAGTACCATTGTTATTATCAATTACCGTTGCTCCTTCAGGAACCAAGGCCTGTTTCCAATTATTATCCGGTATATTATCTTTGTAAATGCTATCTTTGAGCATAGAAGAAATCCGTTCTCTGGTATATCCATCCTCAATCAGTGCTGCTCCCATAACTTTGGCAACGACCTCTTTGGTCAGATCGTCCTGTGTTGGGCCAAGGCCACCGGTAAGAATGACAAGGTCAGCTCTCTTCATAGCTTCCTTTAATGCGTGCGTTATTCTTTGCGCGTTGTCTCCCACAACCTGCTGGTTATAGAGTGATAACCCGAGTTGTGCACATTTTTGCGAAAGATAAGCAGCATTTGTATTTGTAATATTGCCAAGAAGAATTTCAGTTCCTACAGAAATCAGTTCAACAACCATTATTTGTTTCCTCCTTCAAGCATAACCTCTTTATTTTTGATCAGGTAATCAATCAGTGAAACAATTGTAAGTACGAGTGCAATCACTACAAGAATATTTTTTACAATATCCGCATATGGAAAACTCAGATCAAGAATCAGGAAAATAACCAGAATCATCTGAAATGTCGTCTTATACTTAGCAATATGACTGGCTGCAATTACAACACCGTTATCCGATGCTACCAGTCTGAAGCCACTGATAATAAATTCACGACTGATGATGATAATAACCACCCATGCTGGCAGATACTCCAGCTCTATAAATGCGATCAGGGCTGAGCAGACAAGAAGTTTGTCCGCAAGTGGATCCATAAATTTACCAAAATTGGTTACAAGGTTATACTTTCTCGCTATTTTCCCGTCGAGAAGATCTGTAAGGCTGGCAACAATAAAAATTGCTGCTGCCAGTTCATTACTGACCTCCCCTGCCCAGTCCGTAAGTAAAAAGAATAAGAAGAACGGAATCATAATAACTCTTGCTACTGTCAATTTATTTGGTAAATTCATAATCAATCTCTCCTATCAGGTCATATTCCATTGCCCCAGTGACTTTTACTGGAACAAAATCTCCAGACATCAGTTCCTCATCTGTATTTACAAATATAAATCCGTCAACATTTGGTGCGTCCATGTAAGTACGGCCCACATAGGCATTTTCATCTGCAACTTTTCCTTCGATCATGACTTCAAGAGTCTTTCCGACCATGCCAGCAGACTTATCTGCAGATACATCCTGCTGAAGTTCCATAATTGCATCACGGCGATCTTCTTTCACCTGCTCTTCGATCTGATCTTCCATCTCTGCTGCAGGTGTATTTTCTTCTGGTGAATAGGTAAATGCACCAAGTCTGTCAAATTCCATTGTATCGACAAATTCAAGTACTTCTTCGTGCTGTTCATGTGTTTCTCCAGGGAAGCCTGTTATTAAAGTTGTTCTAAGTGCAATATCCGGGATTTCTTTTCTAAGCTTTCCTATGATATCGATCAGTTCCTGTCTGTTTGTTCTTCGACCCATTCTCTTTAAGACAGCATCGCTTGCATGCTGAATTGGCATATCCAAATAATGACAAACTTTTGGTTCATTTTTAATGGCCTGAATCAGCTCGTCTGTGATTTCTTCTGGATAACAGTAAAGAATTCGGATCCATTTCAGATCTTCGATCTTGCCAAGTTCATGAAGCAGTTTTGGAAGTGATTTCTTTCCATAGAGATCCACTCCATAAAGAGTCGTTTCCTGCGCTACCAGAATAAGTTCCTTTACGCCCTGTGCAACAAGATCTTTTGCTTCTTCCACAAGCTGTTCCATCGGAACACTTCTGAAGTTACCCCTGATCTTAGGAATAATACAATAAGTACAATGCTTGTCACATCCTTCGGCAATCTTTAAATATTCATAGTATCCACCAGTTGTGATCACTCGTTTTTCGCTAACAGCTGGAAGTCTGTCTAGATCATCAAATTTCGCAAATCCTTTTCCGTCCAAAACATTGTTAATTGCTTCTGCGATCTTATCATAAGCAGATGTACCAATAATTGCATCTACCTCAGGTATCTCGTCTATAATCTCCTGCTTATATCTCTGTGCAAGACATCCGGATACGATCAGAGCCTTACATTTACCAGTCTTTTTCAGTTCTGCCATTTCCAGTATCGTATCAATACTCTCCTGTTTTGCATCATTAATAAAACAACATGTATTGATCGCGATTACGTCAGCCTCATTCTCGTCATCTGTAAAAGTAAAGCCTCTCTTATTCAGCAGACCGAGCATCACCTCTGTATCGACCAGGTTCTTATCACATCCTAGGGATATAAATAACAGTTTCATTCAATTTCTCCTATCTTATCATCTGATATTCAATTCTCATAACTAATATCAGTTTTTTCTGTATTTTCTTACATTCTACTAATTATAGAATATAGCCGTTCAAATTACAAGTAATTCATTTTATTTTCATTTTTCCATAAATCTGTATTGCAAATAATGTAATAGATATGCTACATTAGGTAGGCAACGCTAAATATAGGATATCTGTTGCATGCTTAATGACTCAAATTACTAGTAATCGTGCTATACGATTATAAAACATAAATAAAAAAAACAACAATTGAGAAAGGAATCCCGTCATGCAGGGATTGGTAATTTTATGGTATTAAATGTAGAAGGTTTAAGTCACGGCTTTGGTGACAGAGCAATTTTTGACAATGTTTCATTTCGCCTTTTAAAGGGAGAACACATTGGTCTAATCGGTGCGAACGGAGAAGGAAAATCAACATTTATGAATATTGTAACCGGAAAATTAATGCCGGATGCCGGCAAGGTAGAATGGGCGAAGAATATTCATATTGGTTATCTCGATCAGCATACCGTACTGGAAAAAGGAATGACGATCCGCGATGTTCTTGCCTCTGCTTTCTCCGATCTTTTTGAACTGGAAGCACGTATGAACCAGATCTGTGATAAAATGGCCGATGCCAATGAGCAGGAAATGAACGACATGCTGGAAGAAATGGGTACGATTCAGGACACTCTTACATTACGTGACTTCTATATTATAGATTCCAAAGTTGAAGAAGTTGCAAGAGCACTTGGTCTTCTTGATCTTGGCCTTGATCACGACGTTACAGATCTGAGCGGCGGACAGCGTACAAAAGTACTTCTTGGCGAACTGTTATTACAGAAACCTGATATTCTCCTTCTTGACGAACCTACCAACTATCTTGATGAAGGACATATTGAATGGCTGAAACGCTACCTACAGGAATATGAAAATGCATTTATTCTGATCTCTCATGACATTCCTTTTCTCAATAGCGTTGTCAATATCATTTATCATATGGAAAATCAGGAATTGAACCGCTATGTTGGTGATTATCAGAAGTTCCAGGAAGTTTACGCTGTAAAAAAAGCACAGCTTGAAGCTGCCTATAACAGACAACAGCAGGAAATTCGTGATCTACAGGATTTTGTTGCCAGAAACAAAGCACGTGTTTCTACACGTAACATGGCGATGTCCCGTCAGAAGAAACTGGATAAAATGGATATTATTGAATTAGCTAAAGATAAGCCCAAGCCAGAATTTGACTTTAAAATGGCACGTACCTCTGGTAAGCTTCTCTTCGAGACACAGAATCTCGTTATCGGTTATGACGAACCTCTTTCCAAAGAAATCAGCATCACTATGGAACGTGGTGACAAGATTGCTTTTACTGGTGCCAACGGTATTGGTAAAACAACTCTTTTAAAGAGTATGCTCGGACTGATCAAACCGATCTCTGGAGAAGTTACCATGGGCGACTATATTCATCTAGGTTACTTTGAACAGGAAGTAAAAGCGGATAATTCTACGACTTGTATTGAAGAAATCTGGAAGGAATTTCCTTCATTTACACAGTACGAAGTACGTTCTGCTCTTGCCAAATGTGGTCTGACCACCAAACATATCGAAAGCCAGGTTCGTGTGCTCAGTGGTGGTGAGCAGGCAAAAGTACGTCTTTGCAAACTGATGAACCGAGAATCCAATGTACTTGTTCTTGACGAACCTACAAATCATCTCGATCAGGATGCCAAGGATGAACTCAAACGTGCTTTACAGGAATATAAAGGCAGCATTCTTCTCATCTGCCATGAACCTGAGTTCTATCAGGACGTTGTAACAAAAGTATATGACTGCTCTGAATGGAGTACCAGAATTTAATTATTCAATAACGTATCTATAAAAAAAGGCTTTTTCCTCTGTGAAATAGTCTTTTTTTCATGTGCTGATAGTACTATTCTCCTACATTTTGACAAGAAAATGCGCCAACCTTAATAAAATTTAATGCATAAGTTGTCGATTTATAGTATAATAGGTCATAAAAAGAACTTTGCGGAAAGAAATAATGAACACTACAAAAGAGGAAGGGAGAGCCGTTTATGAAAGAAACTGTACTAATTGTTGATGATTCTGAAGAACAATTAGAAATTCACAAACACTATCTCGAGGAAAAATATCAAGTTATCTGCTGCTCATCAGGACCACAGGCAATTGCACTGGTGCATGAATCAATTCCTGATGTCATTTTGATGGATATAGAAATGCCTGTAATGAATGGAACCGAAACAATGGTGCGTATTCGTGCCTTAAAGAACTGTTTTAATCTTCCTATTATCGGACTTACCGGACGAACAGCAAAGCAATCCGTACTGAACTTTATCAGCCGTGGTGGTAGCGGATACCTCGCTAAACCAATTGGTAAGGAAGCACTGATTGAAAACGTCGAACGATTTATTGAGCAGGAACGCAGTCGTGCGACTCAAAAAAGAATCCTCATTATCGATGATGATCAGGAAAGTCTTTATATTATGAAGAACTATTTGATTCATGATTATTATGTAACAACACTTAAAACGAGCACCCAGATTTTGGACTATCTTCGTAAATATACTCCTGATCTGATCCTATTGGATTATTATATGACACCATTTAATGGCGCATCTGTTTACAACATTATCAGAAAGCTCGAAAAAACAGAACACACTCCTATTGTTTTAGTAACTGGCAGCACCGATTCTTCCGTATTGCTGGAATGTACCGGATTACAACCTGCTGGTATAATATTAAAACCTATACAGAAAGATCTTTTCTTGAAAAAGATCAAAGACATATTTGTAAACCAGTCTGAACAGTCTTTCACACAGGAGTAACTGCCTATGGTAAAATTACTATTTGAATTATTTATTATATTATGCTGTATTATCTGCTTTTTCTCCTGTATTGCGATACTCAGAGAAAAAGCATCTGAAAATTCACGTAATCTTCTGCTGACATCATGTTTAATTTTCGTAACAGTATATTCCTATTATTTTCAAATCAACGCTCAGAATATTGATACGATGCTTATCTGCATTAAGATCGGTTATCTGTTCAAGGTATACACCCTGGTCGCTTATATGTACTTTGTTGCCGGCTACTGCCGCATTAAGATTCCCAAAGCAGTGACCAATACATTATTTGTAATTTTCACAATAGCTGTCATATTTCTGATCAAATGTGAAAATAATCAGCTTTATTATCGACATATGGAAATACGAAGCAATGGCTGGATTCAGTATCTGTACGCGGATGGAGGCATTCTTTATTACCTTGCAGTGACAAGTATGTGTGTTGTTACGATCATTATCATTTTTATGTTGCTTTCTCTTGCAAAGCAACAGCCAAAACAGCGCCGCAGAATTAAAGTACTTGCTATTGCAGGTGGATTTCCTGTATGTGCCGCTTTCTATCAGATCGTTTATAAATGTTCCATCGATCTGATTGTGATTGCTTATACACTTTCACTGATCCACATGATTCTGATGATTCGAAAATTCAGTTTATTCAATACTCTTGATATTGCGAAAGAAAACATTATAGAAAACACAAAGGAAGGACTGATTGTCGTAGATCCTTCCTATAAAATCATCTATGCAAATAAAACAGTCACAGATGCATTTCCGGACATCTACCACTTACGCACAAAAGAGGAACAGAACGAATTCATTAATATGTTCGAGAAAAAGGAATATGTATTTGATTTAAACGGAGCTCATTGTGAAGTCCGTGTTTCTGAATTAAGACAGGATAAAGTCCTTGTTGGATACCTGGCGTGGATCTTCGATATGACATTTATCAATCAATATACCGAAGAGATCATACAGTTAAAAGATGAGGCTGAACGGGCAAATAAAGCAAAGTCATCTTTTCTTGCAAATATGTCACACGAGATCAGAACACCTATGAACTCCATCATAGGGTTTTCTGAACTGATTCTTCAGAAGTCGCGCGAAAAACAGATTGTTGATTATGCCAATGACATCAAACGCTCTTCTACCAATTTATTGAACATTGTAAATGGAATTTTGGACATTTCAAAAATCGAGTCTGGGAAACGGGATTATACAACTGAAGATTACTATACGCAATCTCTACTGGAAGATACGATCGTCATTATTTCAAATGCAGCCCAAGAAAAGAATATCGCATTTGTTACCGATATCGATCCGCACCTTCCATACCAGATGCATGGTGATTTATCCGGTATTCATGAAATCCTGCTGAACGTTCTGAGTAATGCTATAAAATATACCAATGAAGGCAGTGTTACATTTCGTGCTTATCCAAGGGAAATCAATCATGATCATCTACTGCTCTGTTTTGATATTATCGATACTGGAATCGGTATTCGTGAACAGGATCTAAAAAATGTGTTCGAAAAATTTGCACAGTTCGACAAGCAGAAAAATAGAAACATTCAGGGAACCGGACTTGGAATGGCTATCGTCCGCGCTCTCATCGATGAAATGAATGGGGAATTAAATATAGCAAGTGAATACGGACACGGCACACAGGTGCATATTTGCATTCCGCAGATACGTACCGATGTCAGAAGTATTGAAAATACAGAAAGCCCTCTTCAACCAGATCACAGTCACGAACGCGATTACGATTTTACTACTACTGCAAAAGTCCTCGTTGTCGATGATAATGAAATGAATCTGAGAGTGACTTACGGATTGTTAAAAAAATATGCCATCGAAGCACAGCTCGTTGAGAGTGGCGCTGATGCGATCAGGGAAGTAACCAACCGTCACTATGATCTCGTGTTAATGGATCATATGATGCCAGAGATGGATGGTGTTGAGGCCATGAAAAAGATACGGCAATTAGGTACCTCTTACAAAGACCTTCCTATTGTACTGCTCACTGCTAATGCCATTCAGGGAGTCCGGGAGCAAATGCTTCTGGAAGGATTTGATGGATTTTTAAGCAAACCAATTAACATTCTGGCGCTTGAGAAGCTTTTACTTGATATTCTTCCACCTTCACTAATAACAAGAACATTTAAACAAAAGCAGTATTCTAATGAAGATATTGAGCAATTCTATAAACTTCAGGATATTATGAAACATGCTGACTTAAAGACTGGTATTGCAAACTGCGGCGGTTCAATTAATGATTACTATGAAATCCTGCGTATTGTAGAAAAAACGTACCAGAAACGAATTGATGAATTACAGGCGGATATGCAGACACACAATTATGATCTATATACAATTCATGTACATTCGCTAAAAAGTACAGCAGCGAACCTCGGTGCAATGGAACTCTCTTCACTTGCTGCCCAACATGAAGCTTGCGGAAAATCTGGTAATTATACATTTATCAATCAATCTTTTCCATATCTGGTCGATTTCATTTCGGTCCTTGCTTTTGAAATCCGTCAGGCACTTGGGGCCTACGAACATGATGTTGGCTCACCTATAACATTGTCCGCGTTAAATATTGAATCTACTGATTCTTTTCTGAACACAGACTTTCCTTCTGCTCAAAACACCGACGGAACAGGTACTGAAAATTCTATTTCCGATGAAACGGTATCTTCTGCTGAAGTACAGGAATTATTACATAATATCCTGTTACTATTGGAGGAATTTGAATCCGATAAAGCCATAAATATCCTTCAAACAATGCTGGAAATGAATCTGAATGAGAACGATTACAATGATATTAAAACGTTAATTCAATATCTAGATAACTTTGATCTAGATGAAGCTATTAACTATCTAAAAAACAGAGTGCTGTCCTCTGACTAATTTAGTCAGGGATGCAACACTCTGTTTTTAAAATTTATCAAACTTCAATCTCATCCATCAGATACATTCTTGACTTATAATCAGCAAACACCCTGACATTTTCATTCAGACCCGTTCCGACATAATTCTGGCAGGTGTTGAACCCTGCTTTCATCAGAACACTTCCACGTAACAGATACTCTTCCTTTTCTATCTCCATTTTTACGAACTTTGCAATAACCTTATGGGTCATGGAATCCTTTTTTACATGAAATGGAGCAACCGTATTGATCAAATTTCCAAACTCCATTACATTCATCTTTTCTTCAACATTACAAATTTTATAGAGCTTGCTTTTTGACAATCCATGTGGCGTACAATTGCCATACATTACATTTGGTATCTGCTGTCCCTGCAGATCAAAATATATCGCCTGACTCTTATCCAAAGAAACGATATTCCAGCGATAACCACCTTTTGTATAATCTGAGTCCTGCCCATTAGCAATTCGATAATACGTACCGAACTGGAATGTATTCCTGTACTTCTTATAAATTGCAATCTGTTTTCTAATTTCTTCAAACTCTTCTTTCTTACATTCTGCAAGATTACATTCATATCCAAGTATACCTGCTGCTGCCACACCAAATCTTGTAGATAGCGGTGTCATCCGAAGCGTCTGATGGTTTGGACAATCTGATATATGCGCACCAATCACTGAAAGTGGATACCCATAACTATATCCCGTCTGAATTGCCGCCCTACAATAAGCATCTGTATTATCACTTGCCCATATTTGCGGCATATAACAAAGGATTCCAAGATCGAACCGGTTACCACCTGATGCACAACCTTCAAATAAGATATTCGGAAATTCTTCTGTTAACACTTTCATAACACGATAAAGCCCAAGCATATAGCGATGCATTGCTTCTCCCTGTCTTTCAGGACTAAGTGCTCCTGCATAACAATCGGTAAATGTTCGGTTCATATCCCATTTCACATACGTAATCTCTGTACTGGAAAAGACGTTTCGCATCGCATCAATTACATAATCCTGTACTTGTGTACGTGTTAGATCCAAAATCATCTGATTTCTACCTAAACTCTGCTGCCTTCCGGGAATCTGCATTGCCCAGTCAGGATGCGCTCGATATAATTCACTATTTTCATTTACCATCTCCGGTTCCACCCAAAGACCAAACGCAAGCCCAAGCTCTTTTAACTTCTGGCAGAGTCCATCCAATCCATTGCGCAACTTCTTAGTATTGACCGTCCAATCACCTAATGATCTTGTATCGTCATTACGTTCCCCGAACCATCCATCATCCATAACAAATAATTCCACGCCAGCTTTTTTTGCCGCTTTAGCCATATTAAGAAGCTTTCCTTCATCAAAGTTAAAGTAAGCTGCTTCCCAGCTATTTAGTAGGATCGGACGTTCTTTCTTCTTATAAGTACCACGTACGATATGCTCTCTGACAAAAGTATGCATTTGATGGCTCATTTGCATATAGCCATTTGAAGCATAAGTCATAACTGCCTCTGGAGATTCAAATGATTCTTGTGGTCTGATCAAATAGGAAAACTGATCTGGCTGAATTCCACTAACAATGCGCAATTTCCCATATAAGTTAACTTCCACTGCTGTATAGTGATTACCACTATATATCAGATTAAATCCATAACATTCCCCCTGATAATCGGTTGTTTCCTTTCTTCCCAGCATCGTAAACGGATTGGAACGGCTGCCGCTGACACCATATCTTGATTCACTCACTATTTTACCCTGATGACAAGCCTGACAAAATGGATTCATTTCCCTTGCCCATGCCCCATTAAAATGAGTAAATACCCAGTCATTATCACGCAAGTCAAGTTGCATGCTCATGACTTTTTCAATTCGTATATCCTGTTTTGATTGATTTATTACCTTTACGCTTCTGGTAATCACATCGCAATCCTCAAATATGCTATAGACCAGATGCAGATAAACATCATGGATCTTTTCCTTTAGGACTATGAAAAGCTGCTGAGCCACTCCATTTTCATCATACGAGGATGGCAAAGTATGAAGCGGTTTCTTCTCACTCACTTCTGCACTTACAAATGAAAAATCACTGGTTCGACTTCCATCTGCATAAATCAGTTCGATAAATGGTTCGCGATAATCTCCTTTTCCTGTAGAGGACATTTCCAGGCGAAGATTTTCCAATGTCAGATTCGGATAATCTTTGTCGTAAGCAATTGTGTTACCAGGCAGATACTCATATTTTTCACTCAAAGCCTTCCTGATCTGTGCACGCCCAGTTTCGTCATTCAGATCCAGATCGAGGTCATCAATTTTTTCACCATAATACAGATGCTCCAGCAATCCGGCTTCCTGTACATGAAATAAATACTGCGTATGTTTTGTTTCTAACAGGAATACTTTATCGTAACATTTAATCATTCTTTCTTCTCTCCTCCAGGTCCCCTTTAATTTCCGACAGCTTTTTTTCATCCAATTTATATTTCTTTATAAAAAATACTATTGAAATGACCAATCCCGCCATAGGAACGATGATCATCAAAATCCTTAATCCAAGCAGTGTCTGGGCTGTCTGGCCAGCTGCATCCTTGTTGAGTCGAATCAGATCAAGACCAACTCCTGCAATGAGTACTGATATTGCTGAAGCCAATTTAACAACAAATGTCTGCAGAGAAAATATGACGCTTTCATTTCGCTGATGATTCTTCCATTCACCATAATCAACGGTATCTGCGAGAAAAATCGTAGTAAGTACTGTTGCCATTCCAAATCCAAAGAAAATGATAATTGCAGCTATGCATAACAGAATCATATTTGTTATGTTAAATGTACCAAGCAGAAACAGATAAAAATATCCTGCCAGTGTCGTTATAATTGCTCCGACCAATATCTTCTTGCATTCATATTTCTTTCTTAGAAGCGGAAGACTCATCATAGCCAGAATCTGTACAGCACCTCCCACTGTTCCAAAGATCCCGTAGAAAGAAGGTTTACCAATATCATATTTAAAGAAATAGATAGCCAGCTGTTGTGTCAGATACAAAGATGCATTGAACATAATGATCGATACAACAATGACAAGCGCCTGATCATTTCTAAAAAGTGATGTGAACATCTGTTTTATGGTTACAGCTTTCTTGGATTCTACCACTTTTTCCTTTACATTCAGGACTGTTACAGTTACTGCTAAAATAAAGAAAATAGCGACCATCAGTGTAAAAAGACGAAAGCCAGCCCTTTCATTATTATTACCAAGTATCGGCACAACAACCATGACAAGTGCTGTTGGCACAGCAAATCCTAAGCCTGCACAGCTTCTTGCAATTACTGAAATATTTTCGCGGTCCTTTCCAGTCTCTGTGATTGCAGGAATCATTGACCAGTATGGAATATCCATAATCGTATACGTAACGCCCCAGAGTATATACGCAACCGATGTATAGACAAGCAGAGGTGTCCCCGTTAGGCTCTCCGGAACTGCAAACATCGCATAGAGTACGATTCCGTTCAAAACAGTTCCTATCATTAGCCATGGGCGAAATTTTCCAAAACGGGAATTTGTCTTCTCAACGACGACTCCCATCATCGGATCATTTGCTGCGTCAAATATTCTTGCGACCATAAATAAAACACCGATGAAAGTCGCACTGATGCCAAGTACCGTATTATAATAATACATCAAAAAGCCCGATACCAATGAATACACCATATCTTTACCAACTGCACCAACTCCATAGGAAATTTTTTCCCGACTACTAAGCTTCATATCTGCCCCCTATCTGTCAGCCATAGCTAACTCAACAACTTTGTAAGCTCCGTTATAAATTCCATTTTTCTTATTTTCACATATATTTTCACACATATGTCTTAAAACGTCCTTATCTTCCATTAAAAGACGGATCATGCTGAGTGTGTGAGGAACATCTTCACATTCTGGTGTTCCATCCCCAATTTCTGCTGAATGAATCGCTCCCCACTTTTCATGTCCACCAACTCGCTTGATGAATAGCTTGGGAACTGGGTAAAAAGCAAGTTCACTTGGTTTTGTGATCAGGAAATCCGTTGCCCGCATAAGAAGGTTTGTTGCATAAACCGCCTCAAATATATCGCTATGACAGAATCCATGAATTCCAGTAACATCTCCATCAAGTGCATTTGCTGCAAATGTTTTCGTTTCTTCCCAATTATCAAAATGCTCTGTCGCAATCGTCTTTAACTCTGGGATTTCCTTACATAATTCATCCCATACATTTCTGTAATCTCCCACATTGACAAACAACGTAGCCTTCTGTTTTCTGACCGCTGGCAACAAATATTTGATGATTGCAGAAAATATTTCTTTCTGTGCTCCAGCTCCACCAATGGTAAGTAGAAATCTCATTGGCTTTCCCTGTTCTGCTCTCTGAATTCTCTTTTCGCAATCAGACTCAATGCCCGCAACCAGTTCATGATCAATATAATGCCCCGTGTATGCAATATCTTTCGCCTGCATTGGGTGTAATACTTTCTTTTTATTCATCCCATTGAGCATGCGATAGCCGTAATAAGAGGAATGTGTCTGAATCGTATGAATACTTCCTTGTGCTAAGTGCAGTGCCATTGGCCAGTTATCCGGTATCGCATTCACGACCCGTTTCATGCCTGCGTGAACCGCTGCCTGTGCTGGCCACACATGTGTTGCAACAACTGGAATCTCCTTTGGCACTTTTTTGAATACGCTCGTCATTAATTCGGCGTTTTTCTGATCGCTCGCATTGTAGGATATTTTACGAAATCCTTCGTAATTCATAGGTTCCCAAACAAAATGGTTGAATAGTCGGCTTTTTCCTGAAATTCTTGACCCAAGGGAATACAACCGATTCTGTGCTGCAATTACCTTTCCACCAGTCGTCTCCTGATAAGAATTCAGATCCATCCAATAAGGGGTATATCCCATTGCGTGTGCAGCGGATGCAATCGCAATTGAAATTCTATAATGTCCAAATCCCATTCTAATATTTCCAACGATCAGGCCCTTCTCACGATCAATCTCTATCCCCTTCTTTTGTCCAATACAAATATTTTCAATTCCAAGATCATCTCCAAGGACCTGATTCTTTTCAAGAAAAAGTGGATATTCTTTCTTACTGTCATCTCCAAACTTTTTCGTATATCTCTTTTTTGACTTTTCCGCTTTTCGAACGGTTTTTCTACTCATTTTGTTGCCGAATATCACTTCGGATTTCGAATTATTTTTTTGCATAGGCTCCTCCTTTAATCGCATATGGATCTATGAACGATTCTTTTCTTTCTTATTTTTCTCTTCTGATCACGAACTCTACTTTTTTCTCTATCATATCTCTGCCCTGTAACCTAACTGACAGCTCTGCCGTTCCTGCTTTTCCAGTGGTCTTTACGTAAGTACCTGCCATGCCTCCTTTGAGTGCAATGCAGGATGGACCGATGAGTTCGACCGGCCCCTGTGTCTGTAATGTAACAGCCTCCTGCAAAAATGGAACTACATTTCCATTCTGATCAACCGCATGAATACGAATACAGGCTACATCATAAGTTGCTGCGTCCACCAGTTCAGTTCGATCTGTCTCCACCTGTAGTTCTATATTTTCTACCGGTTCCTTCACGACACTGCAAACCATTTTCTGATCTATCCAGCCCTCAAATCGATAGCTATTGACCGTTCCACCCCAATTTCCAATATAGAGATTATACAATCTTGTATATTCCGCAAAACTCATCTGTTGAAAAAGGATCTGATATACCGCCTGCAATTTCAGCGAAATTGGAAGATGATTTAACCCGTATTTTCCTGCTGCACTTAAAAGTTTTTTCGTGATTGCTGATTTCTGATGGGAAAATCCCTGTTCCTCCACCAGCTGATCCCCTATTAAATCATCCAGTAATACCTTTGCAAACCCTGTTTTCTCATCCAAATCGCAGGCAATCACTTTCACGATCTTTTGATTGCGATAGATCCTGATCTGCTCACAGTTCGTAAATGCGTAAACATCTCCTCTCAGGCAGGCTGGCTGTTCTCCAATATCCATGTCCGACGTAATAAACAGAAATGGTTCTGCTCCATTTCCACGTGCCATATAGGGGATCGCAGCCATTTTCTGGTTTCGAAACATATCCAGTACACCATGATAACAAATACGGTCTCCACTGCCAAAGTCTTTATGCGTGTTATAATCCGCCATGCACCAGCCAAAGCTGCCTGCGATATCATCCTGCTTTGAAACATCTTCCAGGACTTTGTCATGTCTTAGCAAATGCTCCAGTCTATGATTTTCAGTATCATAGTTCTTTGTTGGAAACATATGTCCATTATATTCGGATATTAAATACCCCTTCTGCATATTTGAGGTCACTTTATACTTTTCTTCTGCACCCTGATTCGTTCCATCATGGATAAAATCATTGTACGTATAGACATCTTCGAGTAATTCACTATTTTTGATACATCTGACTCCGCCAGTCGCTCGAGAATCATCAAGACGGTGCGCTATTTCATTTGTTTTTGTATATAAATCATGATCATCCGCCGATTCATTGATCCTGACTCCCCACAAAATAACGGATGGATGATTTCTATACTGCGTGACCATCTCAGCCGTATTCTGGCATGCTATCTTTTTCCATTCTTCATCACCGATATACTGCCAGCCCGGAATTTCTGTAAATACAAGTAACCCAAGTTCATCACATGCATCTATAAAATGCTGTGACTGTGGATAATGTGATGTTCTGACTGCATTTACCTTTAATTCTTTCTTTAAGATCTTTGCATCCTGAATCTGAGGCCCTGCCGGCATTGCATATCCTGCATACGGATAACTCTGATGTCGGTTCAGCCCACGAATCTTTATTTTCTCTCCATTCAGGAAAAAACCATCTTTTTTAAATTCAGCAGTTCGAAATCCAAACCTGGTACAATACTCTTCTTTCTTTTGTCCTGCCAACTCAAATTGAATTCTGAGTTGATAAATTTCCGGATGATCCAGCGTCCAAAGAGCTACATCAGTAACGTAACATTTCCAGATAGCCTCCATTTTCTGATCTGGACTATCTTTCCCCGCCTTAACAACTTGTGTTCCAAGCTCCCTGACCGATCCAGTCTGCACATCTTCCAGAAAATAACATAGCTTTGCCTGCTGCTCCGATTGCATGCCATTGATTGAAGTGACTATCTGCAACATTTTCTTTTCTCCATGCACCACAGGCGTTGTAACAAAACTGTCACTGATAAATGTTGGTTCATGAATTTCCAACCAGACCTCCCGATAGAGTCCTGCATAAGTCATATAATCAATTACATTTCCGAATGGCGGTATATTCAGATTCTCTCTGCTATCCAGCTTTACAACGATCCGATTCAGTGTGCCAAATTCAAGTAATCCAGTCAGTTCTATTGTAAATGAAGTATACCCACATTGATGTTCTCCTGTTTTGACACCATTTACATAAATTTCAGCTTTGTGTGCAGCCCCACAAAATGTGATAAAGATCCTTTTATCCTTCCATTCTTCACCGATCCAGATATCTTTCGCATACCCCATGAGCATTTGGTACATTTCCTCACGAAAATATTGAAATGGCACTTCAATGCCACCATGGGGAAGCCTTACGCTCTCCTGTTCCTGCAGATCATATTCTTTCTTCAGCCATTGTGAATCAAATTTCCTTGTAAACTTCCAGTCATCATTCAAATTGATTCTTTTAGAACTATTCTGCGTCATAGACATACCTCCTAAAGTACGATTCCTCCCATCATAATATCCAGCATCTGCTCCATTGCTGTTTCATATGAGATCTGACACTCAATTAATGTTTTATTGCCTAAAAAGCCCATAATAGCGGATTCAAACATAGATTTAAAAATAGGTATGGAAATATTTCTGATCTTTTTCTGACGAATTCCTTCCTGAAGCAGTTGAATTGTATCCTCCCACTGGCTGTCAATTCTGGCTTCAATTCTTTTATAAATTCTAGGGTATCGTTCTTTCATTACATAGACCTGCCTGAAATCAATATTTTTATACTTCTCAGGCATTACGATCAGAATTCGTCTTAGCTTTTCGACAACATCAAGCGACGAATCTTCCATAATCATTTTTTCGCTTGCCTTAATGGCATTAAAGCCATATTCTACCGCCTCTAATAACATATTCTCTTTATCTGGAAAAAACGTATAAATCGTCTTTTTACTCATCTCAAGTTTCTTCGCTAGATCGTCCATGGTGAACTTCAGGCTCTTCTCGTTAAATTCTTCGATTACTGCTTCAATAATTCTAATTTTCTCTTTATCTTCAGTCATAATTCTCCCCCCAAACAAACATTTCATCTCCTGTTTCCGAAACTAGGAAACCGTTTTTCGTTTTTTAGTTTCCTTCTTTTTTTCATCTTATCATGGCTAAAACCTCACCGCAAGATACAAAAAAAACTTTGGCATTTCATATAAAATGTCAAAGCTTTTTTGTGCATTATTACAACTATATTTTATTATTCCAGTGTTTTTTTAACGAATCTGTCAAAATACTTTCTTCCCTGTGGACTACACTTAAATACACCGGCATCCTCCAGGACATGTACAAAAACTTCTCCTATTTCTTTCTTCAGGATTTCATCTACATTCTCCTTCGTAAATGAATCGTATTTTCCAGCAAATGACTGAACCCATGCGACATGTTTCTGCAATTCATCGTAAGAAGCTATTTCTTCTCCATTCACAAGACATTTTGCAAGAAGACTCATTTCTGTAGTCAGACGTCTTGGCAGTATCGCCAGTCCCATGACCTCGATCAAACCGATATTCTCTTTCTTGATATTATGATATGCAGGACGTGGATGATACACCCCAAGTGGTCTTTCTTCTGTCGTAATATTATTTCGAAGAACAAGATCCAGTTCGAACTGATCTCCATTTTTTCTTGCAATCGGCGTAATTGTATTGTGCAGCGTTTCCTCTGTTTTCGCAAAAATAAACGCTTCCCTGTCACTATACGTTCTCCAACAAGCAAGAACATGTGCCGCATAGGCGACCAGTTTCTCTTTATTCTTGCTCTTTGCACGAATAACTGACATTGGCCAGTGTAGGATTCCTGCGGTTACTCCGTCATATCCTTTGACATCGATTTCCTTTTCTATCGATGCTTTCGCCATCGCAAATGTATAGTGTCCACCCTGAAAATGTTCATGACTGAGTATCGAACCACCAACAATTGGCAGATCAGCATTAGATCCCACAAAGTAATGCGGAAACTGTTCTATAAACGATAATAGCTTCTCAAATGTATCACGATTGATCGACATCGGAATATGTTTCTGGTTCAATACGATACAATGCTCATTATAGTATACATAAGGCGAGTACTGAAATCCCCAGTCCTCTTCGTTGATCTTAATCGGAATGATCCTGTGATTCTGTCTTGCTGGATGACTTACTGTACCCGCAAACCCCTCATTTTCCATGCAAAGCTGGCATTTTGGGTATCCACTTTGAGCAGCGAACCTGGCTTTTGCAATTGCGACTGGATCCTTTTCCGGCTTTGACAGATTGATTGTAATATCAATTGCACCATATGGACTATTCACACTCCACTTTTTATCCTTACTAATTCTATCTCTTCTGATATAATTGGAATCCATCGAAAACTTGTAATATTTTTCCGTTGCCCTGTCAGGACTGATTTTGTAATCTTCCCTAAATCTGCGAATTACTTCAGATGGTCTTGGCAACAGTGCATCCATAATTCTGGTATCAAAAAGATCACGACTCGTTACCGTATTATCTTCCATCAACCCTTTTTCAAATGCGTAATTTAATATATCTTTGAGAATTCCTTCTAGACAGTTCTCATCAATCTCCAGCTCCTCTTCTTTTCCTTTGCCCTCTTCAAATGTATCTAACTTCAGAATATCCAGAATCCTGTTTGTCGCATACACGCTATCCTCTTTCATCAATATGCCTGTCTGTAACCCGTATTGAATCAGTTTATTGACTGCTTCCTGTATCATTTTAAACCTCCTGACCAATTACCCTATAATTTTTACTACATTCTTCTACATTTCACTTTGTTATTAACATGCGATTCCCGCTATATATCATTTCATATACTTTCTCTTATAATAATTTCTATTAAAATACTTTCTATTAGATATTTTCTATTGAGTACTTTCTATTAAATACTTGCTCTTAAAATTCGTTCTCTTACAATACCCTGCAGGTACCTTTCTTCCTTATATATAGGACTTGGCAACAATCTGTGCCTAACATATTGTCCATATATGACTGAAAGGCTTTGACATCCTCTTTCTTGACAAAGCACTGAATGGTTCCTGCAAACCCTCCTCCATGTACTCTGGCAACGCCTTTTCCACATCCAAGATATTTTTCACTGAGCGCAAGTGCAAGGGAAAGATTCTGTGTCTGTACATCTCTATTGGAATAAATATTTTGCAGATATTTATAGGAACTGTCTCCAGACTTTGCGACCAAGGAAAGAAATTCTTTAATTTGTCCCTGTTTTAAGGCGTCTGTTTCCTTCTCAACTCTTTTATTTTCTTCGAAATAATGAAATGCACGAAGTACTGCTCTATCTCCAGCTTTTTCCCTTACCTTACCAATATTTTCATAAAAATCCCGTTCACCAACTTCACACAATAATTGCTTTCCAAAGACTGCTGCTACCTTTTTCATTTCTTCCGGAATCGCAGCATATTCAGGCGTCAGATCCACATGAGACCCCTTTGTGTCAATAATACACAACACATATCCCGATTCAGATAAATCCGCCGTAACCACCTCGATTTTTGGATTTGTAATATCCATAAAATCTATATGAACAAGATTTCCGACACTTGAAGCCATCTGATCCATAAGACCACAAGGTTTTCCAAAATATTGATTTTCTGCAAGCTGTGAGAGTTTGGCAAGTGTGACAGGTTCTATCTGTTTGTGATCCATACCAGCAATCATACAACCAACCACATTTTCAAATGCTGCTGAAGACGATAATCCTGAACCCACAAGGACTTCACTTGTCATATAAGCACAAAACCCCTCGATTCTGACTCCCTGTTTTTGTAATTCACATGCCATGCCCTGAACCAGCGAAATGCTGCTTCCCTCATCTGCTTTTGTCCCAAGAAGCTCATCCACATCGCAATTACAAATTTCCTGCTGTTTTGATACGATTCTGATATTGCTTTTGCCCGTTCTGGCTGCAACGGCAATAATATCAACATTAACAGCTGCTGCAAGTACCTGTCCATGTTGATGATCTGTATGATTTCCTCCGATTTCTGTTCTTCCCGGTGCTGAATAGATCTGTACTTCCATATCACCGAACAATCTGATAAAATTCTCTATTGCTGCCTGATAACGGACCCTCTGCCCACTTAACAGACTCTGTTCCCCATAGATTTCCAAAAGTATGTTATCTTTTTCGCCAGATTTAAATTTCTCTACTAATTCTGATGCAATCATCTTCTTTCTCCTCCCTGTGACTCTTGTATATCTTCTATCTTGAAGCTATCACAGTGAAAATATTCCGTCAATAATTCCAGTTTACTTTTTCATTCTTATCTGCTATATTTTAGTAAACATTTACTAATAGAAACATTGGGAGGCTTGTATGGCAACGATCCGTGAAATTGCATTAAAAACCGGTCTTGCACCCGGAACCGTATCCAGAATTCTAAATCAGGATGCGACCTTGCATGTTGCATCTGCTACACGAAAAAATGTAATCAAAACTGTAAAAGAACTTGGCTATACAAAAAAAGTACAACTTGGAGAAGCGCATCGCAAATACACATTTGGCATTCTGGAGTGGTACTCTCCACAGCAAGAACAGACAGATCCCTATTATCTGTCAATTCGTAAAGGTGCACAAGAATATATAAAGCAACGTGGTATGCATGCGATCTGCGCTTTTAAGACAAATCAGGACTATAAGAACATACTAAAAAATGTCGATTGTCTGCTATGTATCGGTAAGTTTACAAAGAACGAAATACAGGAATTTCAGGAAATCTGCCCAACATTTATCGTTGTGGATATGTATATACAGCGCTTGGAATGCAATACAATTGTTGTAGACATGCCACAGGCCATAGAGGAAATACTCACCTATCTATACGAACTTGGTCATCGGCAAATAGCATTTCTTGGCGGAAAAGAATATCTTACTGAGCATATTTTATATTTTGATCAGCGAAGATCCGTATTCACCACATTTTGTGATGCTCATGGACTTTCAACCCACGATATGATTCTTGAAGAACGCTACGATCAGGAATCCGGTTATAAAATGATGCAGAAATTACTTGGTCGCTCATTAAAGAAACGACCGACTGCAGTTTTTGCTGCAAGTGATTCGATCGCATTTGGTGCCATGCGAGCCATTGGTGAATATGGACTACAGATCCCCAAAGATCTCTCTATCGTCGGATTCAACGATATTGATGCTGCTCGTTTTACAGCTCCCCCGCTGACCACGATCAAGGCACCGTCAAAACAGCTTGGAGAGTATGCAGCTCGCTTTTTGGAATATCTTCTGGATTCGTTGGCCAGTTCTCTTTTGCCTGTACGAATTGCACTTCCATGCTCAATTCAATACCGCCAGAGCTGCGCACCTCCCTATACCCAGAACAAATAGCAATAAAAAACTTCCCGATTTTTTTAACCGGGAAGTTTTTTGGCTTCATAACTTATATATTTCATATCTAATATATTTCATTTATTAATTTATCTAAATTTTCGTTTTATCTAATATTTTGATTTATCTTATATATCGATTTATCTTATATATCGATTTATCTTATATATTGATTTATCTGATATATCGATTTATCTCATATATTAATTTATTTAACATATTGTTTTATCTAACCATTCTTCTAGACTCAAGTGGATCCTTTAAAATGATTCTCAGGCTTTTCCTGACTGATTATATGTAGTTACGTCCAGCTTATCTTCTGTCTTGGCCACGATCACGGCAGAGGCTGCTGCACCAACTACATTAGTTGCTGTACGAGCCATATCTGCAATACTTGAGATAGGGCTAAGTAAAACAATAACTTCAACAGGAAGTCCTGCTGCTGCAAATACTGCTGTTGCTGTGATCGTAGCAGTACCTGGAACGCCGACTGTACCAATTGAAACAACAACTGCAAGTACTACAAGGAAAAGATACTGTGGAATCGTGTAATCAATTCCAAGAATGTTAATTGCAAATACTGCAAGCAATGTTGGCCAGATACCAGCACATCCAGGCATACCAAGATTTGCTCCGATCGTTGATATAAAGGTTGCAATATCTTCCTGTACACCAAGTTTTTCCTTCAACTGTTTGACTGTAACTGGGATCGTACCTACACTACTCTGTGATGTAAATGCAACTACACCAGCAGGCCAGATGCCTTTGATAAATTTAATTGGATTTAGTTTTGCAAATATTGCAATCAGTCCTGTTTCAACACCGAAAATCTGAATGATGCAAAGAATATAGGCAAGTAACAATACACCCAGAAGTGGTAACAGATCAGCCAGATGATTCTTGCTGACTGCACGACCGATCAGTGAAAGAACTGCATAAGGTGTAAAATCAATAATCAGGCTGACTATCATACCCATAACTTTATCACCGGCATCGATCAATTTCTTAAATGGTTCAATTCCTTCTACTTTATTTGCAAGCAAAATATTGTAAGCGATTGCTGTGACAATTGCAAAAATAACAATTGGCACGACCTCTCCATTTGCCCAGTGTTTTGCAAGATTAGATGGGAAAAGACTTACGATTGTATCAATAAATGATGGAACTGTCTTAGCCGTATAATCTGTTGCCAGTTCATACTGAAATCCTTTTCCTACATGTGCCAGTACTGAAACTGCAAGTGTAATTGCACTTGCAAAAAATGTATTCAGTGTCAGAAATACAACTGCTTTCAGACCGATTTTCTTCAGTCGTACTTCATTTCCAAGATTTGTAATACTGGAAATTACACTGAACAACAGTAATGGGACAACCACTGCGCTGATCACGTTCGTATATACGGTACCGAAAGCCGCATAATATGTATAGTGTCCTTTAAAGGCAATTCCTGTAACAATACCAAGTCCCACAGCAAGGATCGTCAGGATTCCAAAATCCACATTTCTTTTTCTTTGTAAATAATAAAGTAATGCATAAAATACTAGTACAAGGGCAAGTGCGCCCAGATTCATATAATTCATCTGCATTTTTCATATCTCCTTTTCTTTTGAAGTTCATTTCATAGTATTCAAATATGATTTATATAAATTAACACTTTTTATGGTTCCTGTCAACTCTTTCGGAACCATTTTACAAATAAAAACATTTGCGCGCACAAAAAAAGACCAGTACATCAAAACCAGTACCAGTCTCTTTTTCTTATCTGTTCAGTTTTACTCTGACTTCTTACATCTGCTTACGTACGATCTTATACTCATCATCTGACTGATAGTATGGACACGCCTGAAATGTTCCAGTCAGGAACCGGCTCATTTCATCTTCATCCAGATCGATATCACATACATAATAATCACAGTCTTCATCATAAATATAATTCGAACAGCTTTCACAGTTCGTTTGTGTTCTTTTCTTCATAAACCTGCACTTTCAATGCAAAATCCTATAAATCGTCTTCAGAAATATCCTCTTCACTAACGATCTTAACTTTGCCTTCATATAATTCTTCTACAGCGATTGTAAGTGGTTTCTTACCTGCTGCATTATCGATCAGGGGTTCCTGTCCTCCGATGATTTCTCTTGCTCTCTTAGATGTAGCAAGTACGATAGAGTATCTACTTGCAACTACTGGTTCTTCGCCTTCTTCTACGTCGCTGTTAACAACAGCCATTAAATCTGCATATGATGGATGTATCATTCTTTATCTCCTTCCGAAAAACCTTTCAGTTCTTCTCTTATATTATGAATTAAATCTAAATTATAAACTGCCTTCTTATGCTCAGTTTCAATAATCTCATTGATATCATCGACGCATTTTTCCAAATCGTCATTGATCACTATGTAATCATAGTTCTCTACTCCCTGGGATTCTTCCACTGCTCGGGCAAGTCTGGCCTTAATCGTAGGCATGTCTTCTGTTCCTCTGCCAACCAATCTGTTCTCAAGTTCTTTCGCACTTGGTGGCATAATGAACATCAGGACTGCATCCGGAAACTTCTTCTTAATATTAAGTGCTCCCTGAATCTCAATCTCAAGAATAACATTTTTGCCAAGATCTAACTGGCTGTCAACATATTCTTTTGGTGTTCCATAATAATTATTTACATATTTCGCATATTCAATCAGTTTATCTTCAGCAATCATCTTCTCGAATTCTTCTACTGTCCTGAAAAAATATTCTCTTCCGTCTTCTTCACCAGGTCTTGGATTTCTAGTCGTTGCAGAGACCGATAATGCATAGTTGCTATGCTTCTCAAGAAGTCTCTTCATTGCTGTTCCTTTTCCTGCTCCGGAAAAACCTGAAATAACAATTAATAAACCTTTTCTACTCATTGCTTTCACCTTTTCGTTCTGAATCATATCTGGCAGATATCGTATCCGGTAAAATTGCTGACAAAATGATATAATCACTGTCCGTAACAACAATTGCCCTGGTTCTTCTACCCTGCGTAGCATCGACCACAAGACCTTTTTCCTTGTATGTCTGTACCATTCTCTTGGCAGGCGCTGAATCTGGTGTTACAATTGCAACTATTTTCTCTGAATTTACTATATTTCCAAATCCAATATTAATCAATCGAGCCAATTCAAACCCTCACAATCTGCTTCCATATACGTTCAGACCATCAGATCCTATATCAGACTCAGATAGCCATAAACAATCTATTTAATTATACACAAAAAAAGCTGAAACTTCAAGTCCCATTTGCAAATTCCAATTTGAACAAGTAATTTGGTGATTCGCCTGACCCGTTGCAGACATCTGTTATCGTCATTTTTCTGCATAAAGTTCTTTTTAATCACTAGCAAATATGCTTTTCGAGTGATTATTCGATTATTCAATGTTTTGAATTTGTTCTCTTATCTTCTCTATTAAAGTCTTCAAATCAATTGCTGTATTGGAAATTGTGATATCATTTGCTTTGGACAGAATCGTATTGGCCTCTCTGTTCATTTCCTGTGCAATAAAATCCATCTTACGTCCAATTCCACCATCTTCCATCAGACAGCTCTTAGCATGGCTGATATGACTCTTTAGTCTCACCGTTTCTTCATCCACACAGATCTTATCCGCATAAATGATTACTTCTGTTGCAATCCTGCTTTCATCTATCTGTGCATCTGCAAGCAGCTCTTTCACTTTTTCTTCCAAATTGCTACGATACTGTGCCACCAGTAAGGGACTTCTTAATTCCACCTGCTCTACCAGTTCCTGCATATGATCAAGTTTCTGATTCAAATCTTTACGCAGATTTTCCCCTTCTGTAATTCTGGTCTGAATCATCTTTTCACAGGCACCTTCTACGGCCTTTCTGATGAAATTCCAGAGTTCTTCCTGATCATCGCTCTGTTCTTCCATTGCAATAACGTCTGGATATCTTGATAGCATAGAGACCGTCACATCATTTACGAGATGAAACTCCTGTGCCATTTCTTCAAATACTTCCATATATTCCCCTGCCAGTCTGCGATTGAATTTCAGATTCATTTTTTTCTCATTCAGATCTTCATAAGTAATAAATACATCTACTTTTCCACGTTGCATATATTTCTTAAGTACATCCCTGATTCTTGCTTCAAAAACATTCAGCATTTTTGGCATTTTGATTCCTGTTTCAAGGTATCTGTGATTTACCGACTTCATCTCCACCGAAATTCTTCGATTCCCCTCCGCCAGTTCAAATCTGCCAAATCCAGTCATACTTTTTATCATTTTCCCAATTCTCCATTCCTTAATCATTGTAACAGAATTCTGTGGGCAGTCTCATGTGCATCCCCACAAAACTCTTCACAATTCCTGTCTAAGTATATCAAAGCTACTGGTAAAATCAAGTAAATAATTGCCATTTCCACACTCTTTTCCCCTGCTTCTTTTTCTCTTTACCACTCTTTTCTAACATATTTTCATCTGATTCCAACAAAATCTGCGAAATATATGGCATAACCAGTTCTGTGTGTGTTAAAATAGTAAGTAAACTGTTTTAAACAGAATCTTTACTATTATGCGATTGGAGATAGTATCATATGGCATTAGATGGAATTGTAATTTCAAATATCGTTCATGAACTGAACAGTTCTTTAATGAACGGAAGATTATATAAAATAGCACAGCCTGAAACAGATGAGCTCCTGCTTACTATTAAAAATAACTCTGGTCAGTACCGACTGACAATTTCTGCGAATGCAGGATTACCACTAATTTATCTGACTGATGCAAATAAGCCAAGTCCGATAACTGCACCTAATTTTTGTATGCTTTTAAGAAAGCATATCAATAACGGGCGTATTATTGGCATTACCCAGCCAGGCCTGGAGCGTGTCATCGATTTTGAAGTGGAACATTTAAATGAAATGGGTGACTTATGCCGCAAGCATCTGATCGTTGAACTGATGGGCAAGCACAGTAATATTATTTTCTGTGATGATAAACATATGATCATAGACAGTATCAAACACGTTTCTGCGCAGATGAGTTCCGTCCGAGAGGTTCTTCCTGGGCGGCAGTACTTTATACCTGAGACCATGGATAAAGTCAATCCATGTGAGACCGATTTCGACGAATTCTCACACCATGTCTTTGAAAAGCCCTGTGCGCTTGCTAAGGCAATCTATACGGGTGCTACAGGAATTAGTCCTGTTGCTGCAGAAGAGGTCTGCTTTGAGGCGTCTATCGACAGTTCAAAGCCTGCTAATGTGTTGTCCGATGCAGAAAAGGTACATTTATTCCATATTTTTAGCAGCTTGATCGAGGATATCAAGAATGGTCGCTATGTGCCTAATATCATTTATAAAGGAAAAAGGCCGATGGAATTCGGCAGCATTTATTATCATATTTATGAAGATAATCATGATGGGACAGACAATAATTACAAATGTGTCAAATATAATACTATCAGCGAAGTTCTGCATACCTTTTATGCTACAAAAAATGCGATTTCACGTATCCATCAGCGTTCATCCGATCTACGCAGAATCGTAAATACAGCGCTGGAGCGTAATTACAAGAAATACGACATTCAGCAGAAACAGCTAAAAGATACCTTAAAGCGTGATAAATACAAAGTATATGGAGAGCTTATCAATACTTATGGTTATAATATTGCTCCTGGCAGCAAATCTTTTGAAGCCCTGAACTATTACACAAACGAGATGACCACCATCCCCCTTGACGAAACAAAAACGCCAAAAGAGAATGCAATCCGTTACTTTGATAAGTATAATAAATTAAAGAGGACTTTCGAAGCTGTCACTGAGCTTTTAAAAGAAACTTCTTCTGAAATCGCACATCTTGAATCAATTGTTACCGCACTTGATATCGCTGTAGCTGAAGATGATCTGATCGAATTAAAAGAAGAACTGATAGAATACGGCTATATCCGCCGTAAAGGAAAGAATGGAAAACGTGTAAAGATCACAAGTAAACCATTCCACTACCGTTCCAGTGATGGATTTGATATCTATGTTGGCAAAAATAATTATCAAAATGATGAACTTTCTTTTAAATTTGCCAATGGTGGTGACTGGTGGTTCCATGCCAAGAGCATTCCAGGTTCCCATGTCATTGTAAAAACAAATGGAAAAGAGCTCAGTGATCAGACCTATGAAGAAGCAGCAAGCCTTGCAGCCTACTATTCCAAAGGACGCGATCAGGAAAAAGTCGAAATAGATTATACAGAAAGAAAAAACCTGAAAAAACCAAATGCAGCTAAACCTGGATTTGTTATCTATCATACAAATTATTCCATGGTTGCTGATACAGATATCAGTAAGCTGGAACTGATTAGCAAATAGCTGACATTATCTGAGTCACTTCGACAGGAAATGTTTTTTGTAAAGTACTTTAAGATAAATTTAATTGACTTTATGTAAAAAAAGTTATACAATTCCATAACGAGTGACAAAAAATAACTTAAAAAAGGATATAAATATATCATGGAAATCTACATAATATTATTTACCGTATTTATGTGTCTTCGCCGTGTCGTTCCATTTTGTCTGTTCATCAACAGACTAACCGGTAATGAGACCACGATCGGGCCCGTAACTTCTGGACTTTTTGCTGTTTTTATCGCAATCGGTGTGATCTTTTTATTACATGATCTGTTTACCAACAGAAATTGTCTGAAGACCGGACATAACAAGGTATTGCTTGCATTTCTTGCAGTACTGGTTCTGTCCTGCATCGTCAACATTCACTATGGCTTTCTTGGCAATGTTGCGTCTGTCATAAATGCGTGTGTTGAATACCTGCTGTTCTATACGTTATATATCCGTTTTGGTAAAGAACATTTCTTAAAATTCTTTAAGAAACTTTTTCAGGTTCTGATCCCAATCTGGTTCGTATGTGTGGTAATTTCGATTGTTCAGTTCATAACCTTACAGGATTATGAATACATTCTGGAAGGTGTCAGAAGATGTCAAGGCTTTTCTAGCCAGAGACTTTTCGGTGTCTTCATCGATCCTAATTACGCAGCAGTCACATCACTGGTATTGATTCTTGGTGCATTCTATTGCTACCGCACTTCAGGTAAGTTTGCAAGAATCTTCTATATTATCAGTGCTGTTGCAAATTACATTTATGCAATTCTGAGTCTTTCAAGAACTGGTGATATCTGCCTGTATGTAGCAACTTTCCTCCTTGGTTTTTACCTGGGAAGAAATCGTTTCAAAAAATTCGTATTTTCTTTTGCAATTGGATTGGCCAGTGTCATAATGGTCTTCCTTGTATCAGAAATCACAACAACAGGCCTTAAATTATTACCAAAAGCTTATGAAAGTGTGTTCCACATTGAAAAAGAAGATCCTGAAGAGGATGTTATCACACTTGATCGTCAGGACGTTGAATCAGATAATATATCTAATAACAGAATTTCAATCTGGTCCTGTTATCTGAATGCATTGAAAAAACATATGGTACTTGGTCTTTCCCCTGAAAATGCTTTAAAGCATGTGAAAGCTGAAATGCCTGATTCCTATGTTTCACAGACTAATTATGTTGTACATAATGGATACTTAAAAGTTCTTGTTTCAACTGGTGTTATTGGAGCTGCCATCATGCTCTTCTTCCTTGCTCTCAGTGCAAAGGATATCGCATCCAGAGTAATGGCTACAAAAGAACTAGAACATGAATACATTGCATTGCTCATCATTTTAATCATACTCGCGATCTTCGGATTTTTCTTTAACGAATTATTCCTGATTCAGAATATGACAACAATTCTGGTATGGCCAATACTTGGTTATCTGACAGCCTCCCGTAAGGATGCAAAAATAGATAACGAGCAACAAGATGTAATCGCCTAATGAAAATGTTTTTATAGCATTACATATAGAACGATAGATAAAAAGAAAGACATGCACAGTTATTTGTGTATGTCTTTCTTTTTGTTCTCTCATCAGTAGCACGCCCATCTGTTGTAATGATTGTTTATTATATTTACTATTACTTTGTTGATCTGTTCTTCTGTTATTCTGTTTTGCTGTTCTTCTATTTTTTATTTTGCTTTTTTCTGTCTTTCAAACGTACTATAATCTCTGTTGTTCTGCGCTCTACTGCTCAATTTTTCTGTTATTCTGTCGTTCTATTGTTCTACTCTGCCCTATTTTTCTGTTATTCTGTCGTTCTTATTGTTCTACAGTTCTATATCGTTCCACTGTTCTATCGATTTGCAATACTGACACTATATTTGATGCTTTCTCTTGCCAATGGCGTTGGAGGCAACAACTCCATTTTATAAAATTTTCAAAATCATGTTGCACATAACAAAAAAAAGACTGGCAGATTGCTTATATGCTTTAACTGTCAGTCCTATGTTTTATTTTACTCTGAAATTAATTTAATCCTAAATCATTTCATTTTTCGCATTTCCTATTTTGCACTTGCGGATCTCTTCTTATTGATCCTGTTACTTAGTACATTAGCGAGAATACTAAAGGAAAGAACAAGAATCAATAACACTGCTGATGACAGATTTGCGAGTGCCTGATTCTGTCCATTGACCTGCAGGTCCCAAATCTGCAATGACAGTGTTTCTGCCGGACGAAATGGATTAAGTGGGCAGGTGATTGAGGACAGATCCCAGTTGGACCAGCTGATATTCGTTCCTGAGCCGGTTGTATATAACAGAACTGCTGCTTCACCAAATCCACGTCCTGCTGCAAGTATAATACCTGTCATGATTCTTGGCAGACATGCTGGCAGAAGTACATGACAGATTGCCTGCCAACGTGTTGAGCCAAGTCCAAGACTTGCATGATAATAGCCTTCCGGAAGTCCACGTATTGCATCTTCAGTCGTTGTCGTGATCAGTGGCAGGGTCAAAATGGATACAGAGAGAGCACCAGCCATTAAACTCTTATCCATCCCCATAATTACCAGATAGACCAGATATCCAAACAGACCAACAACAATTGATGGAAGTGATGAAAGGGTCTCTATACAGATTCTGATAAATTTTGTCATTTTTCCACCCTTGGCATATTTAGCAAGATAAATCCCCGCAAATGTGCCGATTGGAACTGTAATCAACAGTGACAGAAATACAAGATAAATCGTATTAAAAAGCTGATTTCCAATACTGCCTTTTCGAGCAAATCTGAACATTGAAGCATCTGCACCTGCGATTCCTTTGATAATTACATAACCTGCAAAAGAGACCAGTAATGCAAAGAAAAATACTGCAATACAACAGAATACTACTGTCATAATTTTATCCATACGTCTCGTTCTATTATATCTATTCATTTTTGCTACCTCCTGTCACTAAAGAGCGAATCTTCTGTAATCTTCCCTCTCCCTGTGTTTCTTTCTTTTCCCTTGAGAAATAGTGAATGATAAATATGAATAGCAGCGAAATCAGGAATAACAACAACGCCAGCGTCCATAAAGCTGTCTTTGTCTCTCCACCTTCCATTGCATTTCCCATCTGTGCTGTGATTTCAGTAGTCAATGACTTTGTCGTTGAGAAGATACTGGTTGGTATCGCTGTTGTCTGTCCAATGACCATTGCAACCGCCAATGCCTCGCCAAATGCACGTGCAAGGCCGAGAATGATCGCAGAAAAAATATTTGCTTTTGCTGCAGGTAATACTACTTTATAAATAGTCTGCCAGCGGGAGGACCCTAAGCCATATGCTCCAATTCTGTACTCATCTGGCACTGAATGAATTGCATCAGCTGCCACACTGGTTATAGTTGGAAAGATCATAAGTGATAAAACAAGTCCGGCAGCCAGTACAGAATTTCCCACCTGTCTGTGGAAAATAGTTCTGATTGCAGGTACTAGTACAGTAAGACCGACCCAGCCATATACAACAGATGGAATACCTGCAAAGATCTGCACGATTGGACGATAGAAACGTTCGCCGAATTTTGGTGAAATTTCTGTCATAAAAATTGCGGATCCAAGTGCAAATGGTGTTGCTATAATAAGTGCAAGACCACAGGTACTTAAAGAACCAACAATAAAGATCAGCGTACCAACACTACCGCCACCTTCTGCATTATCTACAGGTGCCCATTTTGTTGAACCAAGAAATTCACCGATCGTATGTCCAAATGTTGTAAATGTACCTGATCCTTTATATACAAGGAATCCGCCAATTACAAGGGTGAGGACAATTACAAAAAGTCCACAGGCGGTAACGATTCCCTGCCAAAAATATTCCTTTAAAAACATATTTTTTTTATTGCTCATATAGTTCTCCCAACTGATAAAGAATTTATACTTTTAGGCGGGCCATTTATTGAATGCCCGCCCTTCTGATTAACTCTATTGTCTTTTCTTTTCGTTCGTGATCAGACTTTTGATTTCATACACTCCTGTACGGAGCCTGGATTAGTGTTCCTTTACCTGCATTTTTGATGATACACCATATCCAAGTGATTCCATCTTTGTACCGTATTCATCAGATGTGATATAGTTAAGGAATTTATCTGCTGCACCAGTTGCTGTACCCTTTGTATACATATGTTCATATGTCCATACTTTGTATGATCCGTTATATGTATTTTCTAATGTTGGAGCGACACCATCGATTGATACTGTATCAACCCCTGGGTTATTTAATAAGTATGATAAAGCTACATATCCGATTGCACCTTTTGTAGATTTTACATTCTGAAGAAGGACACCAGAATCATCTGTTTCCATTGATTTGTTAGATGCTTCAGCAGCACCATCCAGTGCATATTTCTTAAATGTTGCTCTTGTACCTGATGACTCAGGACGTGTAATTAATACGATTGCTTCATCTGCACCACCAACTTCTTTCCAGTTCGTGATAACACCTGTGAAGATATCGATTAACTGCTGCTTAGTGAGGTCTTTCACTCCGCCTGCTGTTACATCTGGATTTACGATTGGAGCCATTGTTACTACACATACTTTATGATCTACGAGTTCGCTTGCTTTTGTTGCATCCAGTTTTTCTGATGCTTCTACATCTGAGTTACCGATCTGTACTGTTCCCTCTGATACCTGCTTTAAACCTTCACCTGAACCACCAGCATCAATTGTGATTGATACATCAGGATATTTTTCATTAAATACATCAGCTGCGTCGTCGACTAATGGTTTCAATGCTGAAGAACCAGCTGCTGTAATACTTCCTGTCACTTTCTCTTCTGTTGCTGTTGTTGTACTTCCTGTACTTGTGCTTTTACTTCCACATCCTACTAAAGCACCTGTCATACACATTACACTCATCGCAAGAGCTGCATATCTTCTTACATTCTTTTTCATATTCGGCTTCCTCTTCTTTCTTTCTTCATATTATAACGATTGGCTCGTTATTTTTATTTTTGTATCAGTAAGTTTGTTTTCTTTGTCTTGCTTACTGATCTGTACTTATCATAGCCGAACCTATGTAAAATCAACTATCTGCTCTATCTCAAAATCATGTAAACTATTTGTCAATTTGTGAGCCCTATGTAAATTCAATGTAAAATCAGCTGGGAAAAGACTGGCAGACACTGCATTTTCTCCACAAAAAAAGATCCTCCAGAGAAGCATTTTCTCTGAAAGATCTTCAATCATTTTTCAATTAATTCGTGAATCCAGTCCATGTTATCCCAGGAACATAAAGTACCCTGCGACAAGCAGGCCAAGTACGATTCTATACCAGCCAAATGCCTTAAAATCATGGCCTTTAATATATCCCAGTAAGAACTTAATTGCAAGGATGGAAACTACAAATGCAACGACCATACCAACAACTAAAATCAACGCTTCCTGTCCTGTAAAATTGAATCCAAACTTTAAAAGCTTTAATCCACTAGCTCCAAGCATAACTGGAACAGAAAGGAAAAATGAGAATTCTGCGGCACTTGTTCTTGACATTCCGATCATGATTGCTCCAAGAATCGTCGCTCCAGATCTGGAGGTACCTGGAATCAGTGCAAGCAGCTGAAAACCACCTACCCAGAATGCTGTTTTGTAACTCATTTCAGCAAGTGAAGTCACTTCTGGCTTTTTGTTCTTATTTTTATTTTCAATTACAATGAACAGAATACCATATACGATCAGTGTAATGGTAACTGTCTGATAATTATAAAATATTTCATCGATCTTATCGTTGAACAAAACGCCTATAATTCCAGCTGGAACGCATCCTACAAGAATCTTGCTCCAAAGCGTCATCTTCTGCGCCACTGTTCCTTCTTTGTTCGAACGAAATGGCCATAACTTGTTCCAGTAAAGAACCACAACGGCCAAAATTGCACCAAGCTGAATAACAACGAGGAACATTTCCTTAAACTCTGTGCTGCAGTTCAGTTTCAAAAATTCATCTACAAGGATCATATGCCCTGTACTACTGATTGGCAGCCATTCTGTGATACCTTCTACGATACCAATAATTACTGTTTTTAATAACTCAATAAAATCCATTTTCTACCTCTTAATCTGAAAAAGTGCCAAAAGTCATCTTTTTCTCTTTTGTTTCAAAACAGATGAACCTTACAAGCTGTTTTGGGGAAATTATGGTTGACAGAATTTACTTATCTCTGCCCCTGACTCCTGACACTTATCATATCTCTTATTTATAAATACTATTAAAAATCTCTATAAAATATAAGTAACATTTAATTCCTGATTACCGATTTTCTCAGATCTTTTAAACGGATCTGTGCAATCAGCACAGCCGCCAGCACAAGTACACAGCCTGCACTTTCCCGTGCACTCATGCGCTGTCCTAACACGACCCAGCCGGATATCGTTGCAAATACGGACTCTAGACTCATTAGAAGCGTTGCCACTGCCGGATTCATATCCTTTTGTGCAACGATCTGCAAAGTAAATGCCACGCCAGAAGAAAGTACTCCGGCATAGAACAGCGGCAGCCATGCCTGTAGAAGATCTGTGATATGTGGATGTTCAAAAAGAAGCATTCCTGCACCTGCTATCAACGCACAAACAGCGAATTGAAGACATGACAGCAAAATACTATCCACTTTAACAGAAAAATAATCAATGACCAGAATATGAATGGAAAAACTGACTGCACAAAGAAGAACAAGGGTATCGCCTTTTCCAATGGTCAAATTTTCCTGCATACAGATAAAATACATTCCAACAGTAGCAAGTGCTGCACAGCACCAGATTTTTATACCAATCTTTCTTTTTAGAAATACACCAAGGAGCGGAACCCCAAGAATGTACAAAGTTGTTATAAAACCAGCTTTTCCCACTGTCGTATGCATAATACCGATCTGTTGAAATATGCTACCACAAAACAATGCAACTCCTGCACATATTCCCCCAGCCAGCGTGGTCATGAACTGACTGGAAACATTTCCAGCCTGCTCAGTCGTACCATTTTCTGCCTGCGAGTCAGCTTTCTCTCTTTTTCTATCATTTTTTCCCGTAATTTTACGAATCAGGATCAGTGGGACCAGTGCCACACATCCAAGTACCGACCGTGTCGCAAGAAATGTAAATGGTCCGATATAATCCATTCCCACATCCTGTGCCACAAATGTGGATCCCCAGATAAATGCAGCTATTGCAAGTAAAATAGCATTTCTGGTCTTTTGTCCTTTTCCTGTTTTCATTCTTCTGTCCTTTGATCACTCAGTCATTATAAAGTAACTTTTCTAAAGTTCTTTTTACCACGTTTTACAACGACACCGTCATTTTCAAATTTTGTTTTTTCAAAAGTTGCAGAAATTTCGGCTACTTTTTCTCCATCAACGCTTACACCTCCCTGTTCAACAGCTCTTCTTGCCTCTGAACGGGATGTTGTAAGACCTGATTTATGAACCAATGTTACTACATCGATCACACCATCTTTAAAACAATCATCTGTCAGCTGTGCCTTTGGCATATTTGCTGCATCACCGCCGCCTGCGAATAAAGATTTTGCAGTTTCCTGTGCTTTCTGTGCTTCTTCTTCCCCGTGAACCATCTTTGTCAGTTCAAATGCAAGGATTTCTTTTGCCTTGTTCAACTGTGAACCTTCCCAGCTGTCCATTTTTTCGATTTCTTCTAAAGGTAAAAATGTGAGCATTCTGATACATTTCAGAACATCTGCATCAGCTACATTTCTCCAGTACTGGTAGAATTCGTATGGAGTTGTCTTCTTTGGATCGAGCCATACAGCGCCTGAAACTGTTTTCCCCATTTTCTTTCCTTCAGAATTAAGAAGCAGTTTGATTGTCATTGCATATGCATCTTTTCCAAGTTTTCTTCTGATGAGTTCTGTACCATAAAGCATATTACTCCACTGATCATCTCCACCGAACTGCATATTACAGCCATATCTTTCAAATAACTGTAAGAAATCATAGCTCTGCATGATCATGTAGTTGAATTCAAGGAAGCTGAGTCCTCTTTCCATTCTCTGTTTGTAACATTCTGCTGTCAGCATTCTGTTAACTGAGAAATATGGACCAACATCTCTTAACAGTTCAATGTAATTCAGGTTTCTGATCCAGTCTGCATTATTTACCATGATTGCTCTGTCATTTGAGAAATCGATAAATTTACTGATCTGTTCTTTAAAGCAGTCACAGTTGTGATTGATTTCATCTACTGTCAGCATTTTTCTCATATCTGATTTTCCTGAAGGATCACCGATCATACCAGTACCGCCACCAACTAAAACGATTGGTTTGTTACCAGCCATCTGTAATCTCTTCATCAGGCAAAGTGCCATAAAGTGACCAACATGAAGACTATCTGCTGTTGGATCAAATCCAATATAAAATACTGCCTTTCCGTTATTGACCAGTTCCTTGATCTCTGGTTCATCTGTTACCTGTGCAATCAGGCCTCTTGCTACTAATTCGTCATAAATCTGCATGTTTTTTTCCTCAGCATTTCTTAAAAGATCTGCTGCATCTTACTGATGCCTTTCCTAAATCATTTTGTATTAAATTCTGGAAATATTAAAATGCTTCTGCGCAATTGTATACCGCAGTGCGATTTTTGTGGAGCCGTGTCATTTGCAGATAAATGTTCCTGCAAATTAAAAAATCCCATCCTTAAAGCAAACGCCTTAAGGACGGGAATCATTCCGTGTTACCACCTTAATTCATAAACAGCTCACGCTATTTACCTCTTCAAGTACATAAGTATTCTAATACTTTATATACTTTAGCACTATAACGTGTGCAGGGAATCCGTCGCAGCCTACTATCAGAATCCTGATGATTCCAAATTCAGTGCGATGCTCAAAGATGTATTCATGATAAACATGTTCATTGCGCCTCTCATCAACCGGCAACTTTCTGTAATTCCTGTTCGTCATTACTTCTTCTTATCACAGCATTTTAAATATTTAACTAAGATGAATTATAGTAGATGAAAAGTTATCTGTCAACTTCTTATTTTATTTTTTCTTCTTTCCTTCCCCTATCTGTCCGATGTACTGACTGCTTCGACTGCAACACTACCACCTCTGACAACTTCGATCCTATTAATAAATGTATCATTTAACAGTTGGATCATATCATCATTTCTGGTCTCGGTGCTGACACATTCCAACAGAACTGTCTTTTTATTATAATCCACAATTTTAAGACCAAATACCTGCGCAATTCGAAATATTTCCTCTTTGTCTTTTTCAGAACAGCTATTGATCTTCACAAACAGGATTTCTTTCATATGTATTGGGATATTCGTAAAATCAACTACTTTTATGACCTCAATACTCCGATTCAGTTGTTTTTTGATCTGTTCAAATGTGATATCGTCACTTGTTACACTGATTGTCATACGAGAAACGGTCGGATCCTCTGTTACTCCCACTGTCAGACTGTCCAGATTATAAGATTTTCCGGAAAACAGGCCTGAGATCTTTGCCAGCACACCAATATCATTTTCTACATAAAGAGAGATCCATCTCTTTGTCATCTTGCTTTCATTTCTATCTTGCATTAGTCTCTACCTCCATAATCATCTCGTTCAATGGCTTTCCACCTGGAACCATTGGTAATACATCCGCTTCTCTTTCGATCATAAATTCAATGATCGTTGGACCGTCCTTATGTGAATCCGCGTATGCAAATGCTTTTTCCAGATCCTCTTCTGTTTCTACTCTGATTCCATAGGCATCATAGCTTTCCGCAAGCTTTATAAAATCCGGTGTATATTTCGGACAGCACTTATCCCGATTCTGGCAATCTCTCTGACATCTTTTCCGATATCTCATGCATGTGCTCGAATACCGTTTGTGAAAGAACATTTCCTGCCACTGTCGAACATTTCCAAGATAGCCATTGTTAAATACACAAAGAATCAGTGGCAGTTCCAGTGCGACTGCAGTGGCCATTTCCTGAATATTCATCTGCATTCCACCATCTCCAGAGATACAGATGACTCTTTTGTCCGGGTTGCCAAGCTGTGCTCCAATGGCTGCCGGGAACCCGTATCCCATAGTCCCCAGACCGCCAGATGTCAGTAATTGCTTGTTTTCATCCAGATCCAGGTACTGTGTGGTCCACAACTGATTCTGCCCCACATCCGTCGCAACAATAGCAGAAGGATACCGTTCATTGATCGTACGGATTATTTTCTCCGGTGTCATACCGTTATAAGAGGACATATTGATTGGATATTCTTTTTTCCATGTCTGAACGGTCTCCTGCCATTTTAAAGTACCCGCTGGACCTGCAAGCGGAAGCAGCTTCTCTATCGCCATTTTAGCATCGGCAACAATTGGTATATCTACAGCAATATTTTTTGAAATAGAGGCGGAGTCAATATCAATATGTATGATTGTTGCATTTTTTGCGAACTCACTGATCTTACCCGTAATCCTATCATTAAAACGTGTACCGATGGAAAAAAGGACGTCGCATTCACTTACTGCGTGATTCGCTGCATAGCTTCCGTGAATTCCGATATTTCCAAGATAGAGAGGATGTTTGGAACTGATTGCACCTTTTCCCATGATCGTTGTTATAACTGGAATTCCTGTCTGTTCAGCCAGCCTGGTCATTTCTTTTTGTGCGTGTGCAATATTAACACCTCCACCGATCAAGAACAATGGCTTCTTAGCTTTTTTGAGTACGGATACCGCCTTTTTTATCTGTCCCATATGAACACTTTCATTTGGCTTGTAACTACGAATGCTGACTGTTTTTGGATACTCATCACTACCTGCTGCCTGCTGAATATCCTTTGGGAGATCGACAACGACCGGACCTGGTCTTCCCGTTCTGGCAATATAAAAGGCTTCTTTGATAATTCTGCCGAGATCCTCTCTTTTACGGACTGTTACAGCATATTTGCAGATATTTCTGGTAATCCCAACAATGTCTACCTCCTGAAATGCATCATTTCCAAGAAGGTTCAGTGGAACCTGACCTGTAAAACATACCAATGGAACGCTGTCATAATTAGCTGTCGCAATACCCGTTACCAGATTTGTCGCACCTGGGCCGCTGGTAACAAGGCAAACACCTACCTTTCCCGTTGATCTGGCATATCCGTCTGCTGCATGGATTAACGCCTGTTCATGTCTTGGCATAATGATTTCAATATCATCCTGATCATAAAGGGCATCGAATAAATCGATTGCCTGCCCACCAGGATAGCCAAATAAAGTAGTAACACCTTCTTCTTTTAAAGCCTTTACAAATAATTCTGTTCCTTTGATCTGCATAGATTCCACTCATCCTTTCTTTTCATATACATTTCTGCCATGTTACTTTTTCCAGTTCTCTATCTGATTTTTACCATATTTCCAGCATCTTTCTGTATAAAAAAAGCCCCGGACTAATACTCACTAGTCCAGGGCGAATCAGATTCTAATCCGTGTTACCACCTGTGTTCAAAGATACCTCTTTGCACTTATCCAGCACAGATTCTCTCCATCACATGCACGATTACATATGATGATCCTTTCGATGCCGCTTTTCTGATAACGGTGAAAAACTCCGTTGAAGTCTACTTACAGCTACTGCTGCGTTCGGTTCACTGCTCAAAGGCTACTTCCATATATCTGAATAAAGATTCTCACCAGCCATCTTCTCTCTGAAATTCCTGAAATATATGTACTCCTCCTTGTCATTGCATTTACCTATTCAATTGTAGTATTTAATAAATATTTTCTTAATATTATCACTATTTATCAGTTATGTCAAACACTTCAACTAATTTATTTCAATTATTATTTTATTTATCTGTGGAAACACTTTTTCATCACTTTTTATATTTTTCCTCTTTCTTCCATCCAGGATTTCTTTATCAACTTTTCATAATTATCATGCAAAAAATACTACCATCCCCACGAGCGTGGATATATAATATATATATCAAAAAAAAGGAACCAGTCAAAATGAACTGGTTCCGATTGCAGTAAGATTTGTATAGGATTTATTTTCCTGACAGTTCCGCAAGGTCCTGAAACATTGCAATATCAGATTCTTTCAGTTTAATGTTGGAGCAGATTTCTTTTCCATCTGCAGTTTTTACATTAAATTCGATGACTGTATCTGGTCGGATTGCATCTTTCTGTACTGCCTGCAGGAACTGAATAAAGCTTGGATGATTACCTGAAAATGTATCCATGGATTGTTTTATTTTAAATAGTTTTGCTGGATTCATGATATTTACGATCTCCTTTGTATTATGATGATTCATTTGCTATATACTGTATAAACTTTGTTCTATTATAAAATATACTATATTTAACAGTTACCGTTTAAAAACATACTATACTTACCATATACTGTATATAAAATATTTTTTTATATCATATTCTGATATAGAAGAATTTTTATATAATAGTATACCAATTTACGAGGGCGTATACAAGATTATTTTTAATTTTTACGCTTGTAATACTTACAAAAGCAGAAAGAAGGATGCCTATGAAATTTGATATGCATTGTCACACAAAAGAAGGTTCTATCGACGCAAAAGTCGATATTGAAACCTATATAAAAACCCTGATTTCAAAAGGATTTGATGGTATGCTCGTGACTGACCACAATTCCTATCGTGGTTATGAGAAATGGAAGCAAATCGCTGACACCGTTAAGACATCCAGACCCTTTACCGTATTAAAAGGCATCGAATATGATACTAGAGACGGCGGACACATCATTGCTATTCTCCCAGAAGATGTACAATGCAAGCTTCTTGAGATTCGCGGAATGACTGTTCGACAACTGGAAAAAATTGTTCATCAGCTAGGTGGAATTTTAGGACCGGCACATCCTTTTGATACCGGTTATTATGCTCTTATGAATACCAGGGCCGAAAAAAAAGACCATCAGCTGATTCATAAATTTGATTTTATAGAAACCTTTAATGCCTGTGCTAAGCCTCTTGCAAATGCAAAAGCACGTTTACTTGCCATTCACTATCAAAAGCCACATTTTGCAGGTTCAGATGCCCACAAGATGCATATTATCGGCAATGCATTTACGAGTTTTGATACAACGATCCGAACCAATGATGATCTGATTAAAGCAGTAAAGGCAAAAGCCACTACATTTACTGGCGGTGATGTCTTTGCCACCATGGAAAAGAAAGTAAATATCATTCTGGAAAAACTCGGTATCGTTGGCTACTGGATCTACAACAGATTAGGCGCTTTCGTAAACGGACACCGACGTAAGCGGGAACTGAGGAAGTTTCATATTCATTTTGCTCATAAATAAAGATTATTAAAGCCAAAAAAGCTGTATGGACCACACATTTTCTCTGTGCGATATCATGCAGCTTTTTTGATAGTAAGCACTGTTCCTTCTCTTACTCTCGCATTTTATGCAGTCTTTGAAGATCTTCCCATCAGACGCATTGTTTCCCCTACCGAACAGATTTTATCTACAATACAGACCAGTACAGCTTCCTTATAACGCGGTGGGACCGGCGTCAGTGGAAACATATGCCGTTTGATAATATTCTGCTCGATCGGACTCATATCAAAATTCTGCTGTGCATTCCGCAGGGCCCATCCCGGGTGACGAAAACCATGAAGTCGATGCGACGGATCACTCTCATGCCAATCATATAGAAAATAGTCATGTAGTAGTGCTCCCCGCACTAGATCCTTTTTGTGTTATGTCATACCAAGTATCATGGCGATACACAGACTATAATAGGCCACATTAATACTGTGCCTGTAAACACTGACATTTCCATGTTGTATGTATTCTTTTGTCTGATCAAATCTTGAATCTTCCCTGATCTGGCTCAATATTTCATTAAAATATCTCTTCCGATAGATACGTTTACAATATTTCCGGTCACAATAGTCCTGAAGAACACTTCCTTGTTCCCTGCCCTTTTTTATTCCTTTCGTATCTTTTATCTCAATTTCAAATTCATCACTCATCTGCCTGACCCCGTATTAATCTATTTAACATATTTCCTACCATCCCTTTTTGTCTGTTTCCTTTTCCGCAGCTGCTCTTTTTTTCCTTTTACCTACTGTCAAGTGCACAAGGAACAGTCCAATCATGCTCCCCACACTGTCTATCAATACATCAGTTGCCCTTCCAGATCTACCGGGTACGAACAACTGATGAATTTCATCTGATGACGCAAACAGTACAACAAGAAGAAAAGCAAGTACATAAAGTTTACGATTTCTGACTCCCCATACCCACAATGCCGCCAGTAAAGAAAATGTGAAAATCATATATTCTGTCATATGCGCTGTTTTTCTAATTGGCGTCTGCAGATTTTCAATATATGTTGCTTCATTATCCGGTGTAAGCGTCACAATGTGCACCTCATCAGCCACATGTAAGAATACTTTTGCTGCACGTTCACTCAGACCGCTGGATTCTTCCCCCTGCTGACTTGAAAATCCAAATATGGAACAAGCAATTACAATGACCGGAATCCAGACAAGAATTCTGACCATCCATTTTGTTATATTATTGTATTTCTTCACATTTTCCTCCATGCTGGTAATAGAACACGGCAAGCTGTGTTCTGTCCCTTAACTCCAGTTTTTCCAATATTGTACTCAGATAATTCCGAATTGTACCTTCTGATAAAAATATTTTTTCAGCGATCTCTTTGTTACTATATCCTCTGGAGACCAGCTCTATAATTTCATATTCTTTTTCTGTTATATCCCTCTGACTATAGTCAAACTGAACCGGATTATTCATCAGGTTGGGAATCTTGTGCACGATTTTTCCACCAAATACCGTCTGTCCAAGACAAACTGCCTTAATCGCTGGTGCAATTCCTTCAAAATCCTGTTTTAAAATATAGCCCTTTACGCCAAGTTTCAATGCCTTTACGATATATTCATCGTCGGAAAAGGTGGTCAGGAACAGAATTTTTGCATCTTCGTGTTTTTTAAGAATCTGTTCTGCCGCTTCTAACCCTGTCATTTTTTCCATTCTGATATCCATCAGGAGTACTTCCGGTCTACATTTATCATATAACGTAATTGCCTCCTGTCCATCACTTCCGACGGCGGCCACCTCAATTTGTGCATCTGCTTCCAATATCATTTTTAGTGACATGGAGACCAGATTGTCATCATCAATAATTACTACTTTCATACTCATCCTGCCTGTTCTTATTTGCTTTATTGTACTGTTTCACCATTATTGGAATCTGTTCTATTCATTGTTTCTTACATATTGCTCCCTGTATATTCTTATATGATTCTACTTGGGAATACTGATAAAGATTTTAAATCCCTGCTCTGTACTGATATGAAAAGCTCCATTTAATGTTTCCACACGACTTTGCATATTAGAAAGACCAATTCCATCGCCCTGTTCTAATGCAGCATGCTCATTCGTCAGCTTTTTATTACTGGTCCCATTATCATGGATCATCAGCTGATAAAATGCCGGATGCTCCCTGATCACAACATTGATCTTATCCGCATCACTGTGCTTTATGATATTTGATGTAGCTTCCTTTACAATACTAATCATGCAGTATTTTACATTTCTGGGAATTTCCCCAATTACATCATATTCAAAATCAATCTGATATTGCGTCATTTCCTTTAAAATTTCTTGAATTGCCATCTTCAGATCGATGGATTCATCATATAGATCATGCACACTTGTACGAATATTGTTCATTGCAGTATCCAGGGTATCCTTCAGACTCTGAATAAATGGATTCAGCTCTTCATTTTTATTTACTGCCAGTAATGCCCCCGTCTGCAAAATCGATCTTGAAAGCATATGCCCTACATTATCGTGTATCTCACGCGCAATTCGATTTCTTTCCTTTAGCGTTGCAACATGAATCTCACTATCCTGCTTTTCGATCAGATACTGATTTTTGTTCTTCAATGCAAGATTCAATTCTGCTCCGTCATCCCTCATCTTAATATATTTACTGCGCAAAGAATCATAGCGCTGACAATAGTGATTCATTTTCACGGTCATGCAGACCAGAATCAGAAATAGGACCAACTGTATCTGTGAAAATGACAAAAAAGCATGCACTGCCAGACCTGCCATAATTGCCAGAATCAGAATCACGACAATGACCGAATTTATACTTTCTTCATTTTCTTCCTGATCATACATATTGTCTGTCTGCCCTGCTGCCGGTGTGGTATCCATTTTCTTTCCAATAAAGATCAATGGCAGCTGATTCAGTATTTCATATAGGATAACCGGATAAAATGCTACAAATGTCAGATACCGGTATGACATTGCTATATACATAAGATAGATCAACATGAGAAAGATTTTATTTTCAAAATAGATACTTAGTGAAAGTATCGTCAAAGCAAGTAACGTGGCGACCACGGTCTGTGGTGCGATCATTAACGTAACTGCCAGCGCCAGACACCCACAAAATACCAGGATTCTGTCCCCTATGCCCATTTATTTACTGTCCTTTCTCCTCTTCGATTTTTTTATTATATCCTACTTTTTTCCATATGACAAATTATGTATGTAAAAATGACATTTGTCATTTCAGTTGCTTACAGAATACACTACACACCATTTTATTAATTTTATATTATGATAGCAGAGAAACACGAGAAAACATTTTAAATGGAGGTTCTTTTATGAGCAATACAATTGTTAAAATAGAAAATCTGGTAAAACGATATAACAATCTGGTCGCAATTGATCACTTTAATCTGGAGCTTAAGGAAGGCGAAATTCTTGGTCTGCTAGGTCCGAACGGTTCAGGAAAAACGACGACCATCAACTGCCTACTGTCTCTTTTAAATTACGACAAAGGCACAATTGAAGTATTCGGACAGCCAATGCATCCGGACAGCTATGATCTAAAAAGAAATATTGGAATTGTCCAGCAGAACGTAGCCGTATTTGATAGTCTGACTGTCTATGAAAATATCAGTTACTTCTGCGGTCTCTATATTAAAGATAAAGAAAAAAGAAAAAAGTATGTAGAAGAAGCAATTCAATTTGTTGAATTAGATGATTTTCGTAAATTTTATCCGAAGAAACTCTCCGGCGGTCTTTTAAGACGATTAAATATTGCCTGTGGAATCGCCCACAAACCTAAGTTAATCATTCTGGATGAGCCAACGGTAGCCGTAGATCCACAGAGCCGTAATAAGATTTTAGAGGGTATCATGAAATTAAACCGAGAGGGTTCAACGGTCATCTATACCTCCCATTATATGGAGGAAGTTGAACAGATCTGCTCCCGAATCGTAATTATGGATAAAGGAAAAAATCTGGCAAATGGAACTGCCACCGAACTGAAATCTCTGATCAAAAATAACGAGACCATTTTCGTTGATGTCCTTAATTTGGAAGAGAAACATATTCAGGCTTTACGTGAACTTCAGCACATTTATTCAGTTACTTATAATAACACGCAGCTGGTCTGCAAATGCAGTGGTGGCAGACATAATCTGATCAATATTCTGCAATACCTTCAGGAACAAAATATTGCGTTTGGTCGTGTCTATTCTGAACTGCCAACATTAAATGACGTATTTCTGGAAATCACAGGAAAAGAGCTTAGAGATTAAAAGGGGGATCTGAAATGTTTCAATTATTTAAATACAGACTGAAAAGCCTATGTCTGACAAAAGAAATTGTCTTCTGGACATTTGCATTTCCGATTATTTTAGGAACTTTGTTCTACTTTGGGTTTGGTAATCTGATGAATGGAAAAGATATCGAATTTGATGCAATCCCGATTGCAATTGTCACAGAAAAAGAAAATACAACATTTAATCAGGTCATAGATACCGTCAATTCTGATTCTGATGTATTTTCTATCACGCGCACAGATACAGAAAATGCAGAAGATCTGCTTCAGAGTGGAACTATTGATGGCATTATCTATGAAAATGATACTCCACATGCAGAATTTAGCGAGCAGGGGCTGAACCAGTCCGTGATCCGTACTTTTCTTGATCAATACCTGCAACAGAACGCTGTCATTACAAATGTACTCACAGATCATCCGGAAAAAATGAATGATGTTGTTGCAGCTATGACAAAAGATCTGACTTTCAATAAGGAAATTTCACTGACAAATGCATCTTTGGATCCTTATGTTCAATACTTTTATTCTTTGATTGCCATGGCATGTCTGTACGGCTCGCTGCTTGGGCTTCATCTCGTAATCAAACTACAGCCAAATCTCTCTCCACTCGGCCAACGTAGGGAGATCTCGCCGACACATAAATTTACAATTATTCTGGCCGATTTTGCTGCTGCCGTTGTCATCCAGTTCGCCAGCATCCTTCTTCTGCTGTTCTATCTGATCGCTATTTTAAAGATCGACTTCGGCAATAAGACTGGTTTTATCGTTCTGACAGGACTGGTCGGTAGTATTATTGGTGTATCAAGTGGTGTCTTTATCGGTTCCGTTGGAAAATGGAGTGAAACTACCAAAAATGGTATTCTGATGTCCTATGCAATGATCTGCAGCTTTTTAAGCGGTCTGATGGTCGGCGGCATGAAATATGCCGTAGAAAAATATTGTCCACTGGTCAACAGGATCAATCCTGCAGCCTTAATTACTGACTGTTTCTACTCTCTAAATATTTATAACACCTATGGACGTTTTACGACCGATATGATCATAATGCTCGTAATTGCCGCTTGCTTCTGTACCGGCAGCTATCTTATGTTAAGGAGGAATACCTATGCTAGTCTTTAATACATTTTTTAAGATCATGCGAAAGCATCTTGGTAGTATCATGATCTACTTTATAATCTTTGCCATAATTTCTATCATAACCACAAATATGGCAAAATCTGATACACAGGATACCTCATTTACAGATTCAAAAATCGATATTGCCGTCATAGATCAAGATCATTCTGATCTGAGTCAGGCTCTCTATCAGTATCTTGATGATACGCAAAATATTGTGGAAATACAGAATGACCGCGATAAAATGGCCGACGAGCTCTATTACCGTAACGTAAAATACATTCTGCTCATTCCAGAAAATTTCAGTACTGATTTTACAGTATCCGGTGTTGATACGCCTCTTGAGAACATTAAACTTCCCGACTCAACTGCAGGGTATTATATAGACAATCAGATCAATCAATTCCTGCAGAAACTCTACACATACAAATCTGCTGGTTATGATGATACCGAAGCGATCCGTCTGACTAATGAAAATATATCCACTCGATCAGAAGTTACAATGAACACAAAAAGTACCTCGGATTCCCAAAAATCTCCGACTGCCTATTTCTTTCAGTATCTGCCTTATATATTTGTCTGTATACTGATGGTCAGTCTTGGTGGTATCTTCATTGTCTTCCGTGAGCCTGATCTCAGTGCCAGGATGCGTTGTTCTGCTCTTTCTGTAACTACACGAAATCTGCAGCTGCTGCTTGCATCCATTCTGTTCAGTCTCCTGTGCTGGCTGACCTTTATTATTCTGGCAATTATTCTTTACCATGATACTTTCTTTACAATGCATGGTGTTCTATATTGCATCAACAGTCTGATTATACTTCTGTTCGCAATTAGTTTTACATTAATGGTAAGTTATCTTGTCAGATCCCATAACTCTCTGGATATGATTGGAAATGTATCTGGTCTCGGACTTAGTTTTCTCGGCGGTATCTTCGTACCAACAGAATATCTGAGTGATGGAGTTGTAGCATTTTCAAAATTTCTGCCTACCTATTGGTACATGAAAGCAGAAAATGTCGCTGAACACTATCAGGGACCTGCTGATCTAAGAACATTTGCATATTATGCCGGCATTGAATTATTATTCCCTATTGCAATGTTCGCAATGGCTCTAGCACTCGCAAAAATGAAAAGGAAATAAAACTTTCTGGTGGTTATCGTCTTATTCAGATGATAACCACTTTTTTACTGCATAATGGCCCACTTATGCGACTCAATATAATAACGCAGACTGATTCTTTTCAATGCACCGCCAAGCATAACTTCACAAATAAAAATCACTGCATGGATTCCAAGATATCTTTCATCCTTTACCTGACAAATATTTTCAATTTTTGCGACCTGTAATTCATGATTTTCATCTTCAAGCCGCACATATAACGGTTTAATTTCTCCCAACGGGTTAAATGTCGCATTTACATCTACTGTCACATTCATTCATAAAACACTTCCTCTCCATCTGCTTTCATCTTCTCCTTACTCACTCCTCCATTGAGTGGTCTGATTGGGGCATCTATATAGGATGCACGAAAAACAGACTCTTCTCCATATCTGTTTCTGATCGTATCAATTGCAGCATCAAGCTTCTCTTGCTTCTCGTAATCCTGTTCTTCAAACAGACTCAGCTGTCGTTCCACACTGTCCGAAATCACTCGACTGGTATGAATCCCTATCTGTCTGATTGGAGTCATTGTATCCCACATTTCATCAAAAATCACTTTCGCCATCCTGTACAGTTCATTTGTACCGTTCGTTGCACAAAACAACGTCTTTTGATGACGATTGCTCTGCAGTGCGAAATTCTTAATAGAAACTGCAATAACAGAAACCTTTACGCCATCTTTTCTTAATCTCATTCCAACCGTCTCACACAGAGAAAGAAGGACCATATGTGCTGTTATAGTGTCACATACATCAAAAGGTACTGTCATGCTGTTTCCATATCCCTTATTCATCGGTACTGCACTGTCCACAATAGATACATCGATCCCATTTGCAAAGCACCAGAGCACTTCCCCGTGTTTTTTCAGGCAGGCACGTAAAATATTGACATCTGTCACTGCCAGTTCCCCGATCGTATGAATTCCAAGTTTCTTTAACTTCTTTTCTGTGGCACGACCACAAAAGAAGAGGTCCCCTACCGGAAGTGGCCACATCTTCTGTCTGATTTCATTTGTGAAAAGAGTATGCACACGATTTGGCTTCTGAAAATCAGATGCCATTTTTGCCAGCAACTTATTGTTGGATATCCCAATATTCACTGTAAACCCAAGTTCCCGATATATCCGGTCCTTCATCATTGTTGCCGTTACCACCGGGCTCCCCCACAGACTCTGCGTTCCTGTCATATCACAATATGCCTCATCAATACTATACTGTTGCACCACTGGTGCAAATTCCTCCAAAATTTCCATAAATGCTCTGGATGAATTCTCATAGAGACTATAATGAGGCTTTACGAGCGTCAGATCCGGACACTTACTCAGTGCTTCTGAAATCGTCTCAGCCGTCTTAACCTTCATTCTTCCTGCCGGTATGGACTTTGCCAATATAATTCCATGGCGCATCTTAATATCTCCACATACAGCTGATGGAATCTCTCTTAGATCCGTCTCTTCTCCCAGACACCTGAGTCTGTAAACCGCTTCCCAGCTTAAAAAAGCGGAATTAACGTCAATATGAAATATAACCTTTTCCATAACTACACCACGAACTCCTAAAAAATAAAAAGAACATATGTTTGCTTTTCATACGAACATTATAGCAAACATACGTTCTTGTGTAAATAGTATTTTCTATCTTTTTGTCTGGAACATTAAGGGAACAACTGCAACCTTACCACTTGAAAAATCAGAATGTAAAGCGTAACTGCTCCATTTCTGCCTTTCTGTTTAATAGGGGTGGAACTGCATGTAACTGCAGATTCATGCTTTTACTTTCATACAGCCAGTTCTTCGCCTGATCCTGGGTCATTACAAGTGGCATACGATGATGTACCTTCTCCATGGATGCATTTGCAGCTGTAGTCAGAATTACAAAATGACTTTTTTCATTCTGATAGTGAAACAGACCCGCCATGTAGAGAATTGGAGCATTGGGAAATGTGAACCGAAACTTATTTTTATCCTGGTCCCATTCATAAAAACCACTGGATGGAATCACACATCTTCCATTTACCAAGCAATTCTTAAATGTTCTTTTTTCTGCTGCCGATTCTGCTCTGGCATTGATCAACAGCCCTTTTTGAACTGGATTATCAAAGCCCCAGTTGGATGCATCCAGGATTGTCTGGTTGTTCTCCAGTCTCAGGACCGGTGCCATCATTCCAGGCGTAATATCACCTTGAAATCTGATTCCATGCATCTTCTCGCTGACTTTCGAAACTATTTTTGCCAACTCATCCGCCATATCATCATCAATATAATATCTTCCACACATACACGACTCCCATTTTCTTCTGACTACAGATTCTGATCAGACTTTACGATTTCTTTCAATACCTGTACCATCTTATCCATGGATACAACTGGAATATATTCAAATCTACCATGGAAATTATGGCCACCTGTAGAAAGGTTCGGACAAGGAAGTCCTTCATAGGATAATCTTGCTCCGTCCGTGCCTCCTCTGATCGGTACAATAACAGGTACCACGTCTGCTTTTTCCATTGCAGCTTTCGCACGTTCTACTATATACATACATGGTTCGATCTTTTCTTTCATATTATAATAACTGTCATTCATCTCAAGTTCAACAGTTTCTTCTCCATATTTCTGATTCAGATAAGACACAACTCTTGTTATATACGCTTTTCTTTCCTCAAATCTTGCTCTATCGTGATCCCTGATAATATATTTTAAATGTGCCTGCTCCTCTGTTCCATTCATTTCACAGAGATGGAAGAATCCTTCGTACCCTTCTGTATTTGCTGGTATCTGGTCTGCTGGAAGCATCTGATTGAATTCCATTGCATAAAGAGAAGCATTTCTCATCTTATTCTTCGCTTCTCCTGGATGAATATTGACACCATTGATTGTGACAGATGCCCACGCTGCATTAAAGTTTTCATATTCCAGTTCACCAAGTGCACCACCATCAACGGTATATGCATATTCTGCGCCAAATTCTTTAACATTAAAGTGATCTGCCCCTTCTCCAATTTCTTCATCAGGAGTAAATGCAATTCTGATCTTTCCGTGTAAATGTGTTTGGTCATTCATCAGCTCTTCTACAAGAGTAACGATTTCTGCAACACCAGCCTTATCGTCAGCCCCAAGCAGTGTCGTACCGTCAGTTACGATCAGTTCCTGTCCGATATAATTTTTCAGATGTTCGAAATCATCTGCCTTCATAATAATATTGTTCTCTTCATTCAGAACAATATCCCCACCTTCATATCTGATTACAGAAGCCTTAACATTTTTATCAGATGCTGATGGAGCCGTATCCATATGTGCGATCAGACCAATCACCGGTGCCTTGGGATCAGTTGCAGGAATCGTCGCGTACACATATCCATTCTCATCCATTGCTGCCTCACTAAGTCCCAGTTCTTTTAATTCATTTACAAGATAATTTCCAAATACTTTCTGATTAGGTGTACTTGGTGTTGTATGTGTTTCCTCACTTGACTGCGTCTCAAATGTGACATATTTTAATAATCTTTCATAAGCTCTCATAAATATTACCTCTCTATTCTTTCGTCCGTCCTGCTCATTCGGAAAAATGCTCTTGTTATTCTTCCATAATAAGGGAGTACTCTCAGTATACCATAAAACCTTATCTGTTGTTTATAGCATCCTGCATGTTTTTACATTTACCACAAATATTACACTGACTGAAATCCGTAGAATGCCAGTGCACTCCTGAACACCACTGCACTATACGTGCTGAAACGCTCTACGATTCCAAAATATGCTCTGTCAACCAGACCTGATCCGACTGCTCCTCCAATCATACATACCAGACAGAGCAATGCCAGGATTGCCAGGATTTGCTCTGCTTTTCGCTCTTTCTTTTGCACCTCATCGTTGCTTAAGTTGCTTTTTTCTCTGAATCCACCAATCGTGATAAATAAAAGAGAAATTATTGATAGGACTACTACCAGTGCAGTGATGACAAATACATGCATAATATCCTGAAATTTGCCTGCATATCCACTTGCTGAAAGCGGAAACATCGAATATCCAATGCAACTGATCCAGTTCATTACCGTAAAAAGTACAATTCCCAGTCTGAACATAGAATTCCCTTTTTTATTAATCCGTATACACAACATACTCGTACTTACCACAGCTAATACTCCATAAATGTGCGCCATCCCCTCTGCAATCATATAAGATGGCGCATCCACTGCTGTCAGATCACTGACTGCCTGTCGCGTCCATTGATATCCAGGATAATTCATTGCACCGAGAATGTCCTGCAAAAGGTAGAAAACGATCTGTAACACTCCAAGAAGACAGAACCACTGTGACAGTGACTTTCCGCTTTTTAAATGTACAATAGCTTGCAAATCCTGCTTTTTTTGCTGTTCTTCCAGTTCCGACAGATCCTGTAATGTTTTTTTCTCCATTTTCATCACATTTTCCCTCCATCCTCAACTGCATACTGATTACAAAAGGATGCAATATATTCTTCCAGCATTTCCTTTCCTTTATTATACCGATCACTATCATCTTTTGCTGTCATTTTCTGGTCCAGTTGATAATTCAGTAATCCATTGATCGTCAATGCAAATGACACTGCTGTACTGTCTATATTGTTAAAATTCATCAATCCATGTACTTGCATCGCATAGAACAACTGTTTTGTCGCCCAGATCATTCGATCTGTTTCAAGAACCATGATTTCAGCAGCTTCTTTGGAAAAAGTTCTTTCAGAAATAATCATTCGATAAAATAGTTTCATTTCACCGTCATTTACCATTTTTCCATAATTCTGAACCGCAATTTGCAGTACTTGTGCTGGCTTTCTTCCTCTGACCAGCTGGCTAAAATCCACTTGCATTAACTGTCCCCGTTTTACAGCACTTTCCCTCAAATACTCATAAAGCCCCGTTATCAGCTCTTCCTTTGAATGAAAATGATTATATAAGGATGCCTTTTTTATTCCAACTGAGTCCGCGACCTGTGACAATGACAAGTTTCCCATCCCCTGTGTCGCTACCAGTTTTAATGTTGCCTGTAAAATCTCTTCTTTTCTATCCATAATCTAACTCCCTCTTTTTCTATATCCTACCTTATAGTAGTATATATACTACCGTTCGTTAGTTTTGTCAATATTCTCATTATCATATTTTTTATAGCCCACTGACAGATACTCATTACAAAAAATAATCTCTGAAATCTTACGAAAAAATATCCCCGAAACCTTTTACTCATCCGTTCCATCCAATTCCCTGTCTCAAATGCACAATCCATAATATCTCCACCCATTTCCCGTCTCAAATGCACAATCCATAATATCTCCATTCATTTTCCCGTTTCAAATGCACAATCCATATATCTCCACTCATTTCCCGTCTCAAATGCACAATCCATAATATCTCCATTCAATTTCCCGTTTCAAATGCACGATCCATAATATCTCCACTCATTTTCCCGTCTCAATTGCACAATCCATAATATCTCCATTCAATTTCCTGTCTCAAATGCATAATTCATAATTCCTCCAGGCACTTCTTAGAAACAAAGCATCACTGCTTCTTACATTTTGATAACAAAACAGTTATCTTCAAATTAAAAAATGTATATCCAAATCCTAATTCAGGAATAAACACCAGTCAGACTAATTCTATATAAAATCTCTCAAATAGTTGATAATTCATTATGCTTTTGGGTAAACTACTTTTCGATAAATATTAACAGGAAAGGAATCACTTATAATGAACGAAGGACAACAAAAATTCCATGACTATATAATGCAACATATTGATGAGTCCCAGAATAAAATAGCTGAGCAATTACTCGCTGACAGTTTTTCTCACCAGGATGATGGAACTTTTAACACAGAATATCTACAGGATTTTATTCCCAAAATGCTTAGTCTGATCAAGCCAGAATCCGTAAATGAAGTGAAAGCTCAAATGATGCAATATAAACCATAAAAAAAACAGATGCCTCTGTCCGAATCAATGCAGGCACCATAATTACTGCCAACAACCCGGATAAAGGCATCTGTTAAATTTACTCTCATTATATTTTATTATATCTTATTTTTTAGCATAACTGATCAGAATTCCACATGTTCCTGCTATTGGATCCATATAAGAATAAATATTTCCCCAACTGAAAAAATATTCTTTTCCATTATGATTTTCTTCGTCTGGAAACCCTAACCTCTCTTTTAAAAAGGAATCATGAGATTCTCTGATTCTCTTCAGAAGAATCCTACTATTTTTTATTCCATGTCTCATACATTGATTATCCTGCGTTTCTGCAGCATTCCTCAATTCGAAATTTGTAATTTTTCCATTTGATGCAATCACCTTTAGCCAACATAACATATTGCCAACTTTCTGTTTTTCCCGTGTCAGATACACAGTTGTACTTTTATTTTTCTGTTGTTCAAACTGCGAATCACTCATAAAATCTTTTTCTTTCATATCTGGATGAAGAATTAGATTTCCTACATGAAATGTTCCATCTTTCATAGAACGATTCCCCCTTTACAATTACTGCTAAAATAACCTCAACCCATAGTTTATAAATACCCTAGCCTCATTATAGTTCACTTCTTATGCACATACAATAGACTATTTTAACTATATGATTTTTCCTCACATGCATGACGAATATCCTATATTTTCTATGTTATATTTTCTACTCTACATTTTGTTCTCGATATTTTCTTCTAGATATTTTCTTCTAGATATTTTCAACTTTTTACTCTCCGATTTTTGGTTCTCAAACTTCCTACCTTTTAGTTTTTAATTCCTGCTGATTTTGATTTCTTCTTATGTTTTTTTTCAGTATGAACATCAAATTCTACTTTCATCTGAATCATTCCTCCCGTTCCAAGTAGAATTGTTCTAAGAACTGAGATGATTCGCTTATAGTAAATATGAATAACAAATGTATATTGTTCTTCTTTGTCTGTTTCAGTACTTATCTTACTGTCTGCTGTAGTATTTATCTTACCTTTTGATGTATCTGACTCTGCTGTATTTCCTGACAATATTTGAAATGTCGCACAATATTTTGAATCCTCACCACACAGTTGCAGACGATATACATACACCACATTTTTCTCTGAAGCATGATAAATCTTTTGCACTGTGAGGTTTTCATCCTGACTTTCCCTTTCCTTACTTTCTTTTGATTCGTCACTTTGAATATTTTTCTCATTCTGTATTGCTTTGATCTTCTCCTGTATCTCACTAATCTCACTTTGTACCATCGTTGTCTCTGCAGGCATCACTCCTATTTCTCCAGTGCAGAATACCGATGCAAGAAACAAAAAAAACATAATAAGAACCATACTACGCCTTCTCTTTGCCATTACTGCCATCCTCCTTCTTCATTTATATAAAAAATCATCAGGTTCGACATCAGCATTAACATTACTTTCTTATCGTTGGAAACTAATGTAATCGTCCGGTTCGGGAATACGCGTTAAGCTTATTATGTTTCGATCTATTCCATATTCTATTTTTTCAACACTACATATTTCTATTATTTTCTACACTGCAAATGCTTTTTATCATATAAAATGCTGCTACTTATGATAATTAATTACTTCTCTAAAGAATTTACTAACACTAAAATTAGCGATTCTTTTCTAAAATGGACACTTTATAAAATCAGCTTTTCTCTTTTTTTAAATAGACACCTACATAAGATCAATTACCCTTTTGATGAGATGGACACCTACATAAGATCTGCTATCCTTCTTTGATATTGGCACCTATAAAAGATCAATTATCTTTTAAAATGAACACCTACATAAGATTAACTACCTTCTTTTGGTATTGGCACCTGCTATTTAAAATATAAAATAATTTGCTGATTTTATATGCCTGTAATCCTATTACTGCTTTAATTTTTGTTAACCTATAAATTAAGTTCCTCCTGTTTTAAATTGTTATTTGTAAATTAAGTTCCTCCCGTTTAAATTGTTATTTTTTATTTTTCAACTTCACTCCAATCGCATTGTCTTTCCTGCAATGAAGCTAATTAAATTTCTAATTTTAAAAACTTACGACAACTTGTTTATCTAATATAATATATTACACTTCCTATGAAAATATGTCTTTTCACATAAAAAAAAAGGAAAAATAATAAATTATTTTTCCAAACTATCGGGGTGACAGGATTCGAACCTGCGACCTCTTGATCCCAAATCAAGCGCTCTAGCCAAGCTGAGCCACACCCCGGTACGATATAAACAAAATTATAAAATCTTGTTCTTTCAAAACTGCACATTAATCATATCTTACATCCGGTTATCCTAAGAT
>CAJMQE010000007.1 GCA_905215405.1 uncultured bacterium
ATATGTTCTGAAATATCAGTAAAATCAAGGTCTATGAATTATGAAATTCTCTCAAGTAATATAAAAAATAAATATAATTGAAATTATAGAATTATAGAAATAATAGAAATAATAAAAATAATTGAAATTATGGAATTATCAGCGTCGATTATAAAAAGCATGTTGAAAAGCAAATGAATCGAGTAATTATATAATCTAATATTAAAAATTGATCGGGCAGAAAGCTCTGTAGAAATGCGCAAATGCATTATTTCTACAGAGCTTTTTTCTGTTTAATATCCTTATCGGACAATCTATTGTTAGGTAGATTTTGAGTACAAATAAGGTGGATAAGGAATAATATGGAAAAAAGTGTTTTACATTTTGTCTGAAAATGCTATAATACATAGTATGCAAAACTATATAACACGTCATAACGAAACACTACACGCGTTATGGATGTTTGAGATAAATGGGATTTGCTCAAGTGCTGCAACAGCAGATCTACAGATGACAGAAATAGAAAAGCGGCATAGAAATGAGGTTAAAAGATGTCTAAGAATTTAAATGAAAGAATTTGTATTATCGGAGCTGGCCCTGCAGGACTTGCAGCAGCTATGTATCTGGAACAGAAGGGATATGACAATTATACGATCCTTGAAAAAAATGATTATGTAGGTGGTAAATGTTATTCTCCATATTATAAGGGGAAACGTTATGAAATGGGTGCACTGATGGGAGCAAAATGTTACCATACAGTACAGGAAATTACTGAATACTGTAATAAAGAAGCAGATGGTCCAGTACTTGATAGAGAGTTCCGTAACGCAGTAACAGGAGAAGTCGAAGATGCATTTCCAAAGGAAGAGACACCTGCGATTCTTGGAGATCTGAAAAAATTGGCAAAACTCCTCGCAACTAAATATGACGGCTTTCAGGTGGTTGGACACCTTGGAACACATCCGGATATGATGGAAACATTCTCTGATTTTTGTGATATGAATGGTGTATCCAATGTAAAGAAATTATGGCTGAATCCCCTGACATCATTTGGATATGGATATATGAACTGGGTTCCTGCAGCTTATGTCTTAAAGTATCTTGATGCACAGGAATTACAGTTATTCTTAAAGAAGGAACTCTGGACATGGAAAGATGGAACACAGAGTATTTGGGAAAGACTGAGTGATAAATTAAAGAATCAGCCACGTCTTGGTACTAAAATTTCCAAAGTGGTTCGTGCTGATGGAAAGGTCTATGTTTATACAGAGTTCGGAAAAGAAGAGTATGATAAGATTATTGTAACAGCTCCACTGGATCAGATGGAAAAGTATTTTGATGTGACAGAAGAAGAACAGACACATTTTGCAAAGATCGTACATGAGGATTATAAGGTATTTGCATGTACCGTAAAGAATTATCCTAAGATCAGTGCCTATGTACAGGAAAATATGGTCGAAAGCAAAGCGGGTCATGCAATGGTCTACTATCACAGATGGGCAAATGAACCAGAGCAGATCATAACAGCCTATGCACTTGGAAATGAGGCACAGGGAATCGGTATTGCTGAGACAAAGAAGATGATTGAAGATGATATGAAGAAATTCGGATTTGAAATCGATCAGATCGTATTACATAAATCATGGTACTATTTCCCACATATCAATACATTTGATTATAAATCAGGTTGGTATGATGATGTGGAAAGCTGGCAGGGAAAGAACCAGACATATTATGCCGGAGAAGTCATGAGCTTTGGTGATATGGAAAAGACAACTGCTTACTCTAAGGAACTTGTAAACAGATTTTTCTAGGAGTAACGGATAATTTGGCCGGAAACGCAGAAACTAGAATTTAAATTAGACTAGATTCAATATCATAAATAAAAGAAAGAGATACAGTGAATGGAATGGCTCGTTTTGCCATCAGACAAAAAGGTCTGAGCAGCGGGAGATTTTAGAAAGCTGTGTCTCTTTTTTTGTTGGGCATTTACTATGTCACAGTGCCGATGTCACAGCTCCGATGTTGCAGAGTCTATGTCACAGCGAGTATGTCACAGCGAATATGTTACAGTGCCGATGTTGCAGAGTCCATGTTACAGCTGGTATGTTACAGCAAGTATGTCACAACGTCTATGTCATAGCGTATTGCATATTTATGGCATGATACACAGGTTCGTGCAAGGCTCGGTTGAGGATGTTCAGAGATAAATGTGGAGATATGTATTTAATTTGAACATTATTTATTTATATCATACAAAAAATGATAAGGATAATAGCGAAAATAGTAAAAAAGTAACAATTTTAGGTTCCCAAAAGTCTCAAAATGTGGTAGTATAGTACTAATAATTTATAGGAGGAGATTGTGATGTTTGCAAGGAAGAACGACAGAAAGACAGTAAGCCAGAATGGAGACACAACATTATTGCTGGAGGCTTTAGACAATATCATTGCAGGCAACTTTGAAGGTGCTGATGCGACAGTATTTACTGATCCGGCTATTGGGGAGAGAGTGAACAAAGTAATCGAAGCATTTAAAAAGAATAATAATAATTTTGTTATGCGCCTAAATGAGGCTATGATGGCAATCGGAGACAATTCATATTCAAAGAGAATGCTGGATCAGGTAGAACTGCAGACCACGGCAATTCATGATATGGAAGCATCAGGCAACAATCTGGAGACATCGATAGACCATATTTCACAGTCTGTGGCGCAGATCAAAGACAAATCACATGAAGTGATTAACTCCGCTGCACATAGTGAGGAGAGTATGAAAGAAAGTATACAGGTAGTCAATACTTCCTCAGAAGAGATCAATAAGATCAATGAGCAGTTCAAGACATTTCAGGAAAAAATCAACAAAATCAGTGAAATTATAGATATGGTAAAGAAGATAGCAAATCAGAGTAATCTTTTGGCACTGAATGCTTCAATTGAAGCAGCAAGAGCTGGTGAAGCAGGAAAAGGATTTGCAGTTGTTGCAGATCAGGTCAGAGAACTGTCGAGCAATACATCAGAATCCGCTGAAGACATTGTAAAAAATGTAACCGAACTGCAGGAGAGTATTGCATCACTTGCACAGGCAATGGATGAGACGACCAGAAAACTTACTAATGGAAATCAGAAGGTAGAACAGTCCGTTACAGATATTCAGACAATGAATGAACAGATGAATGTAATTACGCAGGAAATTGATAGTATTTATGGAGCTGTAGATACACAGTCCCATGTAACCAAAGATCTGGGAGATCAGATTTCAAGAATATCAGAAAGTTATGAAGAACTGTCAAGAGACTGCATGAGTACAGGAAGTCATGTATTTAAGATCGGCAGATATATTGATACAACAAGAAATGATGTTGTAAAAGGATTCTCAGCATTACCAACGGTCGACCTTTTGAAGACATTCATTGCAGATCACTTTACACTGACTTGGAGAGTCTACAATCATGCAGTAGGATTTGAACAGCTCAGGGTAGAACAGCTGAATAATCCAGATGGTTGCAAACTTGGTAAATGGATGCTGGCACACAGAGAGGAAAGCTTTGTTTCTTCAGGAGCATTTCATGATATGGATACCTATCACAGAGAGATACATAAATGTGCAGTCGATTCCTGGAATGCAAAGAAGAATGGAGATATGGATAAAGCACTTAGCTGCTTTAATGCCACACTTGATGCATTTAACAAGTTCGAGAAGGCTGTTAAGCAGCTGATGACTGTTGTAAAAAATACCGGTGATACAGAAGAAACTGTAATCAAACATTACGAAGGATAATGGGTTTGTGGAGGATTCTTTTGTCCAGGCAGTATTCCACGTTTAAATCAGATGAAAAGATGACATAATATCAAATAAGCAAAAAGAGTTCGCTTGCGGACTCTTTTTGCGTCTGTACAATTTCTACAGTAAATTGATAAGTTCTGACAGTATTTATCACTAAAACAATGCAATAGATGTATAGAAAATTGATATAATAAATGGTGTTACATATGTTATACTTACTATTAGAAAAGTAGATATGCCACAGCAGAGGTTATAGAAAAAGCATTATAAAATGTTTTGAAATGGAGGAAATTATGTCAAAAAATAAACAGCCAGTTCTAGTAATTGGACACAAGAACCCGGATACAGATTCAATCTGTTCTGCGATCTCTTATGCAAATCTGAAGGCTAAGATCAGCAATGAAGAATATAAGCCATGCAGAGCAGGTCATCTCAATGAGGAGACACAGTTCGTGCTGAATTATTTTGGTGTAGAAGCACCAGAACATGTAAAGGATGTCAGAACTCAGGTCAGTGATATTGAAATTCGTGAGACCGAAGGGGTATCCAGAAGCATATCACTGAAGACTGCATGGACAATCATGAAGGAAGCAAATGTTGTTACACTTCCAATCACAGTTGGGAATAAGCTTGAGGGGCTGATTACAATTGGTGATATTACAAAATCCTATATGGAAGTCTATGATAGCAGCATTTTGTCAACTGCACATACAAAATATCAGAATATCGTGGCAACACTTGAGGGAGAAATGATCGTCGGAAATCCGGCAGAATATTTTACAGAAGGAAAGGTCCTGATTGCAGCAGCAAATCCGGATATGATGGAAAATTACATTTCTGATGGAGATCTTGTAATTCTTGGTAACCGTTATGAATCCCAGCTCTGTGCCATCGAAATGAATGCAAGCTGTATTATTGTCTGCGAAGGATCCAGCGTATCCATGACAATCAAAAAAATTGCGGCGGAGAAGAACTGCAGAATTATCAGCACACCATTTGATACGTATACAGTGGCTCGTCTGATCAACCAGAGTATGCCAATCAGTTATTTTATGAAGCGTGAAAATCTGATTACATTCTACACGGACGATTATATTGATAATATTCTCGATGTCATGGCCAAAAAGAGACACCGTGATTTCCCAATTCTTGATAATAATCAGAATTATGTCGGAATGATTTCCCGTAGAAATCTGCTCGGTGCAGGTAAAAAGAAACTGATTCTGGTCGATCATAATGAAAAGTCCCAGGCAGTGGCTGGAATGGATGAAGCAGAGATTTTGGAAATTATCGATCATCACAGACTTGGAACAGTCGAAACAATTGCACCAGTATACTTTAGAAATCAGCCACTTGGTTGTACAGCAACGATCGTATATCAGATGTATCAGGAAAATAACGTAGAAATCGATCAAAAGATCGCGGGACTGCTGTGCTCTGCAATTCTGTCCGATACACTGATGTTCCGTTCTCCTACCTGTACACCATTTGACAGAGAAGTTGCTGAAAAACTTGCCAAGATCGCAGGAATCGTTCCACAGAATTATGCGATGGACATGTTCCGTGCAGGTAGTAATCTTGCTGCTAAGACAGAAAAAGAAATCTTCTATCAGGATTTCAAACGTTTTACAGTAAATGATACAGCATTTGGTATCGGCCAGATCAATTCAATGGATCACGATGAGTTGGAAGAACTGAAAGCAAGAATTGTTCCATATATGGAAGATACAATCAGTGGTTCTGGTCTTGATATGGTATTCTTTATGCTGACAGATATCATGAATGAGTCATCAGAATTATTATTCTGTGGAGATAATGCAGTGAATTTAATTGAAAATGTTTATAATATTAAGAGCGAAAAAAATTCAGTAAATCTTGCAGGCGTGGTATCCAGAAAGAAACAGGTACTTCCAGCTATCATGGAGGCTTTGCAACAGGAGTAGATTTGATATATAATAGACTGGTGTGATTTTTGAGATCACGAATAAGCTTACAGTCTCATTAGATGACAGGAAGGAAAAACAATGAAGAAATTAAGAAGTGATGATCTGTGCTGGTGTGGAAGTGGTAAGAAATATCAGGACTGTCATGAAGCAATCGAAAAGAAAATTTCATTATATAAGAAAACAAAACATAAGGTCCCATCTAGAAATATTTTAAAAACTCCTGAACAGATCGAAGGAATGCGTAAGAGCAGTAGAGTCAATATAGCAGTGTTGGATTATGTTGCAGAAAATATCAAAGCTGGAATGACAACAGAGGATATTGATAAGCTCGTATATGATAAGACAAAGGAAATGGGCGGTATTCCAGCACCTTTGAACTATGAAGGATTTCCTAAGAGTGTTTGTACATCAATCAACGAACAGGTGTGCCATGGCATTCCTTCAAAAAATGTACAGCTGATCGATGGAGATATCATTAATGTAGATGTTTCAACAATTTTAGATGGATATTTTTCTGATTCATCCAGAATGTTCTGCATCGGCAATGTTTCACCGGAAAAGAAGAAACTTGTTGAAGTTGCACATGAATGTGTAAAGCTTGGACTGGAACAGGTAAAACCATGGGGATTCCTTGGAGATATCGGTCAGGCTGTCAATGATCATGCAAAAGCAAATGGTTATACAGTTGTTAGAGAAGTTGGCGGACATGGAATCGGACTTGAATTTCATGAAGATCCATTTGTCAGCTATGTAACGAAAAAGAACACAGGCATGCTTTTAGTACCTGGTATGGTATTTACAATTGAACCTATGATCAATATGGGTGAAGCAGATATCTATGTTGATGATCAGAACGGATGGACTATTTATACAGATGATGAAATGCCATCTGCACAGTGGGAAATCATGGTTCTTGTAACCAATGAAGGTTATGAAGTGCTTGCTTACTAGAAAGTGAGGATGATACCAGATGAGACAGATGGATTTTACGATGAGCAGACCCAACCTGGTCAAGGTCGGAGATAAAGTCATGATTACGGAAGGCAAACTGCCCAGCAGTTATTATTATACAATTGAACCGGCAGTAGCGATGTCTGGTAATTATACGACGACAGAGCGACTGAAATCCAGAGAAGGCATTGTCGTAGATGTTGGTGAAACACCGAGAGGATTCTTCGTCAGAGCAGAATTTGACGAGTAGTATACTTGCCTATTTTCAGGATTTTGCAGTCTTACAATATATGCTTATTGATAAGCGACAATTGTATCACTGGTGTGCGTAGGAGGAAAAGTCATGATAAATGAAATCGCACCCCACAAATTTGACAATACTATGTTGTTTGATCTGGTTCCCCAAGAAGAGGATCGAATTGTCATATTCAGCGGGGATAAAGTATTTTTAGTCAGGGAGATGAATGGTAGTGTATCATTTCCAACGGACAGACAGCTGAAGGAAGCTGTTAAGCAACAGGTGATTCCACAGGATGCAATGGGGGAACAAGATGCGGATTATCTGTTCTCCATTGATGCAGTAAAATATTTTGCATACAGGGGAATTCCGTTAGAAAGCATTCATCCATCTGATTCATTTGTACTGGAATCTTTTCAGATCTACCGGGATCTGCAACCTGAATATCAGGCATTTGCGATGATCACTGCAAAACAGATCTGTCGATGGATGGACAGAAATACATATTGTGGTTGCTGTGGACAGAAGAGAAGAAAAAGTACAACTGAACGTGCACTGGTATGTGATCATTGTAAGGATACAGCTTATCCGACGATTGCACCAGCGGTTACAGTTGCCATTACCAATGGAGATAAACTGCTTCTGGCAAGAAATGCTTATGGAATCTTCCGTAAATTCGCATTAGTTGCAGGCTTTGTGGAAATTGGTGAGAGCTTTGAAGACACGGTTCGCAGGGAAGTCATGGAAGAGGTCGGACTCAAAGTTAAAAATATCCGTTATTATAAGAGCCAGCCATGGGGTTCATCGGATAATGTCATGATCGGATTTTTTGTGGATCTGGATGGAGATGATCAGGTCACGCTGCAGGAAGAAGAAATTGCAGAAGCGAGATGGTTTACCCGTGAGGAACTGGATAAGGATATTTCCCAGATCAGTTTATCCTATGAAATGATCGAACGGTTCCGTACTGGAGAGTATCCAAGATAGGGCAATCAATATTCAGGAGCTGGTGTGAGATATAGAAAGCTGGTAAGAGATCAAAAAAATGGTATGGTATTGAAAATCTGGTAAGAACTCCAGAAACCGGTATCAAATTCAGAAGCTGATAATAGCTCCACAAATTGATAATAGCTCCAGAAACTGAAATGATATTAAAAGCTGGTATAACAGAAAAGCCTGTTGCATCACTGTTGGCACAAATTAGATTTTACAATCTGATTTTTACGAACTTTTGATGCAGCAGGCTTTTTGTGGTTTTACGGAAGCAATGGCTTTCAGGCTTTTTGCAGTTTTACGGAAGCAACGAATTCCAGGTTCTATATAATTTTACGGAAGCAATGGCTTCCAGGCTTTTTGCAGCTTTTTAATGCCGGACAGAATATCGTCATTTGAAATGTTGGCATAGCCGATAATGACGGTTGTCTTGCTGAGAGGCTCTGATTGTATGTAGTAGCGGGACAGCGGATAAACACGAATGTTGTATTTTTTTGCCGCATCAATAAGTGCGGCTTCTTTGACTGGAAAACGAGCGGTCAGAAGCAGATGAATACCAGCGTGATCTCCTTCAATTGTAAAATATGGCTCAAAGGATTTCAGAGCATTTAATAATGTATCATGGCGGTTCTTATAGAGAGCACGCATTTTGTTTAAGTGTCGTTCGTAGTAGCCCTGTTGAATAAAGGAATTTACAATCGTCTGATCGATTCTGGATACTGTGCTGGAATAAAATTTAAGTTTTTGACGGTATCTGGCGAGCAGAGATTTTGGAAGCACCATATAGCTCATTCGAATCGCAGGAGCAATCGCTTTGGAAAAGGTTCCAAGGTAAATGACTTTACCCAGTGTGTCATTTCCCTGCAGAGCGGGAATTGGTTTGCCTTTGTAGCGGAATTCACTGTCGTAGTCATCTTCTATAATGTAGCGGTCTTTGCTTTCGGCAGCCCAGAGCAGCAGTTCACCACGTCGTTTGATCGGCATAACGATACCGAGAGGAAACTGGTGGGAAGGCATTACATAGGCAATGGAAGCTCCGGATTTTAAAAGTGCATGAATACTCATGCCATTTCGATCAAGTTCAACGGGGACGACTTTGCGGTCCAGACTTGTAAATGTCTGATAAGCCTGATGATAAGTCGGATTTTCCATGGCAATGACAAGAGAGGGATCCAGGAGCTGATGCAGAAGCATCAGCAGATAATCACTTCCAGCACCGATGATGATCTGCTCAGGTTCACAGCTGACGCCACGGGACTGATGCAGATATTCGCTGATCGTCTTACGAAATTCGTATTCTCCCTGTGGGGCACCAATGTTAAAAAGTTCTTTGTTATCATCAGTTAGTACATTTCGGGTGACTTTTCTCCAAGCGTTAAAAGGAAAGCTTTCCAATGCGATACCATTTGGTGAAAAATCATACGCAAACTGCTCCGGATGCTGTTCCTCATAGACAAGGGGCTCGTTCGTTCCTGATTTTAGATGATACAGACCATCGAGCTGACAGACAAAATACCCACGGCAGGGAACAGATTCAATGTAGCCTTCAGATACGAGCTGGTCGTAGGCCATCTGGGTAGTGGAACGGCTGACATCGAGATGGGATGAGAGAGCACGGGTAGAAGGCAGTCTGTGTCCACAGGAAAGGACTCCATTCTGGATATCTTTTTTGATATAATTATAGATCTGTTCATACATCGGCAGAGTATCATTTGCATTCAGACTGATTGTAAGTTCGTTCATAACCGCTCCATTCCTGTGCATCGCGCACCAATAATTTTTTGTTGATTGTACTACATCTCTGTTCGAAATTCAAATCTACTTTACAGAATTTTAATTTGTAGTGCACATGGAAAAGGAGTAAAATAAGCAGATAAAGAGGAAAGCATAGCTATGTCAGCATTTTGGAGCAGTTAGGTCAGGACAGATAACTTATGAGTCTGTAGAATCGTGCCTTACCAGAATGGTACAGGGAGATGCTGGAATGGAGAATATAATGAAAGAAAAAATATATGAGATTCCGGTAAATGATGCATTTGATCAGGACTGTGAGTGTCCGCTCTGCGCAATGCGCAAAGTACTTGAGGATAACGCAGTCGAATATACAATGGGACCAAGTTATATGGAAGATGATATTCGGGCAAAGACCGATGAAGCAGGATTTTGTGAGAAACATCTTCTGGCAGTTTATCATTGCGATAACCGTCTGGGTATTTCGATGGTTCTAAAAACACATTTTGATAAGGTGATTGACGATATCAGAAAGAGAACTGTGACACCGATTCGTCCCAAGTCACTGTTCCGCAAGGAAGAACCAGAAAATCCAGTCGTATCCTACATAGATGAACTCAATGGAAAATGTTTCGTCTGTGAACGAGTGAATCAGGTGTTTGACAGGTATCTGAATACCTGCTTCTATCTGTGGAAGTCAGATCAGAATTTTAGGGATAAATTCAACCACAGTAAGGGATTCTGTACTACGCATTACAGAGATCTGCTGAAAATGGCATCCGGACAGTTAAAGGGAGACAGTCTTGATCAGTTCGTAAAAGAACTCAATGAACTTTATCTTACCAATATGGAGCGTGTTAGAGATGATCTTGCATGGTTCATTAATAAGTTTGACTATAAATATGCAAATGAGTCCTGGAAGAATGCAAAAGATGCAGTTCCAAGGGCTATGATGAAAGATAATTCCTGTTATTATAGTGCAGCACAGTCAGAAGAAGACAAGTAGCTGACAAGTAGTAGACAAGTAGCAGGAATAAAATGGGGAAGTATGAAAAGCAGGAAAGCAGGTGGCAATATGTTTCGTTCAGGATATTTTATGAATGGAAGTTATTTATTATGGCAGCTGAGGATGCTCATTTATACGGCGCCGGCAGTATTGATCGCCATTACATTTCACGAGTTTGCACATGGGTTCATGTCAGATAAGCTAGGAGATCCAACGCCAAGAATGGACGGTAGGTTATCGTTAAATCCGTTCCGACATCTTGATTTGTGGGGAACGATCTGCCTGTTGTTGTTTCAGGTAGGTTGGGCAAAGCCGATCAGAGTCAATGTACGAAAATATCGCAATCCCAAAAGGGACATGATACTGGTGGCACTGGCAGGTCCGGTAATGAATTTTATCGTTGCATTTATCTGTCTGTTTATCTGTGGGCTTTATGGCAGAAGTATGAGCCTGACTGGGATAAGTAGATATGTGTTCCTGTTCTGTTTTCAGTCAGCAACGGTCAATACGGGACTCGGTGTATTTAATTTGATACCAATACCGCCGCTGGATGGTGCAAATGTACTGTCGGAACTGATCCCATCAGTAAATACATTTTACAGAAGAATCAGACCATATAGTGCATGGATCCTTGCAGGTGCCCTTGCAATCGGTGTATTGTCTGGCCCGATCCAGATCATGAGCCAGAATGTGCTGAGTGTGTTATGGAGTATTGTAAAGAGTATTCTGGGACTGGGCACGGTTAGTACAGGAGTCGGAAATATGATCTAAAAAATAATTATATTCCGTTGTCACAACAATTATGAAAGTACCATACAATATATTGAAAAAAATCTTTAAGGAGTATGGCAATGGAATCAAAAAATGATTGTTCAAACACAATGGTTCCTGGCATGTGTTATGTACCTTTCCAGAAATGGGAAAATATATATTGTCTCGATATCGCCATTATTAAAGGCACGATATTTGCGGCACTCGACAAACCTTTCCTGGGAGGTGGCAGATAGATGAATAACAACATGCAAAACAGATCACAGATGCTCGATAAGAAAAAATGTATGGTGAATATCTACCAGCTCGGATTTGCACTGACAGAGGCAGTGCTTTTCTTAGATACCCATCCTTGCGATGCAGAAGCATTGAATTATTACAATGATGTCAAGGAAAAATATAATAAAGCAATGGACTATTACGCAGAGAATTATGGCCCGTTGTTGGCTGCAAATGTAACTTCGGAAAATTATTGGATGTGGGTTGCTACTCCGATGCCATGGGAATTGGAGGGCTAGCTTATGTGGAATTATGAAAAACGTCTTGAGTTTCCAGTAAAAATAAATAAGACCGATGGTAAACTTGCCATGATGATCATTAGTCAGTATGGTGGACCGGATGGTGAATCTGCTGCTTCCATGAGATATTTATCCCAGCGGTATTCAATGCCGTATCGTGAAGTATCAGGTCTGCTGACAGATATTGCAACAGAAGAACTGGCACATCTGGAAATGGTCAGTGTTATGGTTCATCAGCTGACAAAAAATCTGACAGTAGAACAGATCAAAGAGCAGGGATTTGCTCCTTATTATGTAGATCATACGGTAGCAGTATGGCCACAGGCTGCAGGTGGAATTCCTTTTAATGCATGTGAATTCCAGTCAAAGGGTGATGCAATTACAGATTTGGTAGAGGATCTGGCAGCTGAACAGAAAGCAAGAACGACATATGACAATCTGATCCGTGCAATTAAAGATCCTGATATTCTGGAACCTTTAAAATTCCTGCGGGCAAGAGAAATCGTTCATTTCCAGAGATTCGGTGAAGCATTAAGAGTAGTACAGGAAAGACTGAACTGCAAGAACTTCTATGCATTTAATCCAGAGTTTGACAGAAAGATGATTGAAAAATAAATATTGTAGCATACTGCAAAATTGAACATTAAGCAGCGTAATATTAGTCGATTGTATGAAATAATAAAATTAGATAATTCGGCATTGGCGGTCTAAAAGTGGTAATATATAAGGAATATAAAAGCTGACAATGTATGATAACCTGAAAAATAGGTATTATGAGCGATAGAATTGAACTAGAAAATAAGTTAATATAAATATATATGCTGCACAAAGGAAACCGTATGGACAGAAGAGCGTGTGGAACTGTTCATGCGGTTTCAGAATGTGTATAGGGGGGACAGGCTTGGAAAGACAGGCCATTGATACAAGATCGTCAGATTATGAGGAGTTAAAATATGAAAGATAAAATCAGAATAATAAGTTTAGGAATGGCTTTGATAGTGCTGGCATCAGCTACGCTGACAGGCTGTTCTGCTGGAAAAAATAGTGGTGGTGAAAGAGGCACCAGAAATCATAAAAATCAGATGGCGCAGCTGGAAGATCAGGAACTGATCGACGAAGACGCTCCAATAGAGGAGCAGGACCCTTATGCACTTCCAGAAAGTATTTTTTCAGTACCGGATAATTATGATGTTCCACTGCAGGATACGGTCTATGGGCATACCGTGAAGATGAATTATTTTTCATCTGCAACAGGAAAATACAGAAAAGCAGATGTGCTCCTGCCATATGATTATGATCCGACGGTGCAGTATCCGGTTTTGTATCTGCTTCATGGACTTGGAGGAGATAATACATCCTGGGGAGATATGAATGCGGAATATATCATTGACAATCTGAATTTTACGGATAATATTCCGGAGATGATCGTTGTATGTCCAAATACTGTCGCATTGCCAAGGATTACGGATGACATGTCAGAAGCGGAACTTCTGGTCGGTTTCGATAGCTTTATTGATGATCTGCGAGGTTCACTGATGCCATTTATTAATAAGAACTTTTCCGTAAGAAAGGACAGGGATGGAACAGCAATTGCGGGATATTCCTACGGGGCAAGAGAGGCATTGTATATTGGATTTGCAATGCAGGAGACATTCGGGTACATCGGTGCATTTTCTCCGACATCAGGAGTGGTTCCGGGTGTGAATGAAGATTATGATACACCGACACTGCTGGATGAGTTTTATGTGGATCCAGATATTGGTGATTATCATCTGATCCTTATGGATGTCGGAACATATGATGAAGATGACTGCATTAATGCAACAGCTTTTTATGGTCAGTACTTCGACGCACTGGGAATCGATTATATTTCCTATTATGTCGATGGAGGACATGATCCAGGTGTCTGGATGAATGGCCTTTATAATTTTGTAAAGAGACTATTTTTAAATCCTGAAGAATAAATAAAAAAGATGAGAGAATGTAATTCACAATCATTCTCTCATCTTTTTTATTCGATTCTAATATTGAAAAGTAAACTTGTAGATCGTATAGTCAGGACGCTCACAGATCCGGTATGAATAGGTGAGATTCTGTGCAATCGCTCCGTTTAAGGCATTCTTAATATCAAAATCTGTATAAGCTACGAATTCGATTTTACCCATATGATTTAAAACACAGTTCGCAAATAGTTGATTTGCATCAGACTGCGTGAAGATCTGGGGCATATTGGACATTTTGATATAACTGTAGCTGGTCGCATTTGCTGCCGGATAGATATCGGCATTCCAGGTGTGGTCCACAGCAATTTCCTTGTCTGTGATATTAAAGTAAGAATACTCTATATTATCCGCATCATTTCCGACTGGATCATCCCAAGTCACATCCACATGATACCAGTTGTCATCCAGCTGTACCAGATTCCAGATGTGAAGTTCGTCGTTGGCAGTCCCGGAAATTGCCTGGCAGGGAATTTCAAGCATATCCATAAATGTTTTAAAACACTCTGCATAGCCGCTACAGACACCGCTGTGGTTGATCAGGGTATCATAGGCATTATAAATAGAGTCATCATTTTCAACGTAATCAGTATTGCTTACAAGATAGTTATGGATTGCCAGCTCATTTTCATAATTACTGGCAGCAGGTGAAGTATATTCGTTCAGAATAGTGCTGTAGGCAGTGAAAAGCTCCAGCTGCTGGTCAGTAAGCCCGGAAGTATCTCCGGTCTGATATGCATAAACAATGGAATAATTATCCCAATAGGCAAGAGAGACGCTGACATTGATCCCATCCGTGATCTCACGGTATTCACAATGAATCTGTTCAATTCCGTTCAATCGGTTGATCCACAGGTCGGCATCGATGAACTCTTCAGAGGGCACACAGAAATAAGCGGTAGTTTCATTGTTCTGCATGGTACGCAGAAGAATCGCGAGGATTTCATCCTGCGAGTCAGCCATTTCATAAGCAGCTGAAGAGATATTATTTTTTTGTGCGCTGGATTCCTGAACCTGGGTCGCTACATGCTGGCAGGAGCAGAGCATCAAAAAACATCCTGTGAGTAAAATGAACATAAGAAGAAATCGTTTCTTCATGCAATCACCCAATCATCAATTCAAATTAACAGTTTCGTTATCCTCGTTCTTACTGGCATCCTCTTTCACGGAATCAGAATTTTTAGTAATATTTATGGATACATATTCCCGGTTGGGATCGTCTTTATTGATCTGGTCAAAGTCGAAGTCATCAAAGTCATCTTCGAATTCCTCTTCGTTGAGTTCTTTATTTATTTTTCTGTATTTTGAAAACTTGGAGAAAATTGCGAATCCGGCAGCAATAGAAGCACCTGCAATGGCAATTTTCGCAATGAGTTTGTTCACGTTGTCTTTTTTCATATAACTTACTCCCTTCGTATATAATCTAATTAGTATTATTGTAATACTTTTTGGGCAAATTGAAAAGATAGAAAGCATGAATTTGACAATTTTACCAGAAATGACTTTGGGCAGCTCTGATCGGACAAAGGACAGATCAGCAAAGCCTTTGACGCGATTGAATGGAAGCCTGTATAAGATCATAAACATATGTGCAGGATGTGTTACAACCAGAGTAGCTGTGGTATGATAGAGGAATCGATTGGATAAAGGAGAACAGATGAAGATAGAGGAAAAGAATGGAGATGTCTGGCTGACTGAGGTGACAGATTTTGATATCGAACAGACGATGGAGTGTGGACAGTGTTTCCATTTTCAAAAGACTGGTGAAAAGGAATATGTAATTGTAGCCATGGGCAAAATGCTGCACATCAGACAAGATGACCAACAGGTGATATTGTTTGATACCACAGCAGATGAGTATGAAAAAATATGGAGCACGTATTTTGACATGGAACGTGACTATAGAAAAATAAAGGATTTTCTTTTGCAGAAGGATGATAAACTGCGGGATGCCATACAGACTATGGGCGGCGTGCATATTTTGCGTCAGGATTTCTTTGAAACACTGATCAGTTTTATTATTTCACAGAATAAGCAGATACCACATATTAAGAAAATAGTTGCAGAAATCTCTGAAAAATATGGAACCTATCTAGGGGAGGCGTGTGGAGTGACCTGTTTTGCTTTTCCAACGCCAGAACAGCTGTCAAATGTCAGTGAAGAAAAACTCAGAGCATGCAAGACTGGATTTCGTGCCCCTTATATCGTGGACGCTGTGAAGAAGGTGACAAGTGGTGAGGTCAGTGAGCAGAACATGCGGACCATGGATGCCGCTGGATGTATGGAAGAATTGTTAAAGATCAAAGGCGTCGGCGTCAAAGTAGGAAACTGTGTTACCCTGTTTGGACTTGAAAAAAGAAGCAGCTTTCCAATCGATGTCTGGATCAAAAGAGTTATGGAGCATCTGTATTTCGGTCAGGAGACGTCGAACGAGGTGATCGCAGAATTTGCAAAGACGCATTTTGGAGCGTATGGAGGCTATGCGCAGCAGTATTTATTTTATTATGGAAGAGAGACAGGAATGGGTGTTACAGATGCACCTAAAAAGGAAAAAAGAAAGAAAACGGAAGAAAAAAAGAGTAAACGAGAGAAAAAGTGAGATACTATCAAAAATTCCGTATGTATAAACAGTTGCATAAAAACGGTAAATTTAATAAGATATGAACTATCATTAGCACTCGAAATGTAAGAGTGCTAACAAAAGAAAATAGTTCATTCGCAAGTAAAAAGTAAAAACTGATATAGTGTCATTGAGTAAAAGGAGGAAATATCATGAAGTTAGTACCTTTAGGAGACAGAGTAGTCATTAAACAGTTAGTAGCAGAAGAAACAACAAAATCAGGTATTGTTTTACCAGGTCAGGCAAAAGAAAAACCACAGCAGGCAGAAGTCGTTGCTGTTGGACCAGGTGGAGTTGTAGACGGTAAAGAAGTAACAATGCAGGTAAAACCAGGTGATAAGATTATCTATTCCAAATACTCAGGAACAGAAGTAAAACTGGAAGAAGACAATCTGATTATCGTAAAACAGGGAGATATCCTGGCAATTATTGAATAAATTTAAGCTGCATATAAGGTATGCAAAGAAAGGATGAGAGATTATGGCAAAGGAAATTAAATATGGCGCAGATGCCAGAAAATCACTGGAAACCGGTGTTAACAAATTAGCTGATACAGTAAGAGTAACCTTAGGACCTAAGGGTAGAAACGTTGTCCTTGATAAATCATTTGGAGCACCTTTAATTACAAACGATGGTGTTACAATTGCAAAAGAAATTGAACTGGAAGATAAATTTGAAAATATGGGCGCACAGCTTGTAAAAGAAGTTGCAACAAAGACAAACGATGTTGCAGGTGATGGTACAACAACAGCTACTGTACTTGCACAGGCAATGGTAAATGCAGGTATGAAGAATCTTGCAGCCGGAGCAAACCCAATTATTTTAAGAAAAGGTATGAAGAAAGCTACTGACTGTGCAGTTGAAGCAATCGCTGATATGAGTGCAAAGATCAATGGTAAAGATCAGATCGCAAAAGTAGCTTCTATTTCAGCTGGTGATGAAACAGTTGGGCAGTTAGTTGCAGATGCAATGGAAAAAGTATCTAACGATGGTGTTATCACAATCGAAGAATCCAAGACAATGAAGACTGAACTTGACCTTGTAGAAGGTATGCAGTTCGATAGAGGATATATTTCAGCTTACATGTCAACTGATATGGATAAGATGGAAGCAAACCTTGATAATCCATATATTCTGATCACAGATAAGAAGATCTCTAATATTCAGGAAATCCTTCCTGTTCTTGAACAGATCGTACAGAGCGGACAGAAACTTTTAATTATCGCTGAAGATATTGAAGGAGAAGCTCTTACAACACTGATTGTTAATAAATTAAGAGGTACATTCTCAGTTGTCGGTGTAAAAGCTCCTGGATATGGCGACAGAAGAAAAGAAATGCTCAAAGATATCGCTACATTAACAGGCGGTACAGTAATTTCAGAAGAACTTGGTCTTGAACTGAAAGATACAACAATGGAACAGTTAGGACGTGCAAAATCTGTAAAAGTACAGAAAGAAAATACTGTTATCGTTGATGGTGAAGGAAACAAAGATGAAATTCAGGCAAGAATCGCTCAGATCAGAGGACAGATCGCTGAAACAACATCTGATTTCGATAGAGAAAAATTACAGGAAAGACTTGCAAAATTAGCAGGTGGTGTTGCTGTTATCCGCGTTGGTGCTGCAACTGAAACAGAAATGAAAGAAAATAAACTTCGTCTTGAAGATGCGCTTGCAGCTACAAAGGCAGCAGTTGAAGAAGGTATCATTTCTGGTGGTGGTTCTGCTTACATCCATGCATCAAAGAAAGTTTCTGCAATGGCTGAAACACTTGAAGGCGACGAAAAGACTGGTGCACAGATCATTCTGAAGGCACTGGAAGCTCCTTTGTATCATATTTCAGCAAATGCAGGTCTTGAAGGCGCTGTTATTATTAACAAAGTAAGAGAATCTGAAGTAGGTATGGGATTCGATGCTCTTCATGAAGAATATGTAAATATGGTAGATGCAGGTATCCTGGATCCAGCCAAAGTTACAAGAAGTGCATTACAGAATGCGACAAGTGTTGCATCTACATTACTTACAACAGAATCTGTTGTTGCAACAATTAAAGAAGATATTCCACAGATGCCAGCAGGCGCAGGTGGAATGGGCGGTATGATGTAATCTGTGAAGAACCGATTGCACACAAAGAAGATCCTGATAACTATTGAAACAGGATCTGACATTTAGAAACCGTAATAATATATAGAATGGCTGAAAATATCCCCAGTTGTCCGAAATGGAAACATTTCGACAGCTGGGGTATTTTTATTGGTCTCAAAGAATAAATACGGGAATTATGGAAGGAAAAAGAAGTTTTAGTACTATGCTTTGTAAAAGTTGCACATAAAATACGTACATTTTTATATCGTTTTTCACACTTTGTCTATGGTAAAATATGAGTAGAGAGGGCAACAGAACAATATGTCTGAAAGAAATGGAAGGTACTTATTGTGGATGATTTAAGAGAAAAGACAGAAGCAGTAATTGGGGAAGTAAATAAGGTCATTTTTGGAAAGGAAGAAGTGATTCGTAAGATCATGCTTGCAGTGATCTCAGGCGGTCATATTCTGATTAATGATATTCCGGGAGTGGGAAAGACGACAATGGCAAATGCATTTGCACTGGCGATGGGGCTGAAGGTGCGCAGAATGCAGTTTACACCAGATGTACTGCCATCTGATATCACGGGTTTTACAGTATATAACAGGGAAAAACAGGAGTTTGAATATAAGCCGGGAGCAATTATGTGCAATCTGTTCCTTGCAGATGAAATTAACAGAACATCTCCCAAGACCCAGTCGGCCTTGCTGGAAGTAATGGAAGAGGGCTGCGTGACAGTGGATGGGGAAACGAAAAAATTGCCAGAGCCATTTATTGTGCTGGCAACGCAGAATCCATCTGGCTCGGTCGGAACACAGAAATTACCAGAATCGCAGCTGGACAGATTTATGATACAGGTCGGTATGGGATATCCAGAACAGGAAGATGAGATCAAGATCCTGCAGGGAAAGAGAACGAATCTGATGGATACCGTAAAGGAAGTGATTACGGCATTTGAGATTGAAACAATCAGAAGACAGGTCAAAAGGGTATATATAGAGGAGTCTGTCTGTCGTTATATTACGGAAATTGCAAAAGCGACGAGAGAAAGTGAAGAAGTTGCGCTGGGCATTAGTCCGAGAGGAAGTGTAGCGATTTCTATGATGGCAAAGGCGAGCGCATTTATGGCTGGAAGGGATTATGTGATTCCGAATGATGTACAGAGCGTATTGATGGAAACAATGGAACACAGGCTGCTTCTGAATGCCAGAGCAAAGCTTGCTAAGGTAACACAGAGGGACATCATCAGAAAAATTCTGGTGCAGGTTGAAGTGCCACAGATCAAAGATGGTACAGTCAGGAGCTGATAATGGGTGTACAGAGAGTGTTATATGCAGGAATTGTGACATTTGTTTTTCTGGTAAATGTATTCTTTGTGGAACGTCAGCCGTTGGTGCTGCTTCTGGTCCTACTGATCTTACCGCTTGTGACATTTGTGATTGCACTTTGTATGATTCATGGACTGCAGATTCAGACAGAAGTTAGTGAGAAGACGATGCTAAAAGGCGATACAGCCAGCTTCTTTATCAAGGTCAAAAATACATTTCTGCCAGTGCCTGGAATTCATGTGCACTTGTATTTTCAATATCATAACTGTAGTTATTATGAAATGAAAGAATTCTGCATTTATGCAAGGGCGATGGATACGACCAGTCTGCAGGGAAAATTGAAAGCTGGGAATTGTGGAAGACTATCGATACGGGTAGGAGAGGCATATTTATATGACTTTCTACATTTGTGGAAGATCAAAATTCCAAGCCAGCAGCAGTTTGAAGTTATGGTACAGCCAAAACTTACAGAACCTGATTATAATACATTACATAAATTGAATTATGTTGAAGATGGAATGGACAACTATTCACAGAATAGAAGTGGAAATGATCCGTCGGAAATTTATGATATAAGAGAATATGGTTCAGGAGACAGAATGAATCAGATCCACTGGAAGCTGAGTGCGAGAATGGAGGAGCTGTATGTTAAGGAGCCAGGACTGCCGGTGAGCGACACGCAGGTCATACTGGTAGAATTAAAGAATTGTGATACACAGGAGCAGAAGGACCAGCTCGATACCGTGTATGAACTTTTGTATGCAGCTGGTAATCTGGAATGCCTGCGGGAAAATATTTTTGATATCTGCTTTTACAGCAGTCAGACCCAGGAACTCAAAAAAGTGCAGGTCATGAGCCCACAGACACTGGGTGCAGCACTGGAACTTGTCATGAGAGAAGAAGGATATGATGGAGAGAGGGTGATCGAAACGTATCTGGACACAGAATATATTCAGGGACAAAAAATATATGTTATCCGTTCAGGAGAACCGGATGAAATACTGCCGGCCTTGGATGGTGCAGGTGAAGCCGTGATCACGGTATTAAATGTGAGTCCGGATCACGAACAGCAGGAGTTCTACAGGGATGGTGCAATTCGTTGTATCTGGGTGGATGATCAGAATATTGAGGCATGTATGAGACAGGCATTTTAATGGGGACAGGATGTGAATGGATATGAATATGGAGCATCATAGAAAGAACGGAATTATGATATCGGAGATTAGTTATGAAACAGTGCAGTCAAAACGTGTTCTGGAAGTAATAGCAGAGCGGTTGCTCTTACTCTGTGGGATTTTCGGGTGTACACTCTGTCTGTTTACCAGTTTTACAAGCAGCTTTGATTTCTGGTTCCTGTTATTGTTACAGGCTGTTATGACAGGCGTTCTATCAGTATGTGCGCACAGGATCAGAAAGCCGGCAGTTGCCTTTGGCGTGGTATTTATGCTGATTTTACTGGCAGGCCTGCTTAACGGACATGTTCTGAAAGAGGAATTGGTTCGACTAGTAGCGGGAATTACAGATCCAGCAGTATTGACAGACAAATTTCCGTTACTGACATGGGGGTGTGGAATTGCGGCACCGTGGCTTTTTATACTGGAGGAGAAAGTTCTGAAAAGCAGAACAGCCGAAATTGTTACCACACTGTTGTGTGTAGCAGGGTGTTTTCTCTGTAATAAAGTGCCATCTATGCTGGCACTTGCACTTTCTGGTGCATTTCTTGCAGGGCTGCTTGCAGATGGTGAGCGTGGAACAAGGGGCAAAAGACAGCCTGCGGTACTGATTAAAATGACGGCAGCCACAGTCTTTTTAGTCGTATGTTTTTGCGTTTCAGTCATCATTTCAGGAGAAAGTTATAAACGACTAGCGTTTTTTGACTCTGTCAGAGCTGGCCTGGAGAATTATTATCATGAAGCCAGACTGGCAGAAGGTGAGGAAGGAGAGCAGACAGCTGGAGGGGGTATCGGTGGTGGAAAACTTGGCACATTTGATACGGTAGAGTATCAGCATACCCCGATGCTTACTTATCGAAGTGGTGTACTCGGAACGATCTATTTGCGTGGCTTTGTTGGCACACAGTACCAGGATAATACATGGTCAGATCTAACGGAGACACAGAAGGCAAAATATAGTACATTTGAAAGAGAAATGGATGATGCCCACGTTGACCTGATCAATCAGACAGCGACTCTTTTCAAACTGGTGGATTCTGACGAACAGATTCAGCAGCAGTTGTATGAGAACCGTTATGTGCAGAATGTAGTCAAGCGGGAATTCTCAGTTGATTATTCAGGTGATGATGCAACTTACTGGTACATACCCTATGGAAATATGTCATATGCACCGGCAAAAAGCAGTATAGATGGTACCATGTTGAATACCAAGGGCAGAAAGATTGAATCCATGGCCTATACGGTATTTGATAATGATTATGAAAAATACAAAGAGCTTGTGGATTCCTATGATGGTTCGAATCAGATGTTCAGACAATACTGTGACTGGGAACAAAAGTACAGGGCATATGTGCACCAGGTATATACAGGGGGAGATATCGCCCCGGTCAAGAATCTGCTCGCAAATCTGGGTGAGACTGTAAATGATGACGAGGACAGAACTGCATTTATAAATAGTCTGAAAAAATATCTACAGGATAATTACCGTTATACCCTCTCCCCGGGAAAAGTACCTGCAAATAAGGATTTTGTTTCGTATTTTCTAAATGAAAGTCACGCTGGATACTGTACTTATTTTGCATCGGCAGCTGTGCTCGCGCTACGGGCAGAGGGGATACCAGCAAGATATGTGGAAGGGTATTGTGTCAATGCAGGCACAAAGGATTTTGTGCAGACGGTCAGTACGCAAAGAATCAGTTCAGTATTTAATTATACAGAAAATTATAAGGAGTTCGAAGTCAACGTGCTCGATAGCGACGCACATGCATGGGTTGAAGTCTATGAAGATGGGTATGGATGGGTACCAGTAGATTTTACACCGGGACATAATGGACTGACCAAGGATGGGCAGCCTGCAGAATCGGAAAACCGGATGGAGCAGCTGAGTATCGACAATAGTGCAGACCTGTCGGAAAATCAGATCGTTAAGGAAACTGTAAATGCGAATACAGTGCCAGAAGAGGGTACTTCTGATATGCCACAGGATGATGAAGATAACGAAGCGTATGATTCCATTGCGGAATATGGAAGAGCAAGTCATAACAATCATATCGAACCGGATGTTCTGTTAAGAATCTTATATAACCGAGTGAAAAAGTACCTGGTCGCTGTAGCCTATGTGATTCTGGCTATTTTGGCGATCCTACTTGCAATGAGCATTCCAATGGCATATAGAATGTCAAAAAATGCAAAGATGTTTTGCGGTGCCTTTTTGCCGGATCGAAAAAAGCAGTGTGATATTATGTATGCCTATCTAGTGCGATTGTGTGGATTCGCGGGAATTCGCAGACAGAAAGGGATGTCATACCAGAGTATGATGGAGCGGTTGATCCAAAAACTGCCGGCTGAGCAGGAGGAATTGGCAGTGAATGCATTTCAGGCTGTACTGCAGATGAGATTTGGCAAAGATGGATGCGACGCAGATACGCTTCGCGATGCAGCGGGCGGTCTGCAAAAATTACAAAAGTACTTCTATGGTAAGGCCAACAGAAAACAAAAATTCAGCTTCCTGTACAGGTGGTATCTGAAATGAATGGAAATATGAATTCGAATGTTGTCTTTGTAAACATGCAATGATATAATTTAGAAAGGAAGGTGAAACGGGCAGATTACGTCGGAAGCGGACGTGACTGGTGTTTCACAAAGGAAAGGAAATGAATATGAACGATATTAGTATTGAGCAGATCTTAAAGGTGAATCCACCTAAATATGCAATGCCTCTAAAGATACTTATGATTGTATTAAGTGTTTTGTCAGTAGTTCTGATACCATCCATTATGGCAATCGGAGTACTCCTTACTGTGGGACTGATAGCATTTACAGTGATCATGTTCCGTTATTATGACTATGAATATGAATACAGTCTTGTAGAAAAAGAACTGACAGTGGACAGAATTACAGCAAAATCATCCAGAAGAAGATGTGGAGTGTATGATGTTGCAAAACTTGCAGTGATGGCACCCGCAGGATCAGAAAAACTGGAAAGCTATGAAAGACAGAACTGTAAATCTTATAATTATTCATCTAATACGGATCCATCAGCTACATATGTGCTTTTTATTCCGTCTAATAAAGAAATGGTTCGTGTCGTTCTGGAGCCAAATGAAGCAATGAAACAGGCAATCTGGGAAATGGGACCAAGTAAGGTCACATTATAAGACAATAAATGATATACAAATTGTTGTATAAATATCCAAAAGTTGCCAGATTACAGTGATAATATTATAAAAAATCAGAAAATTGTCAACTATTTTTCTAGAATTCTTTTGTTTTATGCGTTAAAATGCTAAAATACAAAGCTTTGTGAAAAATTTTAGTTGACTTTTTTTTATAATTTTGCTATACTCAAAAAACTATATAAAAATACGATGTAAAAAACAAGAAAGTGAGGAAAAAGTAGAATGGGACAGATTATCGGCGAAGGTATTACATTTGATGATGTACTGTTAGTACCTCAGTATTCAGAGGTAACACCTAATATGGTTGATATATCAACACACTTAACAAAGAAGATCAAATTAAATATTCCTTTGATGAGTGCAGGAATGGATACCGTAACAGAACACAGAATGGCAATTGCAATGGCCAGACAGGGTGGTATTGGTATCATTCATAAGAATATGTCTATTGAACAGCAGGCAGAAGAGGTTGATAAGGTAAAGCGTTCAGAGAACGGCGTTATCACAGATCCATTTTATTTAAAACCTGATAATACTTTAGAAGATGCGAACAACCTGATGGCAAAATTCAGAATTTCAGGTGTACCTATTACAGAAGGTGGAAAACTGGTTGGTATTATTACAAACCGTGACCTCAAATTTGAAACAGATTTTTCTAAGAAAATTAAAGAATGCATGACTTCTGAGAACTTAATTACAGCAAAAGTCGGCATTACTATTGAAGAAGCAAAAGAAATTCTTGGTAAAGCAAGAAAAGAAAAGCTTCCAATTGTAGATGATGATTTTAACCTGAAAGGTCTTATTACAATCAAAGATATCGAAAAACAGATCAAATATCCTTTATCAGCAAAGGATGCACAGGGAAGACTTCTCTGCGGAGCTGCTGTAGGTATCACAGCTAACCTTATGGAACGTGTTGATGCTCTTGTTAAGGCAAAAGTTGACTGTATTGTAATTGATTCTGCTCATGGTCATTCAAAGAATATCATCAATGCATTAAAAGAAGTGAAATCAAAATATCCTGAATTACAGGTGATCGCAGGTAATGTTGCAACTGGTGCAGCAGCAAAAGCTTTGATCGAAGCTGGCGTTGATGCAGTTAAGGTTGGTATCGGTCCTGGTTCAATCTGTACAACAAGAATCGTTGCTGGTATTGGTGTACCACAGGTTACAGCTGTTATGGATGCATATGCAACAGCAAAAGAATATGGTGTTCCAATTATCGCTGATGGTGGTATTAAATATTCAGGAGATATCGTAAAAGCAATCGCTGCAGGTGCTAATGCATGTATGATGGGTAGCATTTTCGCAGGTTGTGATGAAAGCCCAGGATCATTTGAATTATTCCAGGGAAGAAAGTACAAAGTATACAGAGGTATGGGTTCTATTGCAGCTATGGAAAATGGCAGCAAAGACAGATACTTCCAGACAGGCGCTAAGAAGCTTGTTCCTGAAGGCGTTGAAGGACGTGTTGCTTATAAGGGAACTGTTGAAGATACAGTATTCCAGTTAATGGGTGGCTTAAGATCAGGAATGGGTTACTGTGGAGCTCCTAATGTTGAAACACTGAAAGAAACAGGAAAGTTTGTAAAGATTACAGCTGCTTCATTAAAAGAAAGTCATCCACATGACATTCATATTACAAAAGAAGCACCTAACTACAGTGTAGACGATAATAACTAAGAAATAATACAATAAAATATAGTACGAAAAAAGAGCTGTCAGATATTGGCAGCTCTTTTTCGACTATTTTCGCTAACATAGTTGTTTTGGTGGTAAGATTTGGTGTATAATCAGAATATAAGAAGAATGGGAGAAAAAAGTTGAGAAGAAATGGGAGAAAAAGATCCATAAGGATTTAAGCAATAGTAGTATGGGAGGTATTATGAGGAGCGGCATAGTCAATACTTACGTATTAAAAAAATGTAAAGGCAGAAAGCTGACAGAACAGGAGATTGGATATCTAAAGAATGGTGACGCAAAAGAAGTAGTAACAAATTTCTTTGGAGTTGAAGATAGAAAATACAGGTTATTTTTTATAGCAATTGTGAAGTCAGTCTGCAGGCTGATGCATACAGATCAGCTGAATCTGACAGATATCAGATTAGTAAATGAATATGAAAGTAAGGAAACAGCAAGTCAGATCATGGATGGAGATTCAGATGTACTGCTTGCAGTGTCAGGCAACAAACAGGCAATTCTAAAAGTTGCTTCCTGTTTTGCACAGGAAGAGTTTCGGGAAATTGATGAAGACGTATATGATTCAATGTGTGAATTTGTCAACTGTCTCAATGGAAGCTTTGCAACAAATCTGAGCAATGAGGCAAACCTGGAATTATCATTATATCCACCGGTATTCTATGATCGTTTTCATGTACAGGCTGAAAAACAGATGTATTTGAGCAAATGGGAAATCTGTGGAGAAACTGTAGAGATTATTATGGCTGTCAATTCCAACTGGAAGTTACAGTAAAGATACATTCAGTCAGGTATGGCTGGCTGTAAATGGATAGATCTAAGTAGTGCTTGAATTACAGGTCTGATGTAAAGACAGAATAGATTCGGATATCAATGCCGAAAAATATGAAAAAATAACAGGATGAATATAGAACTGCAAAAGGCAGGGATGGAGGTTAATATGGCAAAAGTATTAATTGTTGATGATTCAAAAGTATCAAGAAAAGTATTGAGAACAATTCTTGAGGAAGCTGGTCATACAATTACAGATGAAGCAGAAAATGGAGCAGAGGCAGTTGAAAAATATGAGCAGGATCAGCCGGATCTTGTGACAATGGATCTTACAATGCCAATTATGGATGGTTTTGAAGCACTGAAAAAAATAATTCTTGCATATCCTGATGCAAAGGTTATAATGGTTACAGCAGCAGGACAGAAGAGCAATGTTCTCGAAGCACTGAAGAGAGGTGCAAGTGATTTTATAGAAAAACCATTTGAAAAGGAAGATATGCTCAAATTGATTGATAAAGTCCTGGGATAGGTAATAGGTGAAAAATGTACAATTATAAACTGAAAATTGAATATGATGGCGGAAGATATGATGGCTGGCAGCGTATGGGTCGTGATGATGCAAGTAATACAATCGCATATCGTATTGCAGAAGTGATAAAAAAGATGACAGGAGAAGAACCTGAGATCTTTTGCGGATGCAGAACAGAAAAAGGCGTGCATGCATATGCACAGATCGCAAATTTCAAGCTGAGCAAGCATGAAAAAGATTATGAAATCAGAAATTATCTGAACAGATATCTGCCAAGAGATATTGCAGTACTTGAGGTACAGGAGGCAGAGGAACGTTTTCATAGTCAGCTGAATGCAAAGGCTAAGACATATGTTTATCGCATTGACTGTAATGATATTGCAGATGTATTTGAAAGAAAATATAAATATCATTCTTTTGAGGAACTGGATGTTGAAGCAATGAAAAAAGCGGCGGCTCTATTCCTTGGTTCCCATGATTTCAGCCAGTTCACGACAGCGAAGAAGAGCAAGTCAACAGTCAGAAGAATTGATGAATTGAATATCTACGATAGTGGCAAAGAAATCGAGATTACAATCAAAGCAAATGATTTTCTTCATAATATGGCAAGATTTATGATTGGACTGTTAATTGAAATCGGAAAAGGTAAGAGAAGCGCTGAATCAGTTACAAAGCTGCTTTTACAGGATCCAGGTGTTCAGATTTGTCCACCAGCTGAAAGCTATGCATTATTCTTACAGGAAGTAGAATACGAATAGAAGATGAGAACAGCGAAAGCATGCTAATCTGAAACTTGGCATAGTGGAAAATGAATATACTAGAAAAAAATATACTAGAAAAGAAACATACTAGAATTTAAATATAGTAGAATATAGTAGAAAAGGAATCAGACTGATGTTGTCAGTCTGATTCCTTATATGTAGAGGAAAGTTAATAAAATACTTTCTTTTTTTAGGTTCAGCCTTAGAACGAGAAATAGACAGGGGATAGGCTGAATGATACACATAAACGCAGACATTCATCATGATACAGACAGGAAGACAGGAAGACAGGAGACGAGTACAATGCAATTTGACAGAAAAGATTTATTACTTTATGCAGTAACAGACAGAAAATGGGTCGGTACACAGACACTGGAAGAACAGGTGGAGGCAGCTATTAAAGGTGGTGCAACCATGATTCAGATCCGAGAAAAAAAGATGGCGCAGGAGGAGTTCTTGCAGGAAGCACGCAGAATTAGAAGTATCACTAAGAAATATCAGATTCCATTGATCATTAATGACAATGTAGAACTTGCAATTGCATGTGATGCAGATGGTGTACATGTTGGACAGTCTGATATGGAAGCTTGTCAGGCAAGAGAAAAACTTGGCAGGGATAAGATCGTTGGAGTAACTGCAAGAACAGTGGAACAGGCAAAGACAGCGCAGAAAAATGGAGCAGATTATCTTGGCGTTGGAGCGGTATTTGGAAGCAGTACTAAACTGGATGCAAAACCATTGTCAAAAGAAGATCTGAGAACAATAGCACAAAGTGTTTCCATTCCCATTGTTGGTATCGGTGGAATTGATCAGAACAATATGCTGGAACTGGAAGGAACAGGAATTGCCGGAGTAGCTGTTGTATCTGGTATATTTGGACAAAAAGATATTGAAGCAGCTGCAAAAATAATGGCTGATCAGGCGCAAAAATTATTTTCCTAGAAAGTTCTGTGGCAATTTATTTGTATAAATAAGCTGAATAATATTGCAATATGGTAGTTATCTGGGTTAAAATAAGAACATTAGTAAATTATGTGATACAGAAAAAGCTCCTGAAGTGGGCAGATGTTGAAAGCGGATCAGAAATCCGCTTTTTGCTGTAATCATATGGAAGAATAAGGAGATACAGATGGAAACTATTTTAGAGTTAATAGGAAAAGAGTTACAGGCCGCTTTCAAAGAATGTGGATATGATGAAAAGTATGCAAGGGTAACTGTTTCCAACAGACCTGATTTATGTGAATATCAGTGCAATGGCGCAATGGCTGCGGCAAAAGAGTACAAGAAAGCACCATTTATGATTGCTGGAGATGTTGTTGCTAAATGCAGTGGCAATCAGATGTTCAAAAGCATTGAAAGTGTTAATCCAGGATTTATTAATATGATCCTTGATGAAAAATATATTGCAGAATATGTCGATCAAATGGCACATACAGACAAATTCGGTTGTAAGACAGTTGAGAATCCTCAGACGGTCATTATCGATTTTGGTGGCGCAAATGCTGCGAAACCATTACATGTAGGACATCTTCGTTCAGCTGTAATCGGAGAAAGCGTAAAAAGAATCGAAAAATTTGCAGGAAATAAAGTGATCGGAGATGTTCATCTTGGTGACTGGGGTCTTCAGATGGGATTGATTATCGAAGAACTTCGTGATAGAAAACCAGAACTTGTATACTTTGATGAAAGTTATACAGGCGAATATCCAACAGAACCACCATTTACAATTTCAGAACTGGAAGAGATCTATCCAGCAGCCAGCGCAAAATCAAAAGAAGATAAAGCTTTTGCTGAGAGAGCGCATACTGCAACTGTAAAGCTTCAGCAGGGTGACAGAGCATGTACCGCAATCTGGAAACATATTATGGGTGTTTCTAAAGTCGATCTGAAGAAGAATTATGATAATCTGAATGTTAGCTTTGACCTCTGGAAAGGGGAAAGCGATGCACAGCCATATATTGATGATATGGTACAGGAATTTATTGATAAGAAAGTTGCATATGAAAGTCAGGGCGCTATTGTTGTCGACGTGGCACAGGAAGGGGATTCTAAAGAAATTCCACCTTGCCTTGTAAGAAAATCAGATGGTGCTGCACTTTATGCAACATCAGATCTTGCAACAATAATTGAAAGAGAAAAGTTGTACAGTCCGGATAAATATATCTATGTTGCTGATAAAAGACAGGAACTGCACTTTACACAGGTGTTCCGTGTGGCAAAGAAAGTAGGTATGGTCAAAGATACAACAGAACTCAGCTTCCTTGGATTTGGTACGATGAACGGAAAAGATGGCAAGCCATTTAAGACAAGATCCGGTGGTGTAATGAGACTGGAACATCTGATTGCAGACATTAATGAGGCTGTATATGAAAAAATCACAGAGAACAGAACGATGGATGAACAAGAGGCAAGAAATACAGCAAGAATGGTCGGCCTTGCTGCATTAAAATATGGCGATCTTTCCAACCAGCCATCCAAAGATTATGTATTTGATCTTGACAGATTTGTTTCTTTCGAAGGAAACACAGGTCCATATATTCTTTACACAATCGTTAGAATTAAATCGATTCTGAATAAGTATAAGGAAAATGGTGGTTCTCTTGAAGAATTGAAGATCATGGCTCCATCCAGTGCTTCTGAAAAGAATCTCTGTCTTGCACTGACAAAGTTTAGTGATGTAATTACAGCAGCACAGCAGGAAAAAGCACCGAATAAAATCTGCCAGTTCATTTATGAAGTATCTGATACATTTAACGGATTCTATCACGATACGAAGATTCTTGCAGAAGAAGACAAAGAAAAACAGAAAGGTTATATTTCTCTGATCAATCTGACAAAGAATATACTTGAATGTGGTATTGATCTTCTTGGCTTTGATGCACCGGAAAGAATGTAATTACAGCCAGGTCTATGAATGGATAACGATTGTAGATGTCATATGATCGCGGTGAAAGCGAATCATGGATGATATACGATCGTAGTGAAAGTGAATCGTGGATGATATATGATCGCGGTGAAAGCGAATCATGGATGATATACGATCGTAGTGAAAGTGAATCGTGGATGATATATGATCGCAGTGAAAGCGAATCATGGATGATATACGATCGTAGTGAAAGCGAATCGTAGATGATATATGATCTCAGTGAAAGTAAATAGTAGATGGTATACGGTCATTGTGAAAGTAATTGGAGGTTTTGCGCAGATTACGCAGAACCTCCAATTTGGCTGTTTTCTGCAGTTCTATATAATAACTGCAGGGATACCATTCATGAAATTAGGATATCAGGTTGACGGACATTTTATGAGGTCGTATAATTATTAGATACCATGTTGAAAAATACTGGAAGGAGGGCGACGATATGAATCAGTTCGTGGAATCGGTCAAAAGATTTGGTGTACCATATTTGCTTTATATGGTGACCGCAGTGATCGTACAGTTGGTCCTTCCAGGAGCAGAACCAATGTTGCTGACGCTGATTACCGGAGTGATTCTGATTCCGTTGTTTGGCGGGTTCTACTGGTGGGACAGACACAGTATAACGGATGCACCGAAGGTAAAAATTGCCGCTTGGCTTTATATCCTGCCGTGTATAACAGGGATTTTGATGTGTCTTGCACTGAATCATCTGATTACGTTGAGTGGTCTGATACATTTGTCACCAGCATATCAGCAGTTACAAAACGATGTGTTTGGAAAAAATGTTCCGCTTACATTTATAACTTCAGTTCTAATGGCACCAGTGATGGAAGAGCTGTTGTTTCGTGGATTACTTTATGCCAGACTTAGAAGCGTTTGTCCTGCGGGCATGGCAGCGGTTATATCTGCAGCCGCATTTGGACTCGCACATGGCAATCTGGTACAGTTTGTATACGCATTTCTTGCTGGAATGATCCTGGCTTTTCTATATGAAAAGTATCATGGATTGACAGCGCCGGTACTGGCACATTTCTCAGCCAATGCAATTTCAGTTTTTGTTACTGCCTTTTTGGGAAATGGAAATATGCGTTTCATATATATGTTCTGTGTATTCATTTGTGAATGTGCAGGGCTGATCATTTGCTGTATTTTAGTACAGAAAAAGGTCACACAGTAACCGTTGTTCTGGAAAATGTGGGATGAACGGTCAGAATGAGGGAAGAACGGACAGGAAAATAAGAGAGTGTTCCGTGCAAACTTATGGTGCGCAAAATAGCGCAGAAATGGAGATCAAGATGAAAATTTTATCAATAGCAATTCCATGCTACAATTCAGCAGAATACATGGATAAATGTATTCAGTCAGCGCTGATCGGTGGAGAAGATGTTGAAGTAATTATAGTGGATGATGGTTCTGTAAAGGATAATACAGCACAGATCGCGGATGATTATGCTGCAAAATATCCAACGATCGTTAAAGCTGTACACCAGGAAAATGGTGGACATGGCCAGGCGGTTAATGCAGGTCTTGCAAATGCCACAGGAAAATTCTTCAAGGTCGTTGATAGTGATGACTGGCTTGATGAGAAGAGCTATAAGAAGATACTTACTACTTTAAAGAAAATGGATGAAGATGGTACTCAGCTGGATATGCTCGTAGCCAACTATGTTTATGAAAAACAGGGCGCAAAGAGAAAAAGAGTGATCAGTTACAGGAACTGCATGCCAGTCGAGCAGATGTTTACATGGGAAGATATGAAGCATTTTAAGATCGATCAGTATATTCTGATGCATTCAGTCGTATACCGTACACAGCTTTTAAGGGATTGCAATCTGCAGCTTCCAAAACATACTTTCTACGTAGATAATATATTTGTGTTCAATCCATTGCCATATGTAAAGAATATGTATTATCTTGATGTAAATTTCTATCGCTATTTTATCGGTAGAGATGATCAGTCTGTTAATGAAAAGGTCATGATTCAAAGAATTGACCAGCAGTTACGTGTAAATAAGCTGATGTTAGATTATTTTGATTTTAATAAGGTAACAAGCAAAAAATGTAGAAATTATATGATCAACTATCTTCGTATTATGATGGAAGTTTCTTCAATTATGCTGATTCTTGCTGATACAGATGAAGCATTTGCAAAGAAGAAAGAACTCTGGCAGTACGCAAAGAACAAAAATAGAAAATTATATCGCAAATTAAGATATTCCACACTGGGAAATTCGGTCAATCTTCCAGGTAAAAGTGGTAGAAAAATTTCTAAAATGGGATATAAGGTCGTTAATAAATTTATCGGTTTTAATTAGACAATCAGTAAAGATCGGGTACGAAAGCAAAAGGCAGTGCAATCAATAGAATGTGCTGTTCAATATAAAAAACTATGAAGTGAATAATAAGGAGAAAAAGAATGATTTTAGATTCATTTAAACTTGATGGAAAAGTGGCTGTTGTAACAGGTGCGAATACAGGTCTTGGACAGGGAATGGCAATCGCACTTGCACAGGCTGGTGCAAAAGTTGTTGGTGTTGCAAGAAGAAGCTGCGAAGATACAGCAAAGAAAATTCAGGAATTCGGTGGAGAATTTGCAGAAGTGATAGCGGATTTATCAAGTGCAGAAGTTGTTCCTGAACTGACAGAAAAATGCCTCGCCGCTTATGGTAGACTTGATATTCTTGTTAATAATGCAGGAATCATCAAAAGAGCAGATGCAATTGAATATTCACAGGAAGACTGGGATGCAGTCGTATCTGTAAATCAGAAAGTTGTATTCTTCCTTTGTCAGGCATTTGCAAAACAGTATATCAAACAGGGCGAAGGCGGAAAGATCATCAATGTTGCGTCTATGCTTTCATATCAGGGTGGAATCCGTGTTCCAGCATATACAGCAAGTAAAAGTGCAGTTCTTGGTCTTACAAGAGCAATGGCAAATGAATGGGCAAAATACAATATCTGTGTAAATGCAATTGCACCTGGATATATGGCTACAAATAATACAAAACAGTTAAGAAGCGATGAAGACCGTAATGAAGCAATTCTGGAAAGAATCCCTGCTGCAAGATGGGGGACTCCTGAAGATATGCAGGGTACTGTTGTTTGGCTTGCATCAAAAGCATCTGACTATGTAAATGGTTTTACAATTGCAGTTGATGGTGGATGGTTAGCAAGATAATCGGTAAAATCTACTTGTGAATGTGATTGTTCTTAGATCGGTTATAATGAAAAGAATAGATAGAATCAAAAAAAGTTCCGACCCATATGGGTTGGAACTTTTTTGTCTGTGTTTATAAGTAAAACGTAATCGTTACAAATACAAATTAATTTTGCTGAATGAGTTCGTCTTCTTTATTTTTTGCACGCTGGAACAACTGCTTGTAATCTGGTACATAGAGAACAACATACAGAACAGCCATCATGATACATGCACCAAGTACATCAATAACAGAATGCTGTTTTAAAAATACAGTTGACATACAGATCAGAACACAGATGATCAGCGAGATCGTTTTAATTGTTCTATGCTTTTCCATTGCTTTGCATTTAGCCAATGCAATATGAATAGCCAGTGAATTATATACATGAATACTTGGAAATACATTCGTTGGCGTGTCAGTGCTGTAAAGATATGCGACAACATCGGAAAAAGCGTTATTGCGAGGCATGATTTCTGGTCTGAGGTTTAATCCATTTGGGAAGAAAGTACAGATCAGCATGGCAATTGACATTCCTATGACAAGTGATAATGCAAACTTTAAATATTCTTCATTTGTTCCTTTAAAAAACATATACACACATGATACGGCTATGTAGAAGAACCAGATGACATATGGAATAATAAAGTATTCACAAAAAGGAATTAAGGAATCTATTGCGCTGTGAATAATATGCAGATTTTCAGTGGAAGGTGTAATTACCTTTTCAAGATAAAAGAACCACGGAAGATAAATTGCCGCATAGGCAAGAAAACATATTCTCCAGCATTTTTTTAAGATATTTTTCACGTTATCTCAACCTTTCTGAACAGGTGGTATTAGGTATACTAATTTTTCTTTTGAATAACTATTGAATTATATCATTGAATCAGATGGTTTGCAACTATGTTTGTATTTACAAAAATGGCAATTATGTACTATAATCTAATATATCCATAAGTATGTTCAGACAGTGGTCTGAAGAGAAATCTTTTCCTTCTGAATGCGCATTTTATGAATAGAGGAGTCAGACTGGCAGATACTGTAAATGAACGGAGAAGACGGTCTGAATCTGGTTAGGAGAATTATTATGTTAAAGATAGAACATCTGAGTAAGACATTTGGCAAAAAGCAGATACTGAAAGATGCTACATTTACTTTCCAGGAAGGTGGAATTTATTCACTGCTTGGTGGAAATGGCTCAGGACGTACAGTGTTATTACAGTGTATTGCCAATGAATTGAGTTACGATGGCGGAACGATCACAGTTGATGGTGGATGGAGAGCTTCTCTGGCTTCCAAGCATTCAATATGGCCAGTATATCTGACGGGCTACCAGCTGATCAAAACAATTTCCAGACATAAGGATGCAAATGAGATTCTGGATCGTGTGAATATTAGCATGGATATCCGGAATACACTTATTAAAGAATATGATTTTACAACAAAGAAAAGACTGCAGCTGGCAATGTTTCTGGTGCAGAATCCTTATACAATGATTTTTGATGAACCATTTGATTATTGTGATGAGGAATATATTGATGATTTCCTTCGTATTCTGCAAGAGGAAAAGGATAATCATATCATTATTATTTCAACAGGCCTTCTCGATATAGCAAAGAAAATTTCAGAAGATGTACTGGTCATCAGTGATGGTGAACTGACATTTGTTAAGAAGCATGAACTGGAGGTCGAAGAGATAGATAAGGCAATACAGGACATGTTAGGGGAGGATGAAGATGAAGAATTTCATTAATAATATGATGAACAATTTGTATATCACGAACAATATCCGGTATACAGAAGGTGCCAATATGCTGATTTCGGCATTGATGAGGTCCCCCGCATTTTCAGACAAGGTGTCACAACACTGGTATCATGATGGGAAAAAGACCAAAGTTCTCAAAATTGTATCATTTGTGATAGATCAGATTTATGAATTCCTTAAGAAACTGCTCTTTGTAGCATTCTTTGTATATCTGCCATATCGGATACTTGGCAGCCTTTGTCCTAATATCCATTCCAGTCAGGAAAGAACATCCATGTATATGTTTCTGATCATGTCTACATTTTGTGGCTCACTGGTCAATGGAACAATTGCGCAGATGACCGACAGGGATTACCTGATGCTTCGTATTATGCGTCTGGATCCCGATATTTATTACAGATCCCGAATTTTTAACAAAATGATTATGGAGTTTGTTTATACAATTTTTGCACTGAGAATCTTTGGACTTGGATTTCGATATGCAATTCCGGTTTCCTTTATAACGATTGCACTCAGACCAGTAGGGGAACTGGTAAATTTATATGTACATGATAAAATGAACTGGTTATATCAGAAGAAAGGGACAGTACATGGACTTTTGATGGTGCTGGCATTTATTATTGCCTATATTGTGCCTTATATTAATAGAAATGTTTCAACAGGATGGAATTTTATGAATTCAATTCTGGCAGTGATTCTGTTCGGAGCTATCGGAGCTTACACAGTATACAGATTATTGAATTACACTAGATTTGCAGATATTGCACAGGAAAATATTTATCTGCGCAGACAGGAACAGGCGTAATTTTTATAGAAAAGAAAGGTGGTGAATGGCTTATGACGAATATAAAAATAACAAAAGAAAAAGTATATTATGGACTGGTAACATTTGCAATGCTGGTCGTTGTGCTGATCATAGGCTATTCGACCATCTATAAAAATAAGCAGAGCAAATTAAAGATCTCCACACAATACACATATAGTGTCAGAGTGGACGAGGCTGGAAATGTAGTCGAAGGAAATGAGACCATGGCAAGTCAGAATTCCGATTTTTCAGGAATAGATACTGCAAGTATGGCTAAAATATGGATTAAGAACTTTACTGCACAGTTTACACAGCAGTACATTCCACGCTCAAAAGGTCTCAAAGATGTTAAGATTGGCGATATTACAGTCTTAAACGAGGATGAGAAAGTTGTAAAGGTCTGCTTTTCAGCAGAAATGCAGAATGGAGAGTCTGATTATTTTTCTTCCTGGGGAGGATATCTGAGTGAAGGACGTTTGACCTGCGAATGGATCATTTCGTTCGAAATGGATGATCTCTATGATCATACAGCACAAATTTTCGTCAAGGACATTCAGATGCCACAGGATTATAGCGCGTCCAGGGTAAAGACTACTGAAAAGGCAGCATCAGTTTCATCAGCACGGGTGCAGGCGGTAGGTTCCTCTAGTTTATATGCGATTGAAGTGAAAAATGAAAAGGTGCTTGTCACATACGATGGTGGCGAAAAATGGAGCACAGTTCCAGTAGATTACAACAATTTCTGTGCTGGACGGGAAAAAGAAGCAGTACCACTGGATGATTCTTACCAGATCACTGATAATAAAGCAGTATTTCTTTATGGTGGTGTTGCAACAGATTCAGTAACTGTCCCGGTTACGATCATTTATTCAGATGATCATGGTGTGAACTGGACGACGAGTGTAATCTCGGATAGTATCACAACGGTAGATTATTATTATGTAGGATTTTCCGATACACAGAATGGAAAAATCGTACTCTGCTATAAAGTAGGCAATAGAGAGGCGTCTGTTATCTTAAATACAACAGATGGCGGCGAAACATGGAATGAAGTCGGAAGAGGTCCGGTCAACGATCTGATCAGTGGCGTAAACTTTATTGATGCGGATACTGGTTTTATACAATATACTTATGAAGAAAAAGAAGATACAAACCTCTATATGACTGCAGATGGTGGCGTGACATTTTCACCAGTGATTTTGGAAGCACAAACTTTAAATGATGTAACAGGAAAATATACTTGGGATATGGTCTATAGAGATATTCAGGTTCCAGTAGATGATGGTAGTGGAACAATTTATTTATTGGTCAATCAGCTCGGTGATGTGAATTATGATGGCAATTCTACGTCTGCAAGATACGAATCCAACGATAGGGGAAAGACGTGGAACTTCAGTAAAATAGCGGATCGGAACGCAGAAAAAGACAAATAAAATAAAAAAATAAAAAAAGTTTAAGAAAAGTGTTGACAAATGACATATATAGAGTGTATACTAAGCAAGTCAGTTCGGCAAGGAACTAAAAACTGAAAGAACTGATTGATATGGGATCATAGCTCAGCTGGGAGAGCATCTGCCTTACAAGCAGAGGGTCATAGGTTCGAGCCCTATTGGTCCCATACAGTTAAAAAAATAATATGGCGAGATAGCTCAGTTGGCTAGAGCACATGGTTCATACCCATGGTGTCGAGGGTTCGAATCCCCCTCTCGCTACTACAGTGAAGAACATCCTGAAGCATTCAGGATGTTTTTTCGTATACTGAGAAAAAACGTGCAACAGGATCACGTAAATTTCCAATTAATGTTTTGCGTATTTTGAAATTCTGTTATAGAATAAAGTTGTCGAAAATAAATCGTATTTTGTAAAAAAGTCTTATGATATGTTTTCTTAATATAGAAGAAAGACCAAAGTGATGATACGATTGCAAATAAAGTGAGGTATTAAAATGAGAGTAGGAATGGGCTATGATGTGCATAAGCTTGTAGAAGGCAGGAAACTGATCCTTGGTGGAGTTACGATTCCATATGAAAAAGGATTGCTAGGACATTCTGATGCGGATGTAATCTTACATGCCATTATGGATGCACTGCTGGGAGCAGCTGCACTTGGTGATATTGGAAAGCATTTTCCAGATACAGACGAAAGATACGAAGGAGCTTCTAGTATTGAGCTGTTAAAGCATGTTGGAAAGATGCTTGACGAGAAGAACTTCATTATTGAAAATATTGACGGTACAATTATTGCGCAGAGACCAAAGATGAGGCCTTATATCGATCAGATGCGTGAAAATATTGCAAAAGCTTTGAAAATTGATATCGATCAGGTAAATATTAAGGCTACAACAGAGGAAGGCCTTGGCTTTACAGGAACAGGAGAGGGCATATCATCACAGGCAATCGCCTCTATTTCTCCCGTATCCAATTATGTGTATGAAAATTCAGCACAGGTTGGCGGAGAGTGTGGCGGCTGTAGTGGTTGCAGTGGTTGCAGTAAAAAACAGGATTAAAGAACAGGATTATAGAACGGTAGAGGAGCAACGTCATACAAATAGTTGAGAAAAAGTATTGACAAATCCCTACTGTTTGAATAGACTAAATATATATTGTTTCGAATATTTAGGAATAATGTAGCAATTTCATAATTAAATGCATGGAACGAAGAAAGTAGTTTATGTGAAAGCATCAGAGAGGAACTGTCACTGGCTGAAAGCAGTTCTTGTGGAAATGTATACGAAGTGCATTCGGGAGCAGGTTCGAAGAATAATAGTATTCGAATCCGTGTAATTACGTTAACAATTTTGAGTGAAGACAGGAGAACTGTCTTTAGTAGAGTGGAACCGCGGATTATTCGTCTCTAATCAGAGATGAATAATCCTTTTTTGTTTTTTAGATATAACGAAATAAGGTTTCTTTTGTACTTGTTTAAAAGGAGACGAAAATGGGATATATTAAGTATGTAAAACAGGAAATTGCAGTAATCAAGGACAGAGATCCTGCAATTAAATCAAGCTGGGAAGTCTTTCTGTATCCAAGTTTCAAAGCGATTCTAAAGTACAGGACCGCTCATAAACTGTATCAGAGAAAGCATTATTTCCTGGCAAGACTGATCTCTCAGCGTGCAGCAAGGAAGACTGGAATTGAAATTCATCCAGGCGCTAAGATCGGAGAAGGCTTTTTTATCGATCATGGCCATGGGGTCGTAATTGGTGAAACTGCAATCATTGGAGATAATGTGACATTATACCAGGGTGTAACGCTGGGAGGAACCGGAAAAGAAAAAGGAAAGAGACATCCAACCGTCGGGAACAATGTTCTGATCGGTGCAGGAGCAAAGATCCTCGGATCTTTCACAATCGGCGATAATTCAAAAATAGGTGCTGGTTCAGTCGTATTAAAGGATGTTCCACCCAATAGTACGGTAGTCGGTGTGCCAGGTCGTGTTGTCAGCCAGGTACCTGCCAATATTAAGAATGATCTGGATCAGATTCATTTACCAGATCCTGTTATGAATGAAATTACGGAACTGAGAGAAGAAAATGTCAAACTGAAGTCTGAACTTGACAGAATCTGCAGAAAATGTGACCGTGTGAATGGAAAAGAGAAAGAATAGCTGAGAGTCATAGAAGAATCTGAAAAGTTGCAAAGCACAATTTGCAGAGTCACAGAGTACAAGACAAATGAAAGCTGAATAAATGAATGGAGGAATATAATGAAGATCTACAATACATTGACAAGAAAAAAAGAAGAATTTGAACCATTAAATCCTGGAAAGGTAAATATGTATGTATGCGGTCCTACTGTATACAATCTGATCCATATTGGAAATGCACGTCCAATGATCTGTTTTGATACAGTAAGAAGATATATGCTTTATAAAGGATATGAGGTTAATTATGTCTCTAACTTTACAGATGTAGATGATAAAATCATCAAGAAAGCGAATGAAGAAGGTGTTGACTCATCTGTTATTTCAGAAAGATATATCGAAGAATGTAAAAAAGATATGCAGGGAATGAATATCCTTCCAGCAACAAAGCATCCACTTGCGACCCAGGAAATCGATGGAATGATTTCTATGATTCAGACACTGGTAGACAAGGGATATGCCTATAATGTAAATGGTACTGTTTATTTCAGAACCAAAAAATTTGATGGATATGGAAAACTGAGTAAAAAGAATATTGACGATCTGGAAGCAGGACACAGAGAGATTAAAGTCGCAGGAGAAGATCAGAAGGAAGATCCACTTGATTTCGTTCTCTGGAAGCCTAAGAAAGAAGGAGAACCATCCTGGAAATCACCATGGAGCGATGGTCGTCCGGGCTGGCACATAGAATGCTCAGTTATGTCAAAAAAATATCTGAGTGATGAAATTGATATTCATGCAGGCGGAGAAGATCTGATCTTCCCTCACCATGAAAATGAAATTGCACAGAGTGAAGCTGCGAATGGTGTTGAATTTGCAAAATACTGGATGCATAATGCGTTCTTAAATATCGATAATAAGAAGATGTCAAAATCTCTCGGCAATTTCTTTACAGTTCGTGATATTGCTAAAGAATATGATCTGCAGGTCCTTCGTTTCTTTATGCTGAGTGCACACTACAGAAGTCCAATCAATTTCAGCAGAGATCTGATGGAAGCTTCCAAGAGTGGTCTTGAAAGAATCATGACAGCTGTTACAAACCTGAATCATTTAGTGGAAGCTGCAACAGATACGAAGATGACGGAAGAAGAAATAGCTTTATTTGAAAAGACAAATGAATTTGTAACTGATTTTGAAACAGCAATGGAAGATGACTTTAATACAGCAGATGCAATTGCAGCTATCTTTGATCTCGTTAAGTTTGCAAATTCCAATAGTTCATCAGCAAATACAACAGCATATCTGAAGGCTCTTGTTGACAGAATTGTGAAACTGAGCGACGTTTTAGGTCTGAAGGTAGTTAAAGAGGAAGAAATGCTCGACGAAAAAATCGATGCACTGATCGAGGAAAGACAGCAGGCTAGAAAAGACAGAAACTTTGCAAGAGCAGATGAAATTCGTGACTTACTGATCGAAAAAGGGATTGTTCTCGAAGACACAAGAGAAGGCGTAAGATGGAAGAGAAAATAATGACAAATGGAAAAAACACAGAGCAAGCAGAAGCTTTGGACTGCGTAGAAAATACAGAGGATCTGATGGCTGCTATGAAAAAAACGCTGCAGTTAAAAGAGGTGGATGCAGGGATGTATTCCCCTCTGGTCCTTGCTTATATTGGTGATGATATCTATGATCTTGTTATCAGGACTTATCTGCTCAATAAAGGCAATATGCAGGTCAATAAGATAAATAAACATGCAAATGCCCTGGTAAAGGCACAGACACAGTCAGAGATGATTAAATATATGGAACCAGTGATGACGGAACAGGAACTCAGTGTATACAAGCGTGGAAGAAATGCTAAATCTGTAACCACAGCAAAAAATGCAACAGTTAACGACTACAGAAGAGCAACGGGCTTTGAAGCGCTGATGGGATATCTGTATCTGTGTGGAAAATATGAAAGAATGATGGAACTCATCAGAGTCAGTCTTGCCGGTATCGGTGAGATTAAGGAATAGGAGAATTTATGAGATATAAAGAATTTACAATAGAAGGTCGTAATGCGGTACTGGAAGCATTTCGTTCCGGTAAAACGATCGATAAGCTTTTTGTACTTGATGGATGTCAGGATGGACCAGTCAGAACAATTGTAAAAGAAGCAAAAAAGACGGATACAATTATTAGTTTTGTAGATAAAGAACGACTGGATAATATGTCAGAGACAGGCAAACATCAGGGAGCTATGGCTTATGCTGCAGCCTATGAATATGCAGAAGTAGAAGATATTCTCAAAGCGGCACAGGAAAAAGGGGAAGATCCATTTATATTTATTCTGGATGGCATCGAAGACCCTCACAATCTTGGTGCTATTATCAGAACGGCAAACCTTGCCGGAGCACATGGTGTAATTATTCCAAAGAGAAGAGCGGTTGGACTGACAGCAACAGTTGCAAAGACAAGTGCGGGTGCGTTGAATTATACTCCAGTTGCCAAAGTGACAAATCTGACAAGAACAATCGAAGAACTCAAGGAAAAAGGACTCTGGTTCGTATGTGCAGACATGGGTGGTGAAGTGATGTACAAACAGAATCTGAAAGGACCAATTGGCCTTGTAATTGGAAATGAAGGAGAAGGAGTCAGCCGTCTTGTAAAAGAAAAGTGTGATTTTATTACTTCTATTCCGATGAAAGGTGATATTGATTCCTTAAATGCTTCTGTTGCTGCAGGTGTGCTGGCATTCGAGATCGTAAGACAGAGAATGATGTAGGGTCAACAGTGAAACAGTGAGTCAATGTGGATGATGTAGCGGTAGACACTGATATGGGGTGATGGCTATGGAGAGATTTCGGGGACTGAGTGATGAAAAATTAATTCAGTTGTACAAGGATGGCAGTGAGTTTGCAATCGACTGTCTCTTTGAAAAGTATAAGAATCTTGTGCGTAAGAAGGCAAGAGCGATGTATATTGTGGGCGGCGATAATGATGACCTGATTCAGGAGGGGATGATTGGCTTATATAAGGCGATCAGAGACTATGACCAGGAAAAGGAGGCTTCTTTTATGACCTTTGCAAGTATGTGTATTAACAGACAGATGTGCACGGCTGTGACGGTCTCTAACAGAAAGAAGCATATGCCACTCAATGGATACGTTTCACTAGATGTGCCAGTCGTAAACAATAATAACGATGAAACAGCACATTTACTGGATGTGATACACAATGATGTCGAACAGAATCCGGAGAAGCTTTTTATTGATCAGGAGAGCGTAGATAACATTGAGAAGAGTTTTGGCGAAGTGCTGAGCAGTTATGAACAGCAGGTGCTGTCCTTACAGCTGGATGGATATGATTATATGCAGATCGCGAAGAAACTTGATAAGCCTCCAAAATCAGTGGATAACGCACTTCAGCGAATCAGAAACAAACTTAATCATGTGATATCCTAGAAAAAGAGAGAAGAGTCTATTATAAGGCGATCTTTTCCTTTTGACAGGGAATCTTTTATTGACAAATTGGACCGAATATACTATCATATGATAGTGACATTTGGTCATGCTGATGTAGCTCAGTGGTAGAGCACTTCATTGGTAATGAAGAGGTCGGGGGTCCAATTCCCCTCATCAGCTTATATAAAAAACTTGGAAATACTGATGTTTTATAACATCAGTATTTTTTATATCTTGAAATCATATCAAAAATGTTTTGCAGGCTCCTTTGCAAATTACACATCGCTAGAAAATGAAAGATTGTTTATAGTTATCCCAACATTAATTGAACGTTGGCTATATATAAATAGGGTTCCTTATATGCAAGTAATTGATATTCAAAATAGAACATCGTACACAAAACAATATTTGGGTTCTTAGCAATTTTATGGCTAGAGGCCAAGTTCCACCTTATTAACAAAAAAACAAAGCGTCGTAAAGCTATTAAAACCAAGGCTTTGCGGCGCTTTTACTATGTTTGAGTATGTGTAAATATATGGAACTGATCTATATTAACAGTTTTGTATGCCCATACAGGGCTGCTTAATATTTAATTATTTATCATTATACAGAATCGGTGCTGACTATCAGTTCTTTCGAAGACATATTGTATGCCGTTATATTCTGTAGCAAATTTACCAGATTCACCTTCACCAGATTCGGTTACGTTTAGTTCGGAAAGTATTTTAGTATAATCTGCATTTTCGTCTACGGATAAGATGGCAGATGTATCATAAAAATAGGTATATACGCTTGGGTTAGAAATGACTAGCACAGTTGCTAAGTTAGATGCATTTCCATTGTTAAGTGCTAAATATGCTGAGTCAAAAGCGCCTACAATAGTATAAGATGTAAAATCAAATCCACTGTTCGAGAATGTTCCATTTTCAGTTAAGGTATATGATATTTTGTTTAGTTTTTTATTGAAATTATTAAGGAAAGTTGTATCTGTAATTTTTGCAATGTCCTCAGTTACAGTTTCGCCAGGAGTGATTGTGGTGGTTGGTTCTGTTTTGGAAATATCAGAATTACTTTTAACTTGTTTGTTTCCACATGCACTAATACATATAGCAAGTACAGGTAATGCTACTAACAATAGCTTTTTGTTCATTTCCATTTCCTCTTTCATATTTAATTTATTTTATTTCTTTTGAGTTATATTTAGAGCGTTCTATTATTCGGTAAAACTTGCTTCCTCTCCATTTGAAAGAGCAGTGAATGCAGTTTTATATATGTTAGCATTACTAGGTGTTACGGAACCGCTTATTCTTAATAGAACATTTTGATATTGGTAAATATATTGGGCAAACATGGATGCTGATTTTGAAAGTGAATCTATGTAATTATATCGTGATGTTGCATCCTCTTCATTGTTAAAAACTTCAATAGTACCACCAACTGGATCAGCGCCTTCAAATTGTTCATATCTTGAATCAGCAAAGCTTATTTTTGATGTATATTGATTTGGGCGACCAAGGAGATTGTTAAGATCAGTTTCTTCAGTATACACAATTACAGTGCCGATAGGAAATCCAGCATCTTTAAATTCGTTTATTATTTCTTCTGCAGACATTTTTGTAATGTCCTTAGATTTAGTTGCGACAGTTGAAATTTCTTGTGATGAAGTTGTTTCAATCATGTCTGAATTACTTTTAACCTGTTTTTTTCCACATGCAGTAACACAAATTGCAAGTGCGGAAATTACTACTACTAATAATAAATGTTTTTTCATTTTCATATCCCTCTTTTATTTTATTTATATAATCTCTTTCGAGTTTATATCGTTATTCTTCTATTACATGTAATTTTGTATCTAAATTGTCCATTGCTTATTCGCAGCAATGGATGCTCCATTTTTGAACGGAAAGCCTCATAGTGCATAAGATAGAAATTACCTATCACACCAAGAAATATGGTCAAATCAGTATTGTTACTTACATGCTGTGAGTTAGTGATTTTATGATAACTATTGGTAATAACTGATTGTTATAAAATCATAACTTTGTTCAAAGTTCTGCTTACAATTCACAATATTTTTGCTTTACGATTCATCTGGTTGCTATACAATAGTTGCTAAGTTTCTTAGCGAGTACATATTATTTGCCTGTTTTTTGCATTAATAGTTCTATTATATTTCCCAAAATTACCATAGTCAATGAAGTTCGCACTACAGGGAATCTGAATAAATGTTTTATCTACAGAATAGTTACAGCCATCTTTGGTCAAACAATAAAAAAGCTGTAAGTCTTGCAGTGGGAATAAACTAGTATTTGCGCTATGTTCACGCAGGAAAAACTTCAAAAATTTTGTGTATTAACTAAAATACAATGAATAAATAGAAAAAATACAAAATACATTGAAATAATCTAATTTTTATCCTATATTTAATCACATATCTATGGTACAATAATAAAATATTAGGAAGAAAGTACCATTTCGGAGATGATAAGGAAAAATTAAAATGAAAAGTTTAGTGAACAAAGAGAATCAGAAATATGTGGTAGCCGGAGTGGCAGCGATACTTGTTATTGGTATCATGGTGCTGATTTTAGGCAGATGTAGTCGAAAAGGACAGACGCAGGAGGAAGGAAAGCAAGATACGCAGGGCGCAATGCTTACAACAGAAGTACAGACGGAAGAAACAGTAGTGGAAAGCACGCAGGAAACAGATTCACAGGAAGAAAGTACGGAAGAGGTAGCACAAACTGAACAGGAACAGGATCAGGCCGATGAGCAGGAAATAGCGAAAAATCAGCAGCAAAAATCGGATCAGTCACAGCAGAATAACCAGCAAAATGTGCCGCAGGAAATTGAACAGGAAGTGTCGGCAGACTGGGTATCAGATCTTTCAGTTGCAGGGAGAACAGCACAGTTGATCATCGTATCGGCGAATGGAAGCAGGGCAGAAGTGAGCATGCATGAGAAGGATGGAAACGGGGAATGGCAGGAAATTATGTCAGCATCTGGCTATGTTGGATCTCACGGTGTTGGAAATGCATCAGAGTATGATACGAAGACACCGACAGGTGTCTATTCTCTGACAAGAGCGTTCGGTGTAAATGGAAATCCAGGATCTGGACTTCCTTATACGCAGGTCGATGATGCAGACTACTGGGTGGATGATCCATCTTCCGCATATTATAATCAGTTCGTTTCTACCGATGAAATATCGGCTGACTGGGATTCCGCGGAGCACATCATTGATTATCCTACGCAGTACGCTTATGCAATTGCAATCGACTATAATACGCAGTGTACACCGGGAGCTGGTTCAGCAATCTTTTTTCACTGCTCGAATGGAAGTCCAACAGCAGGTTGTGTGGCAATTCCACAAAGTAAGATGGTCTATGTCCTGACACATATCAGAAGTGGATGTCTGATCGTCATCGACACACAGGATAATATAGAGAATTATTAAGGGGTTAATAGGACTTATATTACGAGTAGTTGAATTGTGGAGTTGAGATTATGGAAGTTAAAAAGTTTGATTTAAAACCATATGCGAGAGTAATAAATGCCAGTTTGCTTTTGATACATGTTATTTATCTGGCAGCATTTTTTTACAGTGGTATCCGGATCATGATGATCCTTAATATCTTTAGTGTAACAACGTATGTATTACTGTTTATAGCAGTAGAACAGGAAAAATCTGTCCTTCAATTGACGGTCACTTATCTGGAGATCGTGATTCACATGAGCTTGGCTACCATATTGCTTGAATGGGAATGTTGTTTTCAGCTGTTTTTGATCTCGGCGATTTTGAACATGTACTGTCTGAAGACAAGACTTAGAAGTCTAAAGGCACTTCCCGTTGCCGTATTGTTGACAATGGTGTACTGTCTCCTTAAGATCGTGACATTTCAGCATTCGCCGTTTTATATATTGCCGGATTCGACCAAACTGCTTTGCGGCCTTGTAAATACTGTATTTGCATTTTTCTTGATCCTTGGGTATTCGGAATATTATTTTCGCGTAATCCAGTGCCATTTTGATGTCTTGCAGAAACGGGCAGATGTAGATGAACTGAGCAGCATTTATAACAGGCACAGATTGAATGAAATTCTGGAAGATTGGCACGAGCAGGCACATGATAACTATAGAAATTTTAGTGTTGCAATACTTGATATTGATGATTTCAAAAAGATAAATGATACCTACGGACACAATTGTGGTGATTATGTCATAAAGAAGATATCCATGATCTTAAAAGAAAGATGTAGTGATGATATTATTGTAGGACGCTGGGGTGGTGAGGAATTTCTGATCATCCAGAAAAATATCAATAATTTTTATAAGAATTGTTCAGTGTTAAAACAGCTTCTGCTGGAAATCAGAAGTACAGAATTTATCTGGGAGCAGAAAAAGTTTCATGTGACGGTAACAATCGGTGCAGCCAGGTATGAAACAGAAGAGACACTGCAGAATATGCTAGAAAAAGCAGATCAAAAACTGTATAACGGAAAAGCAAATGGAAAGAATACAGTTTGTTATTAGTGGTGCTAAAAATTTGGAAATCTGCTATTTTATAGAAATTTCATATCCAGTTTATTGACATCACAAAAAGATTATTATACGTTTATACTATGTTTATTTCCTGACAGGACGATATGAGGAAGACATAAATAATTATGGAAAAGTGAGAGAAAATATGCTGGAGTTAAAGGATATTCGAAAGACATACCATGCGGGAGGCATTGAGACAAAGGCACTGGATGGTGTCAGCGTGGCATTCAGGGACAGAGAGTTCGTTGCGATCCTTGGTACAAGTGGATCAGGTAAGACGACCTGCCTGAATGTAATTGGAGGTCTGGATCATTATGATTCTGGAGACCTGTTACTCAAAGGAAAGAGTACAAAATCTTTTAAAGAAAAAGACTGGGATGCATATCGAAACAATTCGGTAGGATTTGTATTTCAGAGTTATAACCTGATTTCACATCTGAGTATCATTTCCAATGTGGAAATGGGAATGACGTTGAGTGGTGTCTCAGGAGAGGAAAAGAAGCGCAGGGCAATCGAAGTGCTTGAAAAAGTTGGTCTGAAAGATCATATTCATAAGAAACCGAATCAGTTATCAGGTGGACAGATGCAGAGGGTCGCAATTGCCCGTGCACTTGCAAATGATCCTGAAATTCTGTTATGTGATGAACCAACCGGTGCACTTGATAGTGCGACAAGTGTTCAGATCATGGATCTGATCAAAGAGGTTGCAAAGGACAGACTGGTTATTATGGTAACACATAATCCGGAATTGGCAGAACAGTATGCGGACAGAATTATCCGTTTCGCAGATGGTCATATTATTGATGATTCCAATCCATATGAAGAAGTCAGCTCAGATCAGAAATTTGCCTTAAAGAAGACAAGCATGAGTTTTTTGACAGCATTAAATCTTTCTGCGAATAACCTGCGTACCAAGAAGGGCAGGACCTTTTTGACAGCATTTGCATCCAGTATTGGTATTATTGGAATCGCAGTCATACTGAGTCTATCAACAGGATTCCAGAAGCAGGTGGATGATTTCCAGTCAGATGCGCTGGGAGAATTTCCAGTTATGATGACGAAGGTATCACAATCGGTATCACAGGAAAAATTATCGGATATGTCGCAGGAATATCAGGAACGAATGACCGGTAAGAGCGACTATTCGACAGATGAATACTTAAATGTAGTGGATTCTGATTCGGATATAACAACACATATCAATAATTTCTCGGATGATTTTCTGGATTACATCCATCAGATATCACCAGATGTATGTACAAGCATTGGATATACCAGACTTGTGAATATGAATCTCGTAAGAAAGAACGGGGATGATTATCAGTCTGTTACGATCGGTTCTGTGGCAAATCAGTCAAATAGTGCACAGAGTACATCGACAAGTTCTATGGGAATCTCAGTATATCCGGAAAGCCTTGCAGAAGGCGATAATTACCTGCAGGATAATTACGATCTGCTCGCAGGTGAATATCCAGCAGATGAAAATGGTGTTGTGCTTGTAGTCAACACAAAGAATGAAATTGAAAAATCAGTTCTTGATAATCTTGGATTTTCAGTATCCAAGGGAGACGATGTCGATTTTGATACAATCGTTGGTACAGAATTTAAAGTGATCTCTAATGACGATTACTATGTGCAGACACCTTTTAATACGTATCTGCCTTCAACAGATTACGAGAGCATGTATAATGCCGATAATTCATTTACAATCAAGATTTCAGGTATTGTAAGGGCAAAAGAAGGCGCAAAGATGTCAATGCTCGCATCAGGAATCGCATATAGCGATAATCTGTCAGAAAAGATTATTAATCTTGCGGCAGATTCCAAGATCGTTGAGGCACAGAAAAATGCAGATTATAATGTAATGTCTATGGATCCACTTGATGATACAGCAAAGAACAATATGATCGCATATCTCGGTGGAGATTCCGTTCCATATATTGTTATGATGTTCCCTAAGAACTTTGATGCAAAAGATCAGATCCTTGATTACCTGGATGAATATAATGCAGGAAAATCTACAGATGATGTAATTGTCTACACGGATCTTGCAGGAACAGTATCCAGCATGACATCAGGAATTATGTCAGGAATCACACTTGTTCTGATTGCATTTGCAGGCATCAGTCTTGTGGTCAGCATGATCATGATCTGTATTATTACCTACACAAGTGTACTTGAAAGACGAAAAGAAATTGGTGTTCTGAAGGCACTTGGCGCAAGAAAGAAAGATATTACCAGAGTATTCGATGCAGAAACATTTATTCTTGGTATTCTGTCCGGTGTTCTTGGTATTGTGATTGCATGGCTTTGTACATTCCCAATCAATGCAGCCATTTATAAAGCGGCAGAACTTGAAAATGTAGCACATCTGCAGTTATCCCATGCGGTAACGCTGATTGTCATAAGTACAGTGCTCACAGTACTTGGTGGACATATTCCAGCCAGAATGGCATCAAGAAAAGATGCAGTGGAAGCACTTCGTTCCGAATAAGCACTGAATAATAAGAAGTAAGAAATAAGAAATAAAAGAAAATAGAAATAAAAAATAAGTAAAAAATTATAAGATATAAGAAATAAGAAACAAAAAGAAGTAACAAGAAGCAAGTTAAAAATAAGAATATTAAAAAATATATACTGTTTTACAGATGGTAACTTGAATAACCTGTCGATTTTGTGTATAATTTATCCATAAATGGTAAATGAGGTAGTTTTATTGTTAATGGAGGATAAATTATGAAGAAATTTCTGGACAGAATTAAAAGCCTGTCTGTGAAGCAGTATACTTTTATTGGAATCGGAATTTTATCGGTTCTCTGTGTGGTATTTGTATCATGGGTATGCATTGCAGTACAGAAGAATCAGAAGGAACTGGATGCAAGTGATAACAGAAAAACTTCATCAAAAGTTTCCGCAGAAGTGACCAGCGAAGCAGAGACGACAAGTCAGAAAGTAGCACAGCTGGAAACGGGCGAAGAGGAATCTGAGTCACAACAGACAGAAACAACATCAGAAAAAGCAAGTGAAAAGCAGACGGAAACAGCTTCTGAAAAAGCGACAACAAGCCGTAAGGAGCAGCAGATGGCAGCGAACAGTGCAAATGATTCTGATTCAGGAGATTCTTCAGATGATGCAGAACAGGCGGATAACAGCGCTGGTTCAGGTAACAGTAATAGTAATAGCAGTAATAGTAACAGTAGCAACAACAGCAGTGATAATACACCAGCGACAGAGCCGAAAAGACCGAGTGGAACAACGGCATCTGTTTCAGATCCAAGAGGACTGTTAAGCCGTAGCCAGTGGTCAGCATCAGCAATTGAAGATGCATATCAGGCATATGGGGAAGATGTTTCTGTTGAAACGACATCAGTCAATGGCTATCAGGATAATTTTAACTATACATATTATCATGCTTACTATGATAGCAGTTCTGATAGAACGACTGTTCGTTATATTAATTAACGGATAGGTATAGCTTGACGGAAACATATCTGAACGGGAACAGTTGGTATGAAAAAATGCAATAAAAAATGTGGCTTGAAAGATTCCAGGCCACATTTTTCTATTCTAGTAGGTGTATTTAGGATCGTTTTCGTGATCTTTTTTATACTCATACCTTTCTTTTTCTTCCCGACATGAGAACTGGTGTCTGGAACTGCTGTCAACACCGAACATAAAGTCTGGTGGTACATAGCCAAAGACCTCATCACTTTGGGAAACTCCGAAGGAACTTAAATTATCCATAAGGTATTCACCTCCCTGAACAACACTAGTATGTACAAAAAAATGAAAAATATTAGGGTTAAATGTTGATATTGTTTGAAAATCGGTGTATATTTGAGAGATATTGAATTGGACATAAAATTTAATGACGAAAGGTTGTATACAAATGAATAATATCATTCTTATAGGGATGCCTGGAGCTGGAAAGAGTACGGTAGGTGTCGTACTGGCGAAAGCACTTGGCTACACATTTCTAGATTCAGATATTGTAATTCAGGAGACTTATGACAAGTTATTAAGCCAGATTATTGATGAAAAAGGCGATCAGGGATTTATCCAGGTTGAAAATGATGTGAATAAAAATATCAATGTGGAAAATACTGTTATTGCAACTGGTGGAAGTGCTGTCTACGGACAGGAAGCTATGGAACATTTCAAAAGTATTGGTACTGTCGTTTATTTGAAAGTACCATTCGAGGAAATCGAAAACAGAGTAGGTTCTCTTAAAGACAGAGGCGTTGTATCCAACGGGCTGTCTGGTATTGAGGAAATCTATCAGGACAGAATGAATTTATACGAGAAGTATGCCGATATAGTAATCAGCGACTGGGATGTACCAATCAAAGATACTGTGGCACAAATTCTAAGTTGTAAAGATTTATAGATTCATATATAATTATTTGGTTAATCAAACTCAGGAGGATTAAGATAAGATGGAAAACGAAGCTTCAAAGAATTTTATTGAGCAGATCATAGATAAGGATCTGGAAGAGGGACATTGCAAAGTTGTAAAGACCCGTTTCCCACCAGAACCAAATGGGTATCTTCATATTGGACATGCAAAATCCATATTATTAAATTATGGCCTTGCCCAGAAATATAACGGCGGATTTAATTTAAGATTTGATGATACCAATCCTACAAAAGAAAAGGTAGAATTTGTTGATTCTATTAAGACAGATGTTGAGTGGCTTGGTGCAAAATGGGATGGAGATGTGCTTTTTGCATCGAATTATTTCCAGGTAATGTATGAAGCAGCTGTAAAACTGATCAAAAAGGGAAAAGCATATGTGTGTGATCTTACTGCTGATCAGATCAGAGAGTATCGTGGAACACTGACAGAACCTGGTAAGGAAAGTCCATACCGCGATCGTTCTGTTGAAGAAAATCTGGAACTCTTTGAAAATATGAAAAATGGAATGTATCAGGATGGTGAAAAAGTATTACGTGCGAAGATCGATATGACATCATCTAATATCAACATGAGAGATCCTATTATTTACAGAGTAGCGCATATTACTCATCACAGAACTGGGGATCAGTGGTGTATTTATCCAATGTATGATTTTGCACATCCAATCGAGGATGCAACAGAAGGAATCACACATTCAATCTGTACACTTGAATTTGAAGATCACAGACCACTTTATGACTGGGTCGTAAGAGAACTGGAATATGAGAATCCACCTAAACAGATCGAATTCTCTAAGCTGTATCTTGAAAATGTTGTAACAGGAAAGAGATACATTAAGAAACTTGTTGAAGAAAAAATGGTCGATGGATGGGATGATCCAAGACTTGTTTCTTTGAGCGGACTTAGAAGAAGAGGATTTACTCCAGAGTCAATTAAAATGTTCGTTGATCTTGTTGGTGTTACAAAGAGCCAGGGTGCTGTTGAATATCCAATGCTTGAATACTGTATCAGAGAAGATCTGAAGCTGAAAGCAAACAGAATGATGGCAGTACTTGATCCTGTAAAACTGATCATTGATAATTATCCAGATGATCAGGTAGAATATTTTGAAATTGCAAATAACCAGGAAAATGAAGCTCTTGGTATGAGAAAAGTTCCATTTTCAAAAGAACTTTATATCGAAAGAGAAGATTTCATGGAAGAACCACCTAAGAAGTATTTCAGAATGTTCCCAGGCAACGAAGTACGTCTGATGAATGCTTATTTTGTTACATGCACAGGTTGTGTAAAGGATGAAAATGGAAAAGTAACAGAAGTTCATGCAACATATGATCCTGAAACAAGAACAGGTAATTTTACTGGTCGAAAAGTAAAAGGAACCATTCATTGGGTATCTGCTAAAGAAGCGGTAAAAGCAGAAGTCAGATTATATGAAAATTTAATTGATGAGGAAAAGGGTGTTTATAACGAAGATGGTTCAATCAATCTGAATCCTAATTCTCTTACAGTTGTCAATGACTGTTACCTTGAAAGTAACTTCAAAGACGCTAAAAATGGTGAGAAGTTCCAGTTCGTAAGAAATGGTTATTTCTGTGTGGATTCTAAAGATTCAGCACCAGATCATCTTGTATTTAACAGAATTGTTTCACTTAAGAGTTCATTTAAGTTAAAATAAAAAACAAGGGATGTAGAGTATGGAAAATATGTTTTCGGAGTTGAAGCCGCTCGGTATCGATGCAGGGAGAAATGTCGATATTTTTGAGGAAGCCACAAGGCGGAAAAAAGCTTCAACTAGCAATGATAAGCAAAAGGAAGTGCTTGAAGAAACTGATTTCATATTTGATAAAACAATGGAATGTCCTGTATGCGGCAAGAAATTTAAAACGAAACAGGTTAAAGTGGGTAGAGCACGGTTTGTGGGAACGGAAATGGATCTGCGCCCCCTTTACAAGGGGATCGATAGTGTGAAATATGATGCGGTGGTTTGTCTGGATTGCGGCTATGCAGCCCTTTCTCGTGACTTTCCACATGTTTCACAGCGGCAGATAAAAAACATCAGAGAAAGTATTTCAAAAAACTTCAAAAGTCCAGGAGAGTGTGAGGGTGCTTATTCTTACAATCTCGCGATTCAGCGATATAAACTTGCACTGTATGTTGCAATTGTCAAGCATGACAAAATGGGAGAGAGAGCTTTCCTATGTCTGAAGATTGCATGGCTGTACAGGGGATTTCGGAAGAATATTCCTGAAAATGATGCTGAATATGAAAAGAAGACGAAGCAGCTTGAGAAATACGAAACAGAATTTATTGAAAATGCGTACCGCGGATTTTTAAAGGCGATGGAAAAAGAGAGACCGCCAATCTGCGGGATGAATGACTCAACACTGAGTTACCTGCTTTCAGACCTGGCGAGACGTTGCGGTGAGTATGAGCACGCGGAACGTTTTGTCTATGCGGTACTGACGGACAGACAGGCAACGGCAAAAGTGAAAGAAAAAGCTAGAATCGAACTGGAAATTATTAGAAGTGAAAAAAAGGAAAACGAAAACAAGGCTTCAGACAGATGATCTGACAGCCTTTACTGGTAGTTGATAGCGAGGTTCAAAGATGGAAAAAGAAAGAGAAGTATCAGAAGAAACAGAGTATCTGTTCGATAAGACAATGGAATGTCCTGTTTGTGGAAAATCATTTCGTACAAAGCAGGTAAAAGCCAGCAAAGCAAAGTTTTTGGGAACAGAGATGGATCTGCGTCCGATTTATCGTGGAATCGATACAGTAAAATATGATGCAGTCGTTTGTATCAATTGTGGTTATGCCGCAATTATGCGTGATTTTGATGCAGTATCTGACAATCAGATCAAAAAGATCAAAGAAAATATTTCAAAGAATTTCAAAAGTCCTGGAGAATGTGAGGGCGCGTATTCTTATAATCTGGCAATTCAGAGATATAAGCTTGCATTGTACGTTTCCATGTTAAAGATCGATAAGAAAAGCGATATCGCTTATCTGTGCTTGAAAATTGCATGGCTGTACAGAGGATTCCAGAAGAATATTCCGGAAAGTGATCCAGACTACACACGTAAGATCAGTTCTTTGAAAGAAGCAGAAAATCAGTACATAGAGAAAGCGTACAAAGGTTTTCTGAAAGCGTTAGGAAGCGAACAGCCACCGTTTTGTGGAATCCCGGATACAACATTTAATTACATGATGGCCGATCTGGCAAGGCAGTGCCGTGAGTATGAAAATGCAGAACATTTTATATTTGATGTATTGTCTGATAAATCCAGCGGTGCAAAATTGAAAGAAAAGGCCAGAGAAGAACTGGAGGCAATCCGAAAGGATAAGGGGAAAACAGGAGAAGAGCAGTAGCATGTAATGCAAGAGAGGGCAATCTGGGTTATGTATGAAAGAAAGGCAGAATTGTTTTGAATAAAGTAAAGTTATATGCGAAAAAGTATGCACACAGTGAGATTGTGCAGATGATCGTGATTGGCATTATTGTCAATCTGATCGTGGAATGTTTTAGTAGAAGGAGTCTGACAGGTTTAATACAGCCAGTATTACACCCGGTGATCTTCTTCTATAATGCGTGTCTGATTATTATGACACTTTCCGTGGTTTTATTTTTCAAAAGAAAGATTTTTACGTATACCCTGGTAAGTTTTATCTGGATCGTATGTGCAATTATTGATTTTGTTGTTCTTGGTTCCAGAAAGACGCCATTTACAGCGATGGATATCTATCTGATCAATGATGCGCTGAAAGTAATACCAATCTATCTGAATAAGTTTCAGATTGTCCTGACGATAGTTGGAGTGATTCTGGCTATCGCAGCGCTTGTGGTTTGGTGGTTCAAGTCACCAAAACATGCTGGAAAAATCGATTATCTCAGAAATGCAATTAAGTTCGGAACTGTAATCGGTATTTATGTGATTTTATCAAATCTGTTACTTGCAACAGGTATTTTGACAACTCATTTTGGAAATCTGGGTGAGTCCTATAAGCAGTACGGATTTGCATATTGTTTTTCTAGAAGTATTGTGAACCGTGGAATCAGTAAACCAAGTGATTATAATTCTTCTTATGTTGAAAATCTGACGGAACAGATAGATGAAACACCTGATGAGGAAGAAGAAAAAAATCCGAATGTGATTTTCCTACAGCTGGAGTCTTTCTTTGATCCGACTTTTGTTAAAGGAGTTACTTTTTCAGAAAATCCGGTTCCAAACTTTGAATATTTAAAGGAAAATTATACATCAGGATTTCTGACAGTTCCTGTTGTTGGTGCCGGTACTGCAAATACTGAATTCGAGATACAGACAGGAATGAATGTTCATGATTTTGGCCCTGGCGAATATCCATATCGGACAGTTATGCAGAACACAACATGTGAATCCATGGCATATAATTATAAAAAGCTTGGGTATAGTGCCCATGCCATCCACAACAATGATGGTACTTTTTATGATCGTTATAAAGTATTTTCCAATCTTGGTTATGATACATTTACTTCAATTGAGTACATGGATGGGATTGAGACAACGCCGGAAGGCTGGGCAAAAGATAAGATTCTGACAAGTGAGATCTTAAAAACGCTCGATGCTTCTGACGGTCCAAGTTATATTTATACAATATCCACGCAGGGGCATGGTGATTATCCAACGACTTTGCCAGATGGATATTCTCTCTCAATTACATCAGATGGATTCTTTGATGAATCAAGAGAAATTGCATTTGATTATTATGTAAGTCAGATTCATGAAATGGATGAGTTCATCAAAGAATTGACAGATGCACTGAGTCAAAGAGATGATGATACAGTTCTTGTTATGTATGGAGATCATCTTCCGGGATTTAATTTTACAGAAGATAACCTTTCAAATGGTGATATCTATCAAACACAGTATGTGATCTGGAATAATTTTGGAATGGAAAAACAGGATCAGGATCTGTGTGCTTATGAATTATCTTCAAAAGTAATGACAATGCTTGGATTGTCAGAGGGGGTAGTCACAAAGTTCCATCAGACACAGGAAAGTAGTGAGGATTACCTGAAGAATCTGAAAGTCCTTGAATATGATCTTTTGTATGGTGATTGTAGTGCATTTGGTGGAAGTAATCCTTATGAACCAACACAGTTACAGATGGGAATTGATAAAATTGATGTGAAAGATGCTTATAATTATAAAGATTATATCTGTATTGAAGGAGATAATTTTAACGATTACAGTGTTGCTTACATCAATGATAAAGAATGTGATACGCTTCTGATCAATCAGAATTTGTTGCTTGTTCCAAAGACGGCATTGAATGCGGGCGATACCGTAAATGTTATTCAGCGAGGAACAGATAAAATTGAGCTGAGCAGGACACAAAATTATGTCTATTCTCCGCATACACGGGAATAGAAGAATAGAAAGTGCGAAAACACCTGATTTTATCAGTGTTCCAAGTACTATTACAAGCCTTCTGGTGCAGAAAAAATATGCTGCGTCAGGAGGCTTTTTTGTATAATCTTTAAGAAAAATCGGAGATCATGAAATATTTATTGTGAAAAAATTCATCGAATTTAGTCTTGAAAAAGCATAATTAATGTGATATCATTTATTAAATTAAGAAAGGACATAACTATAAGTTTGTCTTTTTTTTTGCGCAAAAGTGACAAAATTTAGCAAAATACAAATCGAAAGGAATAAAGGTGGCATTCATGAAAGCTTTTTTAATACTTGAAGATGGAACAGTGTTTCAGGGAAACAGCATGGGATCAACGAGAGAAGTAATCAGCGAAATCGTTTTTAACACATCAATGACAGGATATCTGGAGGTACTGACAGATCCATCTTATGCTGGACAGGCTGTAACAATGACATATCCATTAATCGGAAATTATGGGATCTGCCATAAAGATATGGAATCATTAAAGGCATGGCCAGATGGTTATATTGTAAGAGAACTCTCAAGAGTTCCTAGCAATTTTAGAAGTGATGACACAATTCAGAAATTCCTTGAAGATAACGATATACCAGGAATTTACGGTATTGATACAAGAGCACTTACTAAGATTTTAAGAGAAAAAGGTACTATGAACGGAATGATCACAACAAATGAGTCATATAATCTCGATGAGATCCTTCCAAAAATCAAAGCTTATCAGGTAAAAGGCGTAGTTAAGAAAGTAACTTGCAAAGAAAAATCTGAACTTAGCGGAGAAGGCAAGAAAGTTGCTCTTATGGACTTCGGCGCAAAAAGAAATATTGGTCGTTCATTAAACAAACGTGGATGTGATGTAACAATTTATCCAGCAGGTACAAGTGCAGAAGAAATTCTTGCAGCAAATCCAGATGGAATCATGCTTTCCAATGGCCCTGGAGATCCAAAGGAATGTGTAGAGATCATCAAAGAGGTAAAGAAATTATATGAAAGCAATGTCCCAATTTTTGCAATCTGTCTTGGTCATCAGCTGATGGCACTTGCAACAGGAGCAGATACACACAGACTGAAATACGGACATCGTGGAGCAAATCATCCGGTCAAAGATCTGAAAACCGGTAGAGTTTATCTTTCATCACAGAATCATGGTTATGTGGTTGATGAATCAACACTTGATGAAAATATCGTAAAACCTGCATTTGTGAATGTAAATGATGGTACGAATGAAGGTCTTGAATATGTTGGAAAGAATATTTTCACAGTTCAGTTCCATCCGGAAGCATGCGCAGGTCCTCAGGATACAGCTTATCTGTTCGACAGATTTATAGAAATGATGAATAAATAAGCAGAAAATGTATAAATATACATTTTTGAACGCATAAAAAACGGTAAGTGGAAAAGATGATAACTGATTAAGATGCATGTTTGCATGCGAATGGAGGATATAGAATGCCAAAGAATAATAGTATAAAAAAAGTTTTAGTAATAGGTTCCGGTCCTATTGTAATCGGACAGGCAGCAGAGTTCGATTATGCTGGTACGCAGGCATGTCGTTCCCTGAAAGAAGAGGGAATTGAAGTTGTGCTTGTAAACTCGAACCCAGCTACAATCATGACAGATAAAGATATTGCAGATGAAGTTTATATTGAACCATTGACAGTCAAAGCGGTTGAACAGATTATTCTTAAAGAAAAACCAGACAGTATTCTTCCAACTCTTGGTGGACAGGCTGGCCTGAATCTTGCTATGGAAATCGCTGAATCAGGATTCCTCGAAGAAAATAACGTAAAACTGATCGGTACAACACCTCTTACGATCAAAAAGGCAGAAGATCGTCTGATGTTCAAAGAAACAATGGAAAAGATCAACGAGCCATGTGCACCATCCCTTGTAGTTGAAAATATTGAAGATGGTGTTGCATTTGCTAAGAAGATCGGACTTCCAGTTGTACTTCGTCCTGCATATACACTGGGCGGAAGCGGCGGTGGTATCGCACATACCATGGAAGAACTTCACGATATTCTTGAAAATGGTCTTCGTCTCAGCCGTGTTGGTCAGGTACTGGTAGAAAGATGTATCGCAGGCTGGAAGGAAATCGAATACGAAGTAATGAGAGACAGTAACGGAAACTGTATCACAGTATGTAACATGGAAAATATCGATCCAGTCGGTGTTCATACAGGTGATAGTATCGTAGTTGCACCATCTCAGACACTTTCTGATAAAGAATACCAGATGCTTAGAACATCTGCTTTAAATATCATCAACGAACTCGGTATTACAGGTGGTTGTAATGTTCAGTACGCGCTGAATCCTACAAGTTTTGAATACTGTGTTATCGAAGTAAATCCACGTGTCAGCCGTTCTTCAGCACTGGCTTCCAAGGCAACTGGTTACCCAATTGCAAAAGTCGCTGCAAAGATCGCACTCGGTTATACACTGGATGAAATCAAAAATGCAATCACTGGTAAGACTTATGCAAGTTTTGAACCAGCACTTGATTATTGTGTCGTAAAAATCCCAAGACTCCCATTTGATAAATTTATTACAGCTAAGAGAACACTGACAACACAGATGAAGGCAACTGGTGAAGTCATGAGTATCTGCACGAACTTTGAAGGTGCCCTGATGAAAGCAATCCGTTCTCTGGAACAGCATGTTGATTCCCTGATGTCTTACGACTTTACAGAACTGACAGATGATGAACTGCTTGAAGAACTGGCAGTTGTTGATGATAGAAGAATCTGGAAGATCGCTGAAGGATTAAGAAGAAATATTACACCAGAAGTGATGCATGATATCACAAAGATCGACCTCTGGTTCATTGATAAACTGGCTGTCATCGTTGAGATGGAACAAGCTTTAAAGACAAAGAAACTTGATCGAGAACTGCTTCTGGAAGCAAAGAGAATCGAATTCCCTGATAACGTAATCGGAGAACTGACAGGAAAGTCAGAAAAAGAGATCAAACAGTTAAGAAATGAATATCATATTCATGCTGCTTATAAAATGGTTGATACCTGCGCAGCAGAATTTGAAGCTTCAACACCATACTATTACTCATGTTTTGATGGTTGCAATGAAGCAATAGAAACAAAACCTGAAAAGAAAGTACTTGTACTTGGTTCAGGTCCTATCAGAATCGGACAGGGAATTGAATTCGATTTCTGTTCAGTACATTGTACATGGGCATTTAAGAAGGAAGGCTATGAAACAGTCATCATTAATAATAACCCTGAAACAGTAAGTACTGATTTTGATATCGCAGATAAACTTTACTTTGAACCACTTACACCAGAAGATGTAGAAAGCATCGTAGAACTGGAAAAACCAGACGGAGCTGTAGTTCAGTTCGGTGGACAGACAGCAATTAAACTGACAGAAGCTCTGATGAAGATGGGCGTTCCAATTCTTGGTACAAGCGCAGAAGATGTTGATGCTGCAGAAGATAGGGAATTATTCGATAAGATCCTTGAAGAGTGCCATATTCCAAGACCATCAGGCGGTACAGTATATAAGGCAGAAGAAGCAATTAAAGTAGCAAATAAACTTGGATATCCAGTACTGGTAAGACCATCTTATGTACTTGGTGGACAGGGCATGCAGATTGCGATCTCTGATGAAGATGTAACAGAATTTATGGAAATTATCAATAGAATCCAGCAGGATCATCCTATCCTCGTAGATAAATATCTGGTAGGTAAGGAAATCGAAGTCGATGCAGTATGCGATGGAGAGGACATTCTGATTCCTGGTATTATGGAACATATCGAAAGAGCAGGTATCCATTCAGGAGACAGTATTTCTGTATATCCAGCACAGACACTGACACAGAAAGCAATTGATACAATTGAAGAATATACAAAGAGACTTGCACGTTCTCTGCATGTAAAAGGTCTCATCAATATTCAGTTCATCGTATCCAAATACGATGGAGAAGTATATGTTATCGAAGTAAATCCTCGTTCAAGCCGTACAGTACCTTACATCAGTAAAGTAACAGGAATTCCAATTGTACAGCTTGCAACCAAGGTCATTACAGGAAGCAAGATCAAAGATCTTGGATATACTCCTGGACTTCAGAAGAAAGCAGATTATATCGCAGTTAAGATGCCTATATTCTCCTTTGAAAAGATCCGTGGAGCTGATATCAGCCTTGGACCTGAAATGAAATCAACAGGTGAATGTCTTGGTATTTCAAAAGACTTCAATGAAGCACTTTACAAAGCATTCCAGGGAGCTGGAATCAATCCTACTAAGAATAAACAGGTCATTCTGACAGTCAAAGATGAAGATAAGAAGGACATTGTTGAAATCGGTAGAAGATTCGAAGCACTTGGCTATAAGATCTATGCAACAAGAGGAACAGCAAAGGTATTAACAGATGCAGGTGTTCATGCAGTGAAAGTAAATAAAGTAGAGCAGGAAGCACCAACACTTCTGGATCTGATCCTTTCACATAAGATCGATCTTGTCATAGATACACCATCCAATGGTGTAGAAAAAGCAAAAGACGGTTTCCTGATCAGACGTTATGCCATTGAAACAGGTATTACATGTCTGACAGCACTTGATACAGCAAATGCATTACTGACAAGTCTTGAACATGAAGATAAAAACAAAGTATTATCTCTGGTAGATATTGCAAAGCTTTGATCTTAAAAATTGAGATTTTGTAAATGTATTTGGAATGCATAAATATACGAAAATGAATCAATGAGTAAGCGGTGTGGGTTCTATGCACTGGCTGTTACAGAGGTAATGGCTGGTTCATGGAATCTGCACCGTTTTTGCATTATTTACCCTATGGAAATAAGGTTAAAATAATTGCCTTAATCCAGTAAATATGCTATTCTTATAGTACCGACGGGAAACTGAACGTTGGAATTTACGGGTATTGGGTTAGGAGACTATCATGAATCAGAACAGAGCACAGGAGATACTAAAGCACATCACACAGGATAAGGATTTTGGCGTGTCAATGTTCAAGACACTTTCACTTTCTGACAGCATTTATGTAGTGTCAGATATTATTCCATCATGTGTGAAGAAAGCAATTGCTGATGGAAATGAAAACGATGAAGGATATTTCAATAAGATCCTGAGATCATTCCGTCCAATTGTAGTTGAGAAGATTAAGACAGCAGACAGACTCTGGATCGTCTATTGCGAATCAACAGGATATCCATACGAACTGGATCAGGATATGATCGTTCTTTTTGATTATGCAAACCATAAGCTGGTTACAGAGAAGCTGGAGAAGGCGGGATTTAAAGTAGCAACAACAGATGTCGATCAGACACAATTTAAAAATGAAGTTGCCCATATGTACCGAAATGGTTATAAAGCCATGAGATTTATGGATGGAAAATCAACTCCATATGTAGTGGAAAGAGAAGAATTTTATCCATTTAGTGATTTTTATACAGATGAATATATAACAAATCCAGCCCTGGAATACAGTATGATTTCATTTTTCCAGGAATTCAGAAAACAGGTGGAAGTTTCAGATCAGCGAGCACAGATGTTAAAGACTCGTGAGAATGCCATGGCTCAGAACATGTTAAATGGTGAATTCATGGTTCCATGTATCAAAACAGAGACTGAGGAAGAAGTTGAAATTTCTCATCCATATGTGAATCTGAAGGAGCAGCTCAAACCTGCTGACGGCAAAGATGTAATTGCAATTCCTGCATTTACGGATGGATTTGAATTAGATAAATGTTATGAAGGAAAGCATGAGAATATGCTTTATAGTTTCAAAGAATTGACGGAACTTGTAGATGAGCTTGGGGCACATGGTATGATTCTGAATTGTCTTGGAATCAGCTATTATATGCCAGCCGATATCATGCATAAAGTTCTTGGAAAATAGAGATGCACAACGTTGTTCATAAAGACTTTTTATGAGGAATGAAAAAGCTGTACAGATCAAAGGATCTGTACAGCTTTTTTTACGATGTCCGGATTAAAAACGGAACATACATTCATTCTGATTGACATTCTGCTTCATATAAGTAACAATCTGTTCTTTCAAACCATCAGGCATATCAGCCTGGCGAAGCATGACTAACATCTGTCCTTTCTTGAACATCATATAATAACCGAACTTATCATAGATGGTCGTAAAATCTTCCCAGTGGTAGATATATTTAACATCATAGTCAGGAATCTCAGCAAGAATACCAGTTGGCATTAGTGTGATCTCACATGGTGCAGATTCAGATTGATCACGATGCTTCAGATGATATCTGACACTGTTCTTGAACTGTGTATAGATGAAGAACGGATAGGCCCAGAAGATCACATACAGCATAAGTAAATAAGTGTTATTGAATCCCATGCAGATCAGTACAATGGACAGACATGCTGGCAGAAAGGATAAGATCAGTTCCAGTTTGTTGCGCAGAAATCTGTTCCAGAATACGATTTTTTTGTATTCATCGCCACTGGCCTTTAAAGCGGTGTTATATCGAAGTACGTCCATAATTTCCTCTTCTTTCATGAAATAGTAATCCAGGATCAGAACTTTTTATCTGACCATATATGAATAAATTCTATCACGAATACTGAGAATTCTCAATAAAATTTCTATAAAATACGAGGAAGAAAACAAATAAGCAGATTATCTGATAGCAATTCGTTTGTTTTCAAATTACATAATGTGTAGTATAATGAAAAAATACGTAGGATAAGAAGCATACTCTGAGGGACGGGAGTTGTCTTTGATATTTCATAAGTGAAAATAAGTGAAGGAAACGGGAAAATTATGAATGAAAATAACATAAGGAATAAGGTCCTTACGGAAATTATGCAGCAGCTTGGATCGCATGAATTATTTACGGATATCGTTTATAAGATTTTCGAAAGTTCGAATCAATATCTGGATATTACCAATCTATTGCTTTTGCAGATCAATCCAAATGGAACGAAAGTGAATAGTATTGTTGAATATCATAAAGAAGGCATGCAGGAAAAGCATATTATCGATTTTAGCTTACATAAACTATGCATTTGTTCCGATCATATGCTGGTCATAGAAAAGACAGAAAATGGTGAGTATAACAGACGGACAATTACAGATACAAAGCTGGAACGTACAAACAGTTCCGCCGCAAAGGCTTTGCATCAGAATATTCAAAAAGCTGGTCAAATACAGTCTGTACAAGAGGCAGATAGGACAGAGCAGGAGCAGCCAGAAAATGCACAGAATGAGAATAAAAAGTATGAGAACGAAAGTGGTCTGCTCAAAATGCATAATTATGCAGATGTTATGACGGATCTTGCTGCAAAGAGATGTGTAACGGTTCCAGTGTATATTAACGATATGCTGGCAATGCATGTGGTAATTATGGATTCCGATAAGATACAGAAATGGTCAGAATCTGAATTACAGTTCATCAGCAATGTGACGAATGTAATTCAGTGCATTGCGCAAAAAAAAGTCACAAGCAGTTCATTGTTATCTTCTTACGAAGTGTTAAAAGAAATCTTAAATAATATTGGAACAGGAATCAGCGTCTGCACGCAGAATGGCGGAGACATCCTGTTTGAAAATAAGCTTGCAGCACAGTCAGAAGAAATCAGAAGAACGATCAAAGAATGTGTAAAGGTGTATTTTGATGAGACTGTAGAAGATAACGGAAAGCCAATGGAGTTTTACGATTCAGAGTCAGGACTCTGGTTTGAAGTGAAGTTCGCAGATCTGACATGGATAGATGGCAGTCAGGTCGTGATCTGTACCGCTGAGGATATTACACAGAAAAAGAAGAACCAGCAAAAGATAGAATATCAGGCACATAATGATTTCCTCACGGGTCTGTATAACAGAATGAAATGTGAACACGATTTGAGGAAAGTAATCAAACAGACAATCCGTATACAGAAAAAAGGTGCTGTCCTTTTTATGGATCTGGATGATTTTAAACATATTAACGATGGACTGGGTCATCAGTACGGAGATATTTTGTTACAGCAGATATCTGCCGGATTACAGAGTGTTCCAGGACTTCGCGGAAATTGTTACCGCATGGGTGGAGATGAATTTGTAATTATAATTCCACCAAATATATTTCATGATCTGGATAAGATCATTAAAAGCATTATCAATATGTTCAATAAACCATGGTATCTGATGGAAACAGAATATTTCTGTACCATGAGCATGGGCGTTGCAACATTTCCAGACAAGGGAACAGATGTCAACGAACTGATCAAAAATGCTGATATTGCCATGTATGAGGCCAAAAAAGCAGGCAAGAACCGCTACAATTTCTATACGGAAGATTATAACAGCAGATCCTATAAACGGCTTGATATTGAAAATAATATGAGAATGGCCATTGCATCTGAATGTGATGAATTTGTTGTATTTTATCAGCCGGTCATCGATACAGCGAATGGAAAATGTGTATCCTGTGAAGCACTGGTGCGTTGGGACAGCAAGGTCCTTGGATTTATGGGCCCTGGAGATTTTATTCCGCTGGCAGAGTATCTTGGTCTGATCACATCGATCGGAGATTTCGTACTCGAGGAAGCTTGCAGACAGTGCAAGATCTGGAATGAAAATGGATATCCGGAATTCAGGGTCAATGTCAACTTGTCAGTTGTACAGCTGCTCCAGAAAGATGTCGCAGAAAATGTAAGGAAAATACTTGTAAAAACAGGTGTTAATCCGAAAAATATCGTACTGGAGATCACGGAATCCTTTGCTATTAATGATATGGAACGTGTTATGAAGATTATAGATGGTCTGAAGAAGCTTGGGCCTCAGATTGCTCTAGATGATTTTGGAACAGGATATTCTTCTCTGAATTATATCAAGCAGCTGCCACTGGATATTATCAAGGTAGATAAGACATTTATTGATGATATCGTGGATGATGACTATGCTCAGGCATTTGTGAAATTGATCGTCGATCTGTCAAAGACAATTGGAACAAGAATCTGTGTGGAGGGTGTTGAAAAAGGCAATCAGTATCAGTTGCTCAGAAATCTTGGGGTTGATTACATTCAGGGGTATTATTTTGGCAAACCGGTGGATGCGGCAACATTTTATGAAAGCAATCTGAGAATGCTGGCATAAAGATTTTGCCCAGACTTTTTGGGATGGACAGTTATAAATAAAATGAAAAGGAGCAGAGGGTTGCTCCTTTTTTGTTGTACAAATGCGTCTTAAATAATTTAATTGCTATAATTACTTGACCTGTCGTAGTAATCGTGCTATATTATCTACAGGTACTACGACAGACGTAGTATGACAGACGGAATACTTTCGATGTTCGATATGACGAAATAAGTGAAGATGTAAGAAAATATGAGGCCTGTCCGATGGAAAGCAAGGATATCAAAAAGCCAGGATATCAAAAAGCCAGGATATCAAAAAGCAAGGATATCAAAAAGCCAGGATATCCAAAAGTCAGGATATCATAAAGCAGGGTATGGAAAAGCTAGAATATCTTAAAGCAAGGTATCGAAAAGCCAGAATATCCTAAGCCAAGATATCATAAAGCAAGGTATTACTTTGAAATCAGAATAATGATGAAAGCGTAAATGAAAGCGTAAAAGTTCAAAGTGAATAGTTGAAAGCAGGTGAGTGATTGATAACAAGTGATGGAATCAGAGGATATAACGATATGATTATACTTTTTCTGTTGCTGGATGAACCGTCCTACGGATATGAAATTTCCCGGCGGATCAAAGAGCTTTCCGATGAAAAATATATTATCAAAGAGACAACGTTATATTCTGCATTTACCCGTCTCGAGAAGAACGGATATATTGAGTCCTTCTATGGTAATGAGACGAATGGAAAGCGCAGAACATATTACCGGATTACAGACAGCGGACGGAACTATTACAGGGAAAAATGTGAGGAATACCGCCAGATCAGGGAAGTCGTAGAGAAATTTATAAAATAGGAATATTGAAAGAAATTTTGGAATATGGAAATCTGAGTGGATATTACAGGCAAAAGCCTGAGTAAAAAAGAAGGGATGTCAGAGTATGGAAACAATCAAGAATTATATTGACGGATTATTTAAAAGTCTTCCAGATACAGCAGAAGTAAAAAAGGCAAAAGCAGAACTCCTGAATATGATGGAAGATAAATATAATGAATTAAAACACGAAGGAAAATCAGAAAATGAGGCAATCGGTATTGTCATATCAGAGTTTGGAAATATTGATGAGATCGTGCAGGAACTTGGCTTGGAAGAGAAAAGCACAATTAACAGCCAGGGTGCAAATGGTGGAGATAATGCAAGCCAAAAGGCAGGAATACCAGTAAATCTGCAAACAGCCAAAGATTTTTTGCAGGCGAAGGTAAAGAGTTCAATGCTTGTGGCAGTCGGTGTATTTTTATGTATCATTTCACCGGTTACGATTCTGATGCTGAGTGGAATCGCAGGGGCAGGAATGGTTGAAGAAGGCATGGCAGATGCTGTTGGAATTGGTGTCCTTTTTGTGTTGATCGCCATAGCAGTTGGCTTATTTATCTTTAGTGGCTCTGGTATGGAACGCTATGAGTATATGAAGAGGGAAGTCCTGGCTCCTGATGAAAGAGTCATCACATATGTATCGGAATTGAAGCAGGATTATGCAGGCAAATATACAGGTTGCATTACGCTTGGGGTTGTACTTTGTATTCTTTCCGTAATTCCTGTCGTTGTAGCAGGGTGTATTGAAGGTGTTAGTGAAGTGACAGAGACTTTGACAGTTTGTCTGCTTCTTGTTCTGGTAGCCATTGCAGTATTCATTTTTATTGCAGCAGGATGTCTGATGGAAGCCTACAACCAGCTTCTGCAGAAAAAGGATTATACAGTGGAAATGAAGGAAAAGAAGGAAGATGAGCTGACAGGTAAAATCAGTGCAGTTTACTGGCCGCTTGTGACAGCTGGATATCTGCTCTGGAGCTTCTTGACAGGAAGTTGGGGGATTACATGGATCGTATGGCCAGTTGCCGGAATTCTGTTTGGAGCGATCGCAGCACTCTGTTCCATGTTTCAGAAGGAAAAATAGTCTGTTTTTGTATTCTTTTTAAAAATCTGCTTGCAAAAAAAGTATTTTTATATGACAATCAGAGAGAATAAAAGACAAAAGACGGAGGTATTTGCAAAATGAAATTAATGATTGCATCTGACATTCACGGCTCAGCATTTTACTGCAGACAGCTGATAGAAGCTTATAAAAGAGAAAAAGCGGATAAACTTATTATTCTTGGGGATGTACTTTACCATGGACCAAGAAATGATCTTCCGAAAGAATATGCACCAAAGGAAGTCATTGCGATGCTAAATCCGATAAAAGAAGAGATTCTTTGTATCAGAGGAAACTGTGATACAGAAGTAGACCAGATGGTACTTGATTTTCCAGTGCTGACAGAACAGGGGGTTTTATTTGTCAATGGAAGAACAATCTATATTGTGCATGGACACAAGTTGGATGACAAGAACAGACCTACGACGAAAAAAGGCGATATTTTACTTTGCGGACATACACATGTGCCAAAATGTGAAGATCGTGGAGATTACATTTATATGAATCCTGGTTCTGTATCAATACCAAAGGAAAATAGTCCACACAGTTATATGATCATAGAAGATGGATTTACATGGAAAGATCTGGATGGAAATGTCTATATGACTTATGAATCAGGTCAGATAGCCAACAGAGATTGAGAATAGATAACAGAAAACAGAAAGCTGTCGCTTTCAGTTCTATCTACAAAGTCAGTTTATGACGATGAAGAATAGCTGAAAGGACAGCTTTTTTGCTTAAGGGAAAAATTGAATTCTTTCGTGAAATATGAAAACATTCAGATCAAACGTTCATGGATTAGGATGGAGGCGACTGCTCCTGCTGTTTGCGGATCTGCCGGATAACGATGATGGCAACGACTGAGGAGAGTGCAGCTGTCAGGATGTTGCTGGCAGCCATGACAATTCCAACACTGACACTGCCAAGATTCGTGAAATTCTGCAATGCCCAGAGAATTGGAATCCTGAAAATAAATACACGGCAGAAGTTGATCAACAATGTCAGGCGGGTCTTACCAAATCCAAATAAGAGAGCCATGATGGCACTATTGATGCCGAGTGGGACACAGCTGCCGAAAGAGTCATAACGAAAGACGTTGATGATCGTCTGCTGGAATTCATGATTAAACCCCTGGGTACTATTGGCGAACAACCAGGTGATCGGACCAATAAACAGATTTAAAAGCAGATAACCGATAAGGCCGATCAAAGAATTTACAATTAACAGTTTCTTAAAGCAGTCAAGGGCACGGCTTGTATTGCCAGCACCAAGGTTCTGGCTGATGATGGAGGAACCACCGTCCTGAAAACCATTTTGCATCTGTGTCGGAATACCGTTGATATTATTGGAAATACCGAGGGCACCCACGGTCACTGAACCGTAATTTTTGCTCATGGAGTTGATGACAGTTTTGCCCATTGCAAAGGCCACTTTTTCCACAATAACCGGAAAAGACAGATGTAGCATTGGAAGTACCACGATTCGGCTGAAACGGATACTGTGAAATGTAAAAGTAAATGCGTCACTGCCGTGTAAAAGATGGTAGATCGCCATACAGAAAAGAAAACTCTGTGCGATTACAGTCGCTACAGCGATCATGGTAATGTCAGCATGAAGTCCGTAGATAAAGAAGGCAGTAATGGACAGCTTCAGAGCAATTACGAACATATTCAGCCTGAGAATACGTTTGGAATTACCACGGGAACGTTCAATGGCAATATAAACATTGTTAAAAAAGCTGAGAACTGTCGCGAACAGTGTTATGACAAAATAGCGCGTACCAACACTGATAAATTCTTCCGGTGTGCCGCAGAGACGCAGCAGAAGTGGTGTAAACGGAAGCAGGAGCAGCACAGCTGCTGAAATTCCGGTACAGATGGCGAGCAGGGTACTCATGCGTTTCTTTACAAGAGCATATTCACCAGCTCCATAGGCCTCACTTATTTTTAAAGTACTGCCCACGGCAAGACCGACACCGATGGCACTGATCATATTCTGCAGCTGGGACAGGTAGGCAACGGCAGATACTGCAGTCGCACTGATATGAGACGCCATCATGGTATCAAGAATATTAAAGATGTGGTTAATGAGCTGAAATACGGAAAGGGGAATACAGACGTAAAAGATCACTTTCCACATGTTACCGGTAAGAGCAAAATCTCTGAATTTCTGGTCTTTTTCAGACAGTGAGGAATCCTGACTGTCCCTAGTATTTTGTTGGTTATCCATGAAAAATCCTTTCGATGGGAAGAACGGTATTGGTTGCAGCTTCCCTGTTGTAGGTCTATCGTATAGAAAAAGAGGGTTAATTTCTATCAATTTTCTATGAATTTATCGCTTAAATACTGAAAAAATGTGATATAAAGATATCAGAAAAAGTTTATATATTTTTAATGTGATTTTGCAGGGATGTATGATACAGTATATACATAATAAGCGTGTTGAATGGAGTAATGTTATGAATAAGTTTAGAGAAAAGTTAACCACTTTTATGTATGGACGTTACGGCATGGATCAGTTGGGTAAAGTTCTTATTTATGCTTCATTAATTTTCCTGGTACTTTCAATGATATTCCGATTGAATCTGTTCTATTTTATAGGTTTGCTCGGATTGATATATGGATATTTTAGAATGTTTTCCAAAAGGGTAGACAAGCGCTATCAGGAAAATCAGAAATTTATGAACTGGCGTTACAAAATGGTCTGCAAAATCAGTCAGTTCAAAAGCAGAATGGCAGATAGAAAGACACACCGCATCTTTAAATGTCCAAACTGTTCTCAGAAGATCCGAGTTCCAAAGGGAAAAGGAAAAATCTGTATCAAATGTCCAAAGTGCAGAATTGAATTTATTAAGAAGACCTGATAAAGGCACATGTGAATCCCCAAAAGCATTTACGAAAATGTTTTTGGGGATTTTTTTAAGTGATTCGCGTAAAACATTATGCAAAATAGAGACAGTGTTTTTCGGCATTTGTGAACTTTATCCAAAACTTAAAAAAGATTTTTTAAGTAAATTAAGTGGTAAATACGCATAAAAACATGTGCTTTTTTAGCTATTATTTTGTGCAAAAATACTTGCGATTTTAGAAGCCATGACGTAGAATAAGAGCATGGAAACAGGAAAAAACATACAGAGTTCAGGTAGAGAGGGGTGTTTTTATTGAAAGGAAACAGGCGGATATTCAGCCTGGTCTGTTCGGTCTTTTTCTGGGGAAGCGGACAGTTCTTTATTTGCAGGCAGCGCATCAAGGGAATGATGCTTTTTCTTTTTCAGTTGCTGGTCTTTGGGGTAGAGTTATATAGCGGGTACTGGTTCGAGGCCATCACTGGTCAGATCAGTCATTTTTCATTCCGGCTCCATGGTGGATTTTTTACAAAAGGAATCTGGGGGCTGGTCACACTGGGAGAAAAGCAGGGAGGCAGCAGTGCGGATCACTCCACGATGTTGCTTATTCGCGGAATTATCGTTGTGCTTATGCTGCTGGTCATACTTGCAGTGTATCTCTACAATATCCGTGATGCATACCAGACAGCGAAGAAGCTGGATGAGACAGGAGAGTATGTGACATCACGTGATTATCTGAAAAAGACGTACTCGAGATTTTTTGCTTATGTCATTCTGGTACCAATTGTAATATACATATCATTTGTCGTTGTTATGCCGATTATATTTTCGGTTCTGACAGCATTTACGAATTATAATATGAATCATATGCCTCCTGGAAATCTTGTAAAATGGGTAGGCTTCAGTAATTTCAAAAAACTGTTCCAGATTCCAATCTGGTCGGGAACCTTTTTCTCGGTCCTGCGGTGGAATATCGTATGGGCGATCCTGGCAACAGTGACAACTTTTTTCTTTGGTCTTTTTCAGGCCATCTTACTAAATCATAAATACACGAAGTGTAAAAGTCTTTACCGTGGAATCATGATTCTTCCATGGGCAATACCACAGTTAATATCATTACTTGTTTTCAGAAATTTCCTGAATGGACAGTTCGGACCAGTCAGCAGATTTCTGGTGCAGATCGGACTTACGGATCACAGAATCGGATTTCTTTCAGATCCATTTATTGCAAAGGTGACAATTCTTGTCGTCAATCTTTGGCTTGGTTTTCCAATGTTCATGATCATGATACAGGGCATTTTGTCCAATATTGATAACAGTCTCTATGAAGCAGCACAGATCGATGGTGGCAGTGGATTTAAGATCTTTCGGTTTATCACATTTCCATTGGTCTTAAAGGCGACATCGCCGTTGTTGATTATGAATCTGGCCGCTAATTTCAATGGCTTCGGGATTATCTATTTCCTTACCAGCGGAGGGCCGGTCAATACAAATTACCAGTTCGCAGGAGATACGGATATTCTGATATCCTGGATCTATAAACTGACACTGGATCAGAAATTATATGATATGGCTGCAGTCATGAATATTATGATCTTTATTATGATCTCGGTCGTTTCCATTTGGAACTTCAGAAGAACACAGGCATTTAAGGAGGTGCAGTAGCAGATGAAGCGAAAAATAAAGGCAGTTCTGATTAATGGAGAGCTGATTCTGGTCTCGTTACTGGTCATTGTGCCGGTAATCTGGATCATTTTATCCTCCTTTAATGTAGGGCAGAATCTTTCTACAGCAAGTTTTATTCCCAAACAGCTGACACTGGCGAACTATGGGAAGCTGTTTACGGAGACTTATTTTGGATACTGGTTCCTGAATAGTCTGGTGGTCGCCACATTAAATGCAGTTATTTCTGTATTTCTGATTCTGATCACGGCCTGGGTCCTGTCAAGATTTAGGTTCAAAGGGAAAAAGAGTGGACTGATGACGTTGCTGGTACTTTCCATGTTTCCAAGTTTTCTGTCCATGACCGCTGTATACACGCTGTTCGTCGTATTGGGGCTGGTCAATAAACCAGTAGCACTGGTCATTATTTATGCAGCTGGATCAATCCCTTATAATGTCTGGCTGGTGAAAGGATACATTGATGGGATCCCGGCATCACTGGATGAGGCCGCCTATATTGATGGCAGCAGTAAAATGAATACATTTGTAAGGATCATTGTGCCGATGGCAAAGCCGATCATTGTCTACTGTGTGGTTTCCCAGTTCATGATTCCATGGATGGATTACATTATTCCAAACCTGCTTTTGACGGGAAATAAAAATAAGACAGTGGCAGTTGGACTCTATTCTATGATTGCATCAGATCAGGATGCGAATTTTACACTGTTTGCAGCAGGAGCCGTACTTGTGGCAGTGCCGATCACCATTCTGTATCTGCTTTTTCAGAAGTTTTTGGTACAGGGCATTTCAGCAGGCGCGAGCAAAGAGTAATGAAGTGATAGAAGGAAAAATAAGGATGATTTTTTGGGGAAAGGTGGAGATAGCATGAAGAGATCACATTTGGTCAAAAAGATCACAGCGACAGGTCTGACGCTGATACTTGGAAGTCTCATGCTGGCAACCGTGACTGGCTGTGGCAGAGAAATTCCGCAGGAGGAGACTACATTTGTAGGAAGTGGTGTGAAGACTTTAAGTGAGATGGTACCGGAAAAGGATGCAAGTCTTGTACTCTGGACCGGCAATCAGGATTATGGGGAAGCGATTGCAAAAGCATTTGAGGCAAAGTACGGAGTTCCAGTGTCTGTTGTACAGGAAGGGATGGGAACGGTGGATAAAGTATCGTTGAGCGGACCTTCTGGGGAAGGACCGGATGTCTTTGTCACTGCTCATGATCAGTTTCAGAAAGGGCTATCATCCGGAGTTCTGATGCAGATGGAAGATGCAGTTGCAGATAATGTCAGGGACAAAGTGGCAGAATCCGGTGTCAGCACAGTCACAAATGATGGAAAGATCTACGGGGTACCGGTTTCTATCGAAGTCAACTGTATGCTGTACAATAAGGACCTTGTCAGCACACCAGCGACATCACTGGAAGAGATCATGCAGGGAGCGGAAACATTTAATGATCCGGAGAACAACCGATTCAATCTGCTTTGTAACATTGGAGATGGTTATAATGAGTTCCCGTTCTTATCCAATCAGGGATATCAGATCTTTGGCAGCGATGGAAAAGATGATTCTGATCCGGGATTTGATACCCAGGAATTTGAAAATGGATTACAACTGTTATCCACATTACAAAAAAGTATGCCGGTCTCTTCGACGGATCTGAATAACAAGAGTTCGCTGAAAGCAAACTTTATGGAAGGAAATGTAGCATATTATATTACCGGTCCATGGGATATTCAGCAGATCAAGGACAGTGGCGTTAATTTTGGAATCACGACACTGCCGACCTACCAGGAAAAACCGCTGAAACCGTTTGCAGGTGTTCAGTGCGCATTCGTATCGTCATTTACCAAATATCCGATTGCATCAGAACTTCTGGCATCCTTTTTGATCAGTGAGGAAGGTGCTGAAATCTTATATGACCAGAGCAGTGGAATTACGACATTAAAGGATATCAATCAGGTAAAAGGACTTTCAGAAGATGAATATCTGTCTGTATTTGTAAAGCAGTTCGAAAATTCAGTGCCGATTCCAAGTCAGAAAAGAATGTCCTATATATGGTCAGTTCTTCCGGACATCAGCAGAGCGGTTTTTGATGGGCAGCTGACGCCAGCAGAAGGGCGAAGCAAAGCCGTGGAGAACTGGAAAGCATTACTGGCGACGGAATAGAGAATAGAGAAAGGATGTTCAGATGAAAAAGGATGTTTTGTATCATCGCCCAAAGAGCAACTATGCCTGTGCGTATTCAATGGACGAAATCCGAATCCGTTTTCGAACGGCCAGGGATGATGTCGAACAGGTGCGGTTGCACTATGGCGTGAAGTTTGACTGGGCCGCAAAGACGTGGGTGGTGATGAAAAAAATTGCAACAGACAGTTACTTTGATTATTACCAGTATAATATCAGGCAGGAAGATATCCGTCTGGGATATTATTTTGAAGTGATCGGGCAGGAGGAACACATTTTTTATACAGAAGCAGGTATTTTAAAGGAGTTCGATGACAAAAATGCACATCATCTGTTCTTTCAGTACCCAGCTGTGCATAAAAATGAAGTACTCTATCAGCCTGAATGGTATAGAAATGCAGTGTTCTATCAGATCTTTGTCGAGAGGTTCGACAATGGAGATCCGCAGATCTCTCCTGAAAATCTGGAACCTTGGGATGCGGATCCGACGCCGAGATCTTTTTTTGGAGGAGATTTGGAAGGAATTCGAAAAAGACTGCCTTATTTACAGGAGTTGGGAATCAATGCGTTGTATTTGACACCGATTTTTAAATCGGCATCCAATCATAAATATGACACGATAGATTATATGCAGATCGATCCACATTTTGGAGATGAACAGACTCTGAAAAAACTTGTGGATGAAGCACATAATAGGGGGATTCACATTGTGCTAGATGCGGTATTCAATCACTGTAGTGAGCAGTTCGCCCCATTTCAGGATGTATTGGAAAAAGGAGAAGAATCTCAATATAAAGACTGGTTCTACATAAAAAACTTTCCAGTCAGGTGTGATGAGATGAATTATGAAGTATTTGCAAAAGTTCCCTATATGCCAAGACTGAATACAGCGAATCCCGCTGTACGCGATTATTTATTCCGCGTAGTAAGTTACTGGACTACCAAATTCAGGATTGACGGATGGAGACTAGATGTAGCGGACGAACCGGATCATGATTTCTGGCGTGAGTTCAGAAAAGTGGTAAAAAATATATCGAAAAATCTGGTGATCATAGGAGAAAACTGGCACGATGCATTACCATGGCTGATGGGAGACCAGTTCGATACTGTGATGAATTATCCGGTAACATATCAGGCGGAATTGTTCTTTGCGAAGAAGAAGACAAATGCACTGCAGTTTACAGGAGCGCTGGAAGCACAATTGATGAAATATCCGGACAGACAGAATGAATTGATGTTCAATCTGCTGGATAGCCATGATACCGAGCGTTTTCTATACCAGGCAGGAGAACATACCGATCGCCTGGAAAATGCAGCGGCATTTCAGTTCGGCTATTTGGGTGTACCATGTGTCTATTATGGGACTGAAACCGGATTGACAGGTGGATATGATCCAGGGTGTCGCAAAGGTTTCAACTGGAACAGGAATCAATGGAATCAGGCATTGTTTCGGTATTACACCAAGTTGATCCATCTGAGAAGAACGGAAAAGGCACTTCGGAATGGAACCATTGGGTTCTACAGCACAAAAGATGTATTTGTTATGAAAAGAAGTACAGAGGAAACGGATATTTATATTGTAATCAACCAGACAGATAAAGTGCAGAGATTATGCATTAAGGATCTGCCACAAAAAACAGAGGAGCTACTCAGTGGGGAAGTGTGCAGTACAGATGATATACCAGCGGATACGGCAATGTATTTTAAAGTTGACCGGAAATAAGTTTACATAGAAAAGGAAGCAAAAAGGACGGAACAAGATAACAGGTATTAGGAATGATAGTAGAAAGGGTAACTGGTAAAAAGTCAGAATAATAGTCTGGTAAAGGAGACAGGGTATGAAAAAAAATGAAAGTTTCTTGAGCAGGGGAATGCAGAATATGGAGAAAAAGATCACAGGTCTTAGAATCCTTGCAGTTGCGATGGTTGCGGTACTGATGGCGGTCGGTATGGCGGGCAGTATTCTTGCAGCAGATACAGGTGATTCTGCGGCAGGAACAACGAAGATCTATTATCAAAATGAAAATAACTGGAGCACAGTAAATATCTGGGCTTGGACAATCAAAGATAACGTGAATCTTGCAAAAAATGCCTGGCCGGGAGATAAGATGACCGATCTGGGAAATGGATGGTTCTCATTTGAGTTACCGGCAAACGAGACATTTGGCGTGTTATTTAATGATGGAACAAATCAGACAGCGAACTGTATGGATCTGGAAGCTGGAAAGACCTACTGGATCACAAATAGTGCTACATCACAGAAAAATGATTCCGGTCTTGGTGGTGGAAATGCCATTACAGCCGTAACGCAAGCCCAGGCCGGATGGCCGGAAGGACCAGCAGCCACAACAGCTGCAAGTCAGGATAAGAGCGAGGAACCAGTTGCAGCAGATGCGGTAACAGATGAAACGGCCAAAAAAGGCAGTGATCTGACACTGGTTTATGTTGGAATTGTTATTTTGATCGTAGTTGCTGCAGGTGCGGTCATTCAGTTAAAGAAGAAAAAGGGAAATCAATAACCCTAAACATCAGATAGATTTTAACATTTGGAGGAATCCGGATTCAGGAGTACCTGATTGAACGGAGTATTAATATACGAAAGGGAAAGAATCTGCTGAAGCATTCTGACAGCTGTTTCTGCCCTGGTACGGTTCTTAACAGAAATAGTTTTTGTATCAGTCAGGAGCAGGCCGGAATGGTTCAGGCAGGTGACAACGACAATATTGTCATTGCTGATATAGCGCTCAACTTCAAGCCCCAGAATTTCGCCGAATACGATCCCTTTTTCGTTCTGATGTTTTAGGAGAAATTCTCTCAGCTGATTATCACAGGCTGCACCGGATCGGCATAAAAAGATTCGATCTGCATCAAATTTGCTGGTAATCAGATCTTTACATTCTTCGTTGAGCATATCGTCCATAATCAGAAACAGATTTTTTTCCAGAAGCATCCGATGAGCAGTGGAAATGATGACATCGTAATTCGGATAGATCTTACAAAAGAGTGGATCGTTGATTTCACAGTCAAGAAAGAGAATAGGTACATAATAATTTCTGGTCAGCTGCCGGACTTCCTGTGTGCGGATATCGATGATAAATGCAGCATCCAGTGAACGCTTTGCCAGTATATCGGCTTTTTCCTCCAGGTTCCTGGTAGTTGCAATAATCGTGTCATAGCGAAGAATGGATAATTGCTGCTGTAATTCAATTGCAAGATCGTAGGACTGCATTTTCCGGCCATAGGATGTGGTTTTATCCCAATTGATGATAATACCGATCAGATTGCTTTTCTGGCGGCGCTGTCGACAATGGTTCTGGTTTGGAATATAATTCAGCCTTTTCGCAGTTTCCAGTACACGAATACGTGTGTCATGCCGGATATGTTCTGACTCTGAATTATTGATCACGTAGGATACGGTAGCGACAGATACACCGCATAAGTCAGCAATATCCTGCATGGTAGCCTTTTTCTTTTTCATAATAATCCCTCCCGCTTAAAATGATACACACATTTTAGCATGGAGGAAGAGGAAATTCAACGACTGGACAGGCACTACTTTTTATAAGAAAGACTAACTATTAAAAGTCAAGTCTAAAAACATATTTTTTGAATGAATTG